>JAYVXI010000158.1:0-15695 GCA_043785305.1 Limnoglobus sp. | reverse complement strand
AACGCCAAGCCTACGGCTACCGCGACCAGGAATTCTTCCAGCTACGCATTTACGCGATCCACCTGGCCGAGTACGCACTTGTCGGATGAACCAGAATTGATACTTCGTACCGTTTGAAACAGTATCAGTTTCTGCCGGGTGAATTTCGTGTCGCCAGCACTCGCTTTCGTTCCGCTGTGTAGTTCCACCAGGGCTGCTTCGGCGCTCCCTCCATGTACCGGACTGCGGCCATGAAGGTGTCCAGCACGCAGGGGTCGTGGCGTTGGCCGGTGATTCGGCACAGTTCGTCGTACATGGCAAATGGGTCGCGCCCCGGTAATTCGGCGGGTGTGGTGATTCCCATCTGGCGAAGGTCGGCGGCGATGGCTGGGCCGACGTTGGGGATCTCTTCCAGGCGGGCGATTTGTCGCGGTGCTTTGGCCGGTTTTTTCTTCGGGTGGATCATTGCCAGCTTCTCTCGTCGCGTGATGGCCTTGATCGCGGCTTCACGCTTCAATGCCGAACTTTGGTCGGGTTGGTCTTCGTGGTAAACCAGTTTTACCGGGCGACGGCTGCGAGTGTACCGGGAGGCCGTTCCCGCGTTGTGTTGCTGGTATCGCCGGACCAGATCTTTGGTGATCCCCGTGTAGAGCGAGCCATCGGCGCATTGCACGATGTAGACGATCCAGCCTTCGAGGGGCAAGCGAGCGTTCGGTTGGCGGGCCTTTTTCGACATGCGGATAGACTATCGAGTGCGACCGAATCGAGGTCGCCTGCAATACCCACCGGCGAATTTCGACAACTCCGCACGGAAACGCCTTCGGGGGTTGACGCCTCTACGCCAACCCTCTAAAAAAACGGTGCGATGTTATGGCCCTGTCGTCTAGAGGCCTAGGACACGACCCTTTCACGGTTGAGACCGGGGTTCGACTCCCCGCAGGGTCAGATATTCATCCCACTAGTGTCCAATGGGATGGAGACACACGCGACGGAAATCCTTTTACGAGGGTATCCGTCGCGTTTTTTTTCGTTTGCACATCTTACCCGAGCCACTATGCGCTGGTCGATCATCCGCTTAATCACGATGCGTGAAACTCGCGACCTCTTACGCGACCGTCGCACGGTGCTGCTGATTCTCGTGATGCCCGCGATCCTCTATCCGTTCTTCGGCCTCGCGGGGTTTCTGCTCGCGAAATCGATCACCGAGCAAAAGACCGTCGTCGGCATCGTTGGCGGAAGCGCGCTGTCTGCCGAGAAAGACGCGAACCCGTTGTTGGTGGGCGATCAGTTCGTCGACGCAACCACCGACACGGAGATGGCAACGGGTACGATCGTCGGCATCGAACTCGATGGCGATCCCGAAACCGCTCTGCGCGAAAAGCGCGTCGATGTCGTTTTGATCATCCCCGAAGGCTTTTCGGAACAATTGAAAGCCGGGAAGCGGGTGAAGTTGAAGATCGAAAATCGCGACGGCGACGAGAAATCGAAGATTGCCACGAAACGCCTCACCGAGATCGTGCGGCGTTGGGAAGGCAAACTGCGCGAGGCGCGGTTCGTTCGTGCGGGCTTGTCGAAGGAGTTCGATCGCGTCCTCGATATCGACGAACCGCAAGCCTCGAAACCGAAGGCAAAGCGGGCTGCGGACGAGTTGCGCGATCAGTTCGTGCGGATCTTCCCGTTCGTGTTGATGATGTGGATCGTCGCCGGTTCGATTCAGCCCGCCGTCGATCTGACCGCCGGGGAAAAGGAACGCGGCACGATGGAGACGTTGCTCATCAGCCCAGCGGAGCGAAACGAAATCGTCTTCGGTAAGTTTCTCGCAGTCGCATTTTTCTCGTTCGGGTCGGTGATCTGGAACGTATTATGGTTGGCAGGCGGTGCGTTAATCGTCGAATTGCTGCTCGGGTTCCCGATCCTGAACTGGCCGGGGTTGATCGGTTGCATCATCGTCGGTTTCCCGCTGGCGATGTTCTTCAGTGCGATCTGTGTGGCACTCGGCGTGTTCGCACGCAGCACCAAAGAGGGCCAATACTACCTGATGCCGCTGATTCTGATCGCGATGCCGCTCGCCTTCAGTACCATGCTGCCCGGCACCGAATTGAACCTGGGCAACTCGCTCGTACCGATTACGGGTGCGTTACTATTGCAGCAAAAATTGCTGTCGATATCGAGCGACCCGACGCCGTGGGGGTACTTTTTTACAGTGATCGGTGGTTTAACGGTATGTGTGACGGCGGCACTCTGGTTCGCGGTCCGGCAGTTCAAACGCGAGTCGGTGCTGTTCCGCGAAACGGGGGCAGGACAGGGCGGCTCATTCGGCAAACTCTTTGGAGGTTGATTCATGAAGCTCTACATGACCGAACTATCCGTGACGGACATTGCCGCGTCACTGGCGTGGTATCGCGACAAACTCGGCTTGCACGTGAGAGTCAACGATACCGACAAGAAATACGTCCAGTTCGATGCGGGCGGGCAGCTGTCGCTCCGCGAACATCGCGACACCGGTAAGGTCGATAGCCAATCGATCGTCTACTTTGAGGTCGAAAATCTGACTGCGGAACTGGCACGACTTTCCAAGCTCAACATCGTCCCCGACGACGACACCACTGAGAGCGAAGAAGGCTATCGCCGTGCGATTCTGCGCGACCCCGACGGCCACCGCATCGGCTTGTTCGAGTGGATCCGCAAAAGCTAAGTCGTCGCCCAGAATGCCGCACAAATCGCCGCGAGGATCATCATGACGAGCCAAAAATACGAACGCTCGGTTCGCGGCGCATCTTCCGCCGACTGATACTGCCCGCAACGCGGGCATTGCTCGGATTCCTCCGCAATCTCCGCACGACAATACCGGCACGGCACCGTTTGCCACTCGTCATCGTGGTAAAGGCCATCGGGCGGTTCGTCATCCGAATCACGCATGTTACTTCCAAACATGTGCTGTTTTGTTAGCCCGACGCGCAAGCGAGGGGAACCCACAAGTAAGCACGCCATCGCAGAAACGATAAAATTTCCCTCCTAATCGACTGTACGTTTTCCGTGAGGAAGCCCACTGATCCCACCCCGCAGCTCAGTGAGTTTCTGTGTGACCTCGCTACGAGAGGGATTTGCGAACCGCCACAACCCATCACTGACTTCCCATAAAAGCTGGGCTTCTTCCTCATAGGTTATGTCGAGGTTATAGTTTGAGTACACAAACCTTAGATAAGGACGTTGCCCCGCACCAACGAGAACTTGACCCAATAGACTCATCGGAATGCGGCCATTCTCATCTGCAAGGACTGCTTCGGTGATGATATGTTCGTGGCTAATCTTGTAATCGGCAGTATTAGTGTTGCGTATCGGAAGTTGGACATGGACTTGGTAAATGAAGAGCGGTTCGCCTTCCGTAGTATGCGGGCAAGCGAGGTACGCACGGCCAACGGATGGGGCAACAGAGAATCGACTCTCTTCCGGCTCACCGTAACCGTTCTTTGTCCGCAGCAATTCCGTGATAGCATTCTCTTTCCATCGGTCTTTACTCAAATGAAACCACATTTGTATCCTCCGAGTTAGCGCGCGGGACGTAAAAACCATGAGGGTTTCTGTCGTTGCCGTTCTGTCGGGCCTCATCGCAAAGCCTCTTCGACCACGACCTACGGCGTCTGGAACGTTGGAAATGCAATCGGACCCCACGGTTACGATCGCATAACTACTTCCCAGCCCAGACCTGAACCAGTTCCACGAGGACGCGCACCGCGTCTTCCATTTCTTCGAGGCAGGTCCATTCGAGCGGCGAGTGGATGCTGTGTTCGCCCGTGGACAGGTTCGGCGTCGGCAGACCTTTCGCGGTCAACTGCGAGCCGTCGGTTCCACCGCGAATGATGCAGTGCTTCGGCACCAAGCCTGCACGGGTGACGGCTTTGTCCGCGTACGCAATGGCACGCGGCTCCTTCGCGATCCCGTCGCGCATGTTCCGATATTGTTGGTGAACATCGATGGCGATCTTCGCTTCGGGGAAATCGCGAATGACTGTGCGTGCGGTTTCGCGCAGCATCTCGGCACGCTCGTTCAACACTGCCGTTTCAAAATCGCGGAGCAGAATCTGAATCTTGGTACACGCCACGCCGCCCTCGATTTGGTACGGGTGAACGAAGCCATCGCGGCCGTCGGTCGTCTCCGGCGACTGGAAGCGTTTCGGCAGGCGGTCGAGGAACGTCCCCGCGATCTTGACCGCGTTCACCATCCGCCCCTTGGCGATCGCCGGGTGAATGTTGATGCCCGTGATCGTGACGGTTGCGCGATCTGCGGAGAACGTCTCGGCTTCGATTTCGGCCACACCCGCGCCGTCGAGTGTGTAGGCCACAACGGCACCGATCTCCGATGGGTCGAGGTGCAGCACGCCCTTACCGATTTCCTCATCGCATGTGAACACGACGCGAATCGGGCCGTGTAGAATCTGCGGATTCTCGGTGAGTACGCGGGCCAGTTCCATAATCACCGAGACGCCCGCCTTGTCGTCGCCACCCAGAAGCGTCGTGCCGTCGGTCGTGATGATCGTCTTGCCGATGAGCGTATTCAACTCCGGGTTATCGCTGATGCGAATCACTTTCGTCGGGTCGGCTGTCAACGGGATGTCACCACCGCGATAGTCGCGAATGATTTGCGGGTCGACGCCCTTTCCCGTCGTTTCTGGCGACGTGTCGACGTGCGAGTTGAACGCAATGGTCGGCGCACCGGGCACGTTTCCGGGGATCGTTGCGAACACGATGCCATACTCGTTTTGAATCGCATCGCTCAAGCCGATCGCAAGTAGTTCGTCTTTCAACATGCGCCCGAGTACGAGTTGGCCGGGCGTGCTCGGGTACGTCGTCGACTTTTCGTCAGCCGTTGTGTCGATTTTGACATAACGAAGGAATCGTTCGAGAAGCGTGTGCGTGGTCATGAGGTTTTCCGTGATGATTTTGAAATTACGCCCGCTTTCGGGCAGAACGTGGCGAGAGTACACGCATCGCATTGCGGGCTTCGCGATGCACAGACGCGGCGACCGTGCAGAATGAGTTGGTGGCTAACGCGAGTCCAGGCTTCTTGCGGCAGGAGTTTCATCAGCTGAAACTCGACTTTCACAGGGTCGGTGTACTTGCTGAAACCGAGGCGGCGCGACAGTCGGCCCACGTGGGTATCGACGGTAATTCCGGGGGTGTCGAACGCATCGCCGAGGACGCAGTTTGCGGACTTCCGCCCGAGGCCCGGTAGCGCCACGAGTTCTTCGAGCGTACGCGGAACTTCGCCACCGTGACGCTCGATCAGAGCCTGGCAAGCCGCCCGAATGTTCTTTGCCTTGTTGCGGAAAAAGCCCGTCGATTGCACGTACGATTCGAGTTCGGCTTTATCCGAAGTGGCGAAATCGTGTGCGGTGGGGTAGCGAGCGAAGAGCGACGGCGTAACGAGGTTCACGCGCTTGTCGGTACATTGTGCCGAGAGCATGACCGCCACCATCAGTTGCAATGGCGTGCGGAAATTCAGTTCGGTCGGCGAGTCCGAATAGAGTCGGTCCAACTCGCGCATAACCAAGGGTATGCGAGCGGCGACCGGTGGCAGTTTCGCGGGTGGCATCGGCTACCCGACCACGATCGGGGAGGCGGGCGGCACTGCGGCGGCGGCCTTCTTCTTTGCCCGACGCAGTTCGAGTGCGGCACCGATGAAGTCGCGGAACAGCGGGTGCGGGTGCGTCGGTTTGGACTTGAATTCGGGGTGGCACTGCACGGCCACGAACCACGGGTGCGTCGGCAGTTCGATCACTTCCACGAGCGAGCCATCGGGACTGGTGCCCGCAATCCGCATCCCGCTCGCTTCGAGTTGGGCGCGGTAATCGTTGTTCACCTCGAACCGGTGGCGGTGGCGTTCGGACACGACCGTCGACTGATACGCCGCGTGGGATTTCGTACCCGCTTCGAGGCGACAATCGAACGCACCGAGCCGCATCGTGCCGCCGACCTGCGTGATTTTCTTCTGGGCATCGAGCAACGCCACAACGGGGTGCGGCGTGTGTTTGTCGAACTCGGTCGAGTTCGCGCCCGTAAGACCGAGGACGTTGCGTGCGAACTCGATTGTGGCACATTGCAAGCCGAGGCAGATGCCGAAGAACGGGATGTTGTGTTCGCGAACGAAGCGAATCGCTTCGATTTTGCCGTTGGTGCCGCGTTTGTCGAAGCCACCCGGAACGAGTAAGCCATCGACGCCCGCCAGCATCGTGGCCCCTTCTTGCTCGACTTTCTCGGCCTCGATCCGCTGGAGCCGCACTTTGCAGTCGTGGAAAATCCCCGCATGATCGAGCGCTTCGTAAACCGACTTGTACGCATCGCGGTGTTTGACGTACTTGCCGACAAACGCGACCGTGACCTCGTTGGTCGGCTTGATGATACGGGTGAGCATCTCCTTCCAGTCGGACATGTCGATCTGTCGCGTCGCCGTCAGGTGCAGTTTCTCGACGATCAGCTCGTCGAGTTTGTTCGTGTGCAAGCTCAACGGCACTTCGTAAATACTATGTTCGCGATCCTTTTCCTCGATCACGGCACGGCGTTCGAGGCTGCACATCTGGGCGATTTTATCGCAGTCTTCGGGTGGTATCGTTCGCTCGGTGCGGCAGATAATCACATCGGGCTGGATGCCGATCTTGCGGAGTTCCTGCACGCTATGCTGCGTCGGTTTCGTTTTCAGTTCGCCCGCCGCCTTCAGATACGGCACGAGCGTCAGGTGGATGAACAGGCAGTTCGAGCGGCCCGATTCGAGCGCGAATTGACGAATCGCCTCGAAGAACGGCATCCCTTCGATGTCGCCGACGGTGCCACCGATTTCGGTAATCACCACGTCGATATCGGGCGCGACGAGTTTGCGAATGCAACTCTTAATTTCGTCGGTCACGTGCGGAATGACCTGCACGGTTTTGCCGCGATACTCGCCGCCCCGTTCTTTGGTGATGATCGACTGATAGATTTTCCCCGTCGTGAAGTTGCAATCGCGGTCGAGGTGCGCGTTCGTGAATCGTTCGTAGTGCCCGAGGTCGAGATCGGTTTCTGCGCCGTCGTCGAGGACGTAAACTTCGCCGTGCTGATAGGGGCTCATCGTCCCCGGATCGACGTTGAGGTACGGGTCGAATTTTTGCAACCGGACTTTGAGGCCGCGACGTTCGAGGAGCATGCCGATCGATGCCGAGGTCAGCCCCTTCCCGAGTGAACTGACCACGCCGCCCGTCACGAAAATATGCTTCGCCATAGCACCGAAACCCCAACACCGGTCCCGTCGGGGCGACGGAACCACGGTGCGTGAACTGAATCCCATTCGCCCATGCTTAGCGTATGGAACGCGATGCCCGACGCAACCGAGCGCGTACCACTATGCCGCGCGTCGGCGTGCGGCGGCGCGGGTCCATTCGACGAACGCGGCATAATCTTCAGGGGTATCGACGCCGCGATGCGCCTCCGCGATGATGCCGACGCGAATGACGCCACCAGTGCCGAGCAACCGAAGTTGTTCGAGCTTTTCGGCGATCTCGATCCGGTGTGGCGGCGTTTGTGCGAGCCGCAATAACGTCTCGCGTCGGTAGGCGTAAATGCCGACGTGTTGCAGGAACAGCGGCGGTTCCGCGTGGAAATCGGGATCGCCATCGCGAACGCACGGGATGGGGCTACGGCTAAAGTACATCGCGCGGCCCGTATCGTCGCAAACGACTTTGACGCAATTGCGGCTGTGGTAATCCGCGAGGTTGCGTATCGGCGTGGCCAGCGTGCCGACATCGGTGCGGGTGTCGCGCATCATGGCGGCCAGCGCGTCGATCGCTTCCGGGTCGAACTGCGGCTCGTCGCCTTGAAGGTTCAAAATGACATCGGCATTCGGGAACTGCATCGCGACTTCGGCCACGCGATCCGTGCCGGATGGGTGATCGTCGCGGGTCATCATCGCACGGCCGCCGAACTGCATCACGGCGTCATAAATTCGCGTGTCGTCGGTTGCTACCACGACCGCCGTGGCCGATTTCACCTGCATCGCACGTTCGTAAACGTGCTCGATGAGGTACTGGCCCGTTTCGCGGAGTAGCGGTTTGCCGGGCAAGCGCGACGATGCGAATCGAGCGGGAATCACGACGATCATGTTCACGGAAATTCTCGCGACGCGGAAGCGGTTCGCGAGACGATAATCGGGAACGCGGACGGGATGCAAGTGGAACCGGCTCTTACTTGCGTGCCGTTCCGATTAGCGTTTCGAGTTGCGTACGCAATTTCTTGTGAATCGCCGTCGTGCCTTTCGCGAGGACGAGTGCTTCGCGAATGCTGAGGCCAGGGTCGGGGACGGGGAGTTTATCGAGCGCTTCGTCGAGCGTGCCGTCGAGGTGATATTTGTTATCGGTCGAGTTGATGTCGATGGCGAGCGAGCGAAGGAGGTCGAGATCGCGATAGAAACTGCGCGGATCGATCTTCAGCTTTTTGGTGATCGCCTCGCGGGTCAGAGGGCTGCCCGCGAGATGCGTCAGCAACCGGCATAGTCGAGCCGCTCGGATTTGCGTGATGATGCCAACCTCTTCTAAATTCGACTTTGCCATTACGATTCCTACCCGAAGTTATGAGGGTCGCAAACTTCTCGCAGAATCCGGATCCCTTCTTCTGCGAGTCACGATGATGTCGTCGAATGCAGATACTAGGCCGCATCGTGAGGGGAATCAAGCATTACTTGCGCGCTTTCTGCAAAAGAAATTCAATCGCCGACAATCCGGTGTCAGTCGGTCGTCATTTCTTTGCACTCCAGGTGTAGGCGGTCAAGCGGTTGAGGTCGCGAACGACGATGTTTTCGCCGGCCACCGCGAGATGTGCCAACGATTCGGCATCGGAAATCTTTCGTTCGTCGAGATGTGCTTGGCATTCGTTGCGAACAAAACGGACTACGAAACGACGCAGAATCCGGTCATGGTTACAGTCCTTTCAGAAATGCAGGAACCCCTACCGGTTCGCGAAATCGGTAAGGGTTCGAGAGGATGACGAATGGTGAAAATTACTCCGCCGCTCCAACCGTAAGCGCCTTGCGGAGTTTGTCGAGGGCACTGGCCTGAACTTGTCGTACACGCTCTTTCGACAGGCCGAGCTCTTCGCCCACTTTCTCGAGTGTCGGCGAAATCGTTTGTTCTTTCAGATTGAAACGCAAACCGATAATCGACTTCTCGCGTGCGGTCAGCAATGGATGATCGTCGCGCAGAAACTGATCGATGCGGAAACTGGCGCTGCTGGTCGGTTCGTGGAGCACCTTTCCGCCGGGTTCGCCATCGGGCAAGTAGTCGAGCGACGTCGAACGTGCGAGCCAATCGGTCGACAGTCGCTGCGACATTCGTGCGAGTGCCCGAACCAAGCAGGTGTAGGCGTACGTGCTAAAACGGATGCCCATCCACGGGTTGTAGACGGCGACCGCTTGGATGAGCACGATGTGACAATCGCCGATCATATCGTCCGCACGATTCGCAACGGCCATGCGACGGCGGACCGCGCGATAGATCAATTTTCGGTTACCGATCACGATGCGGTCGCGTAGCGTCAGGTAAATTCCGTGCCACGTTTTCAGTTCGACATCGGACTTCGACGTGTGCATTCGGTGTGCAGCGTAGTGCATGTATCGCGCATGTTCCCGCGTCACTTCATCCGGCATGTATTTTTCGTCGTAGGAAGTGTCCGAGGCGATGAGGTGACTCGGATCGTAAACTTTCGCAGCATTGGAAAGGCGAAACGTGTCGTGACGGACATAGCTCGGCAGGCTCATCGAACGATGGATCGTACGAGATACCGAACGAGTCGCAGTTTTCACGTCGAGCATGTTGTTCTCCATTCGAGAATTCCGCCGCATTAGATGCTTTGCGATCGATGACAACGACATGGCACATTTGTTGCACATGTTGTGCCGAGATCACATAGTCTGTCGTCGAATAACCGCAGGGCAAAACCGATCACAACTGCAAAACGTCCAATACGTCCATATTTATGGCCCGACGCTCACCGTTCGTCAAGTTAAAAATGGATTTATTCACTCGGTAGTGCTACAATAATTGTAATATGAGTTTGTTTTTCGCGTTTTCATCGGGAAAAATAAATCGTCCGAAACGTGTACAATCGCCGAACCTCGACGATTTCGAGAGATGCATGAGCCGTCCGAACTCCGATTTTCCTCAACCGATCGTCGATAGCCAGTACGTCAGTACGGCCCAAGTCGCGCTCGCGCTCGGCGTTAGCGTTACCACGGTCAAACGCTGGGTGGACGATGGCACCCTCCCCGCACATCGCACGGCAGGCGGACACCGTAAGCTCCTCGTCGGCGATGTCCTCCGCGCCGTCCGCGATGGCAATTTGCCGAAAGCCGATCTCAACAAACTCCTGATCGGTGCAGGTTCCGCGAACAGTGTCGACGTGCATTTGGTTTACGCCAAGTTCGTCGAAGCCGTGGCGGACGTCGACCAGGATGCGATTCGCGAACTCATTCATGCTGCGTATCGTGGCGGCATGACGATCGACGCGATTGCCGACCACCTGATATCCCCTGCCCTCAAATACGTGGGGCAGCAGTGGGAAAAGAAGAAAATGGACGTGCATCAGGAGCACCGGATTACGCAGTCGTGCGTCGGAGCGATCTACGAATTGCGAGCGTTCTTGCGTACGAATTCCGAAAATATCCGTCCGGTCGCAGTCGGCGGCGCACCGGAACACGACCATTATATTTTGCCGAGTTTACTCTCGAAACTCACGCTCATCGAAAATGGTTGGGACGCGATCAATCTCGGTCCGCACACGCCCATGTCTGCATTCCATGCGGCTCTCGAAGAGCTTTCGCCGCAATTAATCTGGATTTCCGTGTCGCATATTGCGCACCCCGACAAGTTTCTTGCGGAGTACACCGAGTTTTTCCGAGTGGCCGACAAGAAGAACGTCGCCGTGGCCATTGGCGGAGAAGGCCTCGGCGAGTTTCGTTCCAAGATGCCGTACACCACGTTCGGCGACGGTCTCAATCACCTCGCATCGTTCGCAAGATCGTTCAAGCACCTTCCGCAACCGCCTCGTCGCGGTCGACCGTCGGCCTTTCCTAAACCATTGCCTGGCGCGTTGGAAAATTGACTCATCGCGAGTCGTACCCGAGTTTGGAAATAATGTCGCCCCAACGCTCTTTGACTCTCGCGCGATCGGCATCGGACAGAGGATACTTATTCGTCTCGTAGGCATTGTGCTTCGCCAGATATTCGACGAGTTTCGGCTTCATCCCTGCGAAGTTTCCGAGGTTCAATCCGTTGTAGATTGCCTCGGTGCCGGTCAGCATGTCTTTGACGAATTCTTCGTAGCGTACTTCCACCAGCCGCCCCGCAGGGATCATCGCCTTCGCTTCTTCGTAGCGTTCGTGGATGATGCGATATTCGCGGAGGACTTTTTCCTCGAACAGTTCCGGGTGGCGCAGCGTCTGCAAGCCGTGGCGTTTGGCGAGCGTTTTCCACAGGTTCAGCGTGCTCGCATACAGCACGTACGGATCGCGCGTAATGTGGACGAATCGCGCATTCGGGAACAGTTCGAGCAGTATCGGAATGCGTGCGGTGTGCGGTGGCGATTTGAGCACGATGCGGCGCGGATCTTTGTATGTGATCGTTTGCACGAAACGCAAAAGTGCGCGTTTCCAGGCTTGTTTCTGCGCGTGCGAGAGTCCGGACAGGTCAAGAGCGTTCGGGTCGTTCGACGGATGATTCGGGAACGCGACATCGGTGTAGGTACTCGGTTGGCCGAGCAAACAGAGCGCGAATTCGTCCTCTTGCGGGCGGTCCCATCCGGCGACCATGTTGTCCATCGGCCGCTTATGAGGCATCAGGAACGAGAGATGATTCTTGAAGAACGATTCCGAGATCAGGTTGTGTCTCGGGACGAAGCAATCGTAGGTATCGGGGTACGTGTGGCGGTCGTCGAGGATGAGCAATTCGTGGAGGAGTGTCGTGCCCGTACGCCAATGTCCGATGACGAAGATCGGGTCTTCGGGTAATTTCGTGTTCGCGATGCGACTGCCGTAAATACCGTTCTGCAACCAGCCGAGCACGGTATTCGCGAACGTGACGCCGGAGACGATACCCGCGATGTATAGGTACCCCGGTTCGACGGCGAAACGGTTGCGAACGAGCAACTTCAGCCATGCGAAGTAGTCCGCCCCTTCCCATTGTCGGGGCGACCATTCGCGAGATTTCGTAGTCAGTTTTGTTGCCATTCGTTTCGTTATACCAACGATTCGAGCAGGTACTTCAGTTTCCGCACTTCCGGCTCGACGGGGAACGATGGCATCGGCATGTTTCGCACGTCGACACTCAGCGCCCGGTCGTAGCGGCAGCGATCGAGTTGCGTGATAATGCGGCCATACTCCAGGTCGCCTTGGCCAACGCGAACTTGGAACGCATCGGGTTTATTGCCCGAATCGCGGAGGCGAACGTGCCGCACGAACGGATACAGGCAGTCGTAGTTTTTTGGCCCACCTGGCGAGGCAATGTAATGGCTCGGGTCGAGGCTGATACCGAGGCCCGGCACGAGGCGGCACAGTTCGGCAGCCATGTCCGGATCGGCGGTGAGCGTTTGCGAATCGGTCTCGATCGTCAGGATGACGCCCTCTGCCGACGCGATCTTATACCAGCCGGTGAGGCGTTCGACTTCCTTTGCGAAATCGGCACCGATGTCGGCCGCGGGTACCGAAACGAGCGGGGCCGCGAGTAAGCGGGCCAACCGGCTAACGGCACGGAGTTGCGAGCGCGTCAGTTCGCCATCGGGTTGTGGAAATGCCGCGTGAAATGCCGCCACGGGCACGTTCGATGCCTTAATTCGTTGGCAGATTTTCGTGAGATCGCCGAGCAAATCGGACGGCTTCAGGTGCCCGCCCCGTTCGCGAACGGCAATGTCCGCTTTGGCAAAATTCATCTCGCGGATCGAACGTAAGGCATCGTCGAGCGGTGCCCCGCTGAAACATAACGTGGAACAAGCAACGTACACGGCGTGAACCCCCCACAAAAAACGGATCGCGAGGCCCAGTGCAGGCCGGTGAACAATAAGCGAAACGTTTCCCCCACGCGACGCATAGCCGGGGTGCCGTGAGTACGCAAGTGAATTCCGAAAGATTATTTCGCCGCTTTTCGCGTCAACCAGACCGCGATTGTCGTCGACTCGAATAGTGGTTATTCTTTAGTTTCAGTTACGATCGCGACCAAGTCGATTGTAACGAGCGCAAGTTTCCCAACTACCGCCATCCGTACTTCGTTGATCGACACCACTGATACTCACGCTCCCGCAAGGGCCTGTCATGAAATCTCTCATCCGTAAGCTGTTTGCTGCCAGCCTGTTAGGCCTCGGCATCACCGCAATTTCGCCCGTTATTCGTGCCGAAGATCCGACCCAAGGGGTCGAAGTCCTCGCGCGCGGCCCGATCCACGAAGCGTTCGCCGCCACGCTGGAAGTCCAAACGGGGGCATCGGTTACGGTCGCGAAAGCCCCGCCCGACGCGATCGAGGAACTCCCACCCGACCAAAAGCCCGCCGGCGACAACGTCCAGTGGATTCCCGGCTACTGGCACTGGGACGAAGAGCGTACGGACTTTATCTGGATCAGCGGATTCTGGCGCGTGCCCCCACCGAACCGCGTCTGGGTGGCGGGTAGCTGGCGCGAAGCCCGCACGGGCTTCCTCTGGGTAAACGGTTTCTGGCAAGAAGCCCGCGTCGAGCGTGCGGAAATCGAATATCTGCCCCCACCACCCGCCGCCATCGAAGTCGCTCCGTCGATTCCCGCGCCTTCGGAAACGCACATCTACGTTCCCGGATCGTGGGTGTGGCGCAATCGCTACGTCTATCGTCCGGGCGTCTGGATCGATTACAATCCGGGCTGGATCTGGGTGTCGTCGCACTATCGCTGGACCCCCGCCGGTTACATCTTCATCGATGGCTACTGGGACTTCCCGCTCGCGGATCGCGGCGTGCTATACGCCCCCGTGTACGTGCAACGCTCCGTTTATTACCAACCTTCGTTCGTGTACACGCCCGTCGTCGTCGTCAACGTTCCCGGCCTGTTCACGTCGCTGTTCGTGCGTCGCGGCTACGGCAGCTACTACTTCGGCGATTATTACGATAACCGCTACAGCCAAGGGGGCTACTCCGCGTGGTGCGGCAATACTCGCGGCAGCAACTTTGCGATCAACGTCGGCTTCGGCCGCGGCTTTGGCTACGACCCGATGTGGGATTATTACCGCGTCTCGTACCGCAACGATCGCACTTGGGCCACGGGTATCAACGATGTCTACGCGGGCCGTTATAACGGATCGCTCGCACGCCCTCCACGTACGCTCGTTCAGCAGAACACGGTGATTAACAACATCACGAATGTGACGAACGTGACCAACAACGTGACGAACAACACGAACACCAACACCGTGGTGGTGAACACGAATAAGACCGTCAATAACAACACGATGTTGCTGACGACGATGAACAACGTGCAGCAAACGAACCAAAAGATCGCCCTGAAACCACTCGCGAAGGAAGACCGCGTTCAGGAGCAGAAGTTCGCACAAGATCTTCGCGGCGTATCGGCGCAGCGGAAGCAGTTGGAAACGAATCTGGCCGACCGTTCGCAAGTGGCAAACAAGATCGACGATAAGCCACGTTCGGTGAAGATCGACGTACCGAAAGCCGCCGTGTTTCGCGGTCAGGTCGCCGAGGAGCAGAAAATCAAGATCCCGCCACCAGCCGCAACGCTCGTCGGGAGCAAGACCACCCCACCCGCGCTGAAGCCGACGGCACCCGCGCCAATGGTAACGACCAAACCGGAGACGAAGCCGCTGGTACCCGTGCAACCTGGCGTGAAAACCGATGTGAAACCGTTGGCACCACCCGTAGGGATCAGGCCAGAAATGAAGCCAGGGGTACCGGTTACACCGTCACCGGCACCGAAGCCTCTACCAGCGCCGGCTCCAGTGCCCGCACCGAAGCCGATACCCGCTCCTGTGCCCGCACCAAAGCCGTTCGTGCCGCCACCCGCCCCAGCACCCGCTCCAAAGCCCGCACCGGTGTTCGTGCCGCCACCCGCACCGCAACCTGCTCCGAAGCCCGCACCGGTGTTCGTTCCGCCACCCGCACCGCAACCTGCTCCGAAGCCCGCACCGGTGTTCGTGCCACCACCCGCACCGAAGCCCGCATTTAACCCACCACCACCGGTGACAACATTCAAACCCGCCCCGTTATTCACTCCAGCACCGGCGCTGAAGCCCGCTCCGCAACCGTCTCCTCCCGATAAAAAAGATAAGAAGTAACGCAACAAGCCCACGGAGTAATCCGTGGGCTTCGTTCGTTGATTTGTGGCGTTTAACGTGTCATCCGCTCATTCTTGGCGAGCGAGGGAGGTAACTCGGCTTACACGGCTTACACCCACCGCTCGCCTATGCTTCGGGCGGGGTGATTCGATACGTTTTTTTTGTTAGCCCGACGCGCAAGCGAAGGGAACCCGCGAGAAGGCACGACATCGCAGAAACGACAGTAATCCCTCGCTAGCGCGTCGGGCTAACAAGTTTGGATTGTCAGACCGGTAGCGTATCATTTTCGACCGCGCGAAGTATTTCTACTGTATCTTCGTGCTTTCTTGCCGCAAGGAATTGTGGGATAATCGTTTGCATTCGCTCGCGTTTTACGGGAGTCCGTCATGGACGAACGA
>JAYVXI010000157.1:0-15701 GCA_043785305.1 Limnoglobus sp. | reverse complement strand
GACGTGGACGGCACCGATCAAGTTGACGCGGATGGGTCGCTCCCAATCGGCGGGTTCGAGTTTCCAAAACGGGAAGCCGAACTTCCCCGAACCGACGCCCGCCGCATACACGATGTGATCGATCCGCCCGTGCCGACTACGAATACGGCGTTCGGCTTCGCGCACCGATTCGTACTCGGTGGCGTCGACGATCTCCGCTTCGGAACGCAGTTTCGCAGCCTCGGCAATCACGGCATCGGAGCGGTCGCACAGTATCGTTCTGGCACCCTCGATCGCGAACTGCATGGCAATCGCCAGGCCCAACCCGCGTGCCGCCCCGATCACCACAGCGACATCGTCGGTCAATTCGAGATTCACGCAGCCTCCGGTTCTCGTTCGCGAAACTTCCAAATACCCGAAAAAATGTCCGTAGTATTCGCCGGGTCATTTGCGATACTATTATTGTCGGCCAAACACTCCCACCTGCCGACTGTCGGAATCGATAGAAAATCCCACCGCCTGAAGCACGACGTATGAAACG
Organism: Limnoglobus sp.; assembly: GCA_043785305.1. GTDB lineage: Bacteria > Planctomycetota > Planctomycetia > Gemmatales > Gemmataceae > Limnoglobus. The sequence continues at coordinate 15,181 of JAYVXI010000157.1, read as the reverse complement.
ATACGCATTTACTGCATTTGTGGCTTTCACTTTCTTCACCACAACTGGTGCGGCCGACGACCGCGCGGGCAACGATTTCTTTGAAGCGAAGATTCGGCCGGTGCTCGTTGCGCAGTGCGCGAAGTGCCACGATGCCGCCGCCGAGACGGCGAAGAAGCTCAAGGGTGGCCTGCGTCTCGATTCGCGCGATGCGCTCCTCAAAGGCGGCGACACGGGGGCCGCGATTGTGCCGGGCAAACCGGACCAAGGCACGTTGCTGAAGGCGTTGAAGTACGACGGCGATTTGCAGATGCCACCGAGCGGCAAGCTGCCCGCCGCCACGATCGCCGACTTCGAGAAGTGGGTGGCGATGGGCGCACCCGACCCGCGTGACGGTAGCACGACGACGATTTCGGGAATCGATCTCGTCAAAGGCAAACAGTTCTGGGCGTTCCAACCGCCACGTTCGCCGAGCATTCCCGTCATCGAAACACCGAAAGTTCCGATCCGGAACCCGATCGACTCGTTCATTCACAAAGCATGGGATGACAAGCAACTGTCACCCGTCGGCATCGCGGATAAACGCACGCTCATTCGGCGGGCGTATTTCGATCTCATCGGCTTGCCGCCAACGATCGAGGAAGTGAGTGCGTTCGAGAACGACAACAGCCCGGATGCTTACGCGAAAGTGCTCGATCACTTGCTCGCGTCGCCGCATTACGGCGAGCGTTGGGCACGGCACTGGCTCGACGTGGCCCGCTACTCGGAAGATCAAGCACACACATTTGAAGTGAAACCGAAGGCGAATGCCTACCGCTATCGCGACTGGGTGATTCGCGCATTCAACGCCGATATGCCGTACGACCAGTTCGTGCGGCTCCAGATTGCGGGTGACCTTGTCAGCGAGAGCGAAGGTGATTTATTCACTCGCATCGCGGGCCTCGGCTTCCTCGGGTTGGGTGCGGAATACTACAAGAACACCTTCCGCGAACAAGCCGTGGCCGACGAACTCGACGACCGCGTCGACACGCTGACGCGCGGCTTCATGGGCATCACGGTGTCGTGCGCACGTTGCCACGATCACAAATTCGACCCGATCCCCACGCGAGATTATTACTCGATCGCGGGCATCTTCAACGGCTCGAATCTGGCGGAATCGCCGCTCGTTTCGCCGGTCGAAGTCAAGAAGTACGCCGACGGGCAGCAGGTCGTCAAAGCGCACGACGACAAGATCAAAGCCTGGCTCGCCGAACGATCCGCGAAAGTCGCCGAAGCCGAAGTCCATAAGACGGCGAAGTATCTGGTTCAAGCGCGGAAGATTCAAACGGCACAAGGTACGGCCACAAAACCCGACCTCGAAAAGTTCGCGAAAGACGCCGCATTGGATGTGCGCATTCTCAAACAGTGGCTGAAGTACACCGACCCCAAGAACGCCAAGAAAGTCGTGCCCGAGTTAAAGGCGTGGTTCGCGATCAAACCCGATGCGACCGCCGAAGAAACCGCAACCCTGGCAGCGGCTTTCGAGAAAGCCTTACAATCGGCAGTTGCGGAAAAGAGCAAGCCGAAGAAGGAACACGAAGCACTCATCAAGGCGATCTTCCTCGAACCGAACGGCCCGTTCGCGGTTCCGGCTGCGGACGTCGAAAAACAACTTGCACCTGACGACAGCAAAACCCTCGCCGCCATGCGCGTGCAATTGCAAGAGACGAAGAAGTCCGCGCCGCCGATGTACCCCGCCGCCAACGTGTTGCAGGGTGGCGGAACCACGATGAAAGTGTTCGTTCGTGGCAACCCGTTGAAGTTCGGCGAAGTCGCACCGAAAGGCTTCTTGCAGCTACTCACGTCGCCGATTTCCACGACGACCAAAGACTACTCGCGGCTCGACTTGGCCAACGCCGTCGCGTCGAAAGACAATCCCCTCACGGCTCGGGTGATCGTCAACCGCGTCTGGCAGCAGCATTTCGGCAAAGGACTCGTCGGCACGCCGAGCAACTTCGGCAAGCTCGGCGACCGGCCCACGCATCCGGAACTCCTCGACTGGCTCACGCTCCATTTCATCGAACGCGGCTGGTCGATCAAAACGTTGCACCGTACGATCATGCTGTCTTCGACGTATCAACTCAAGAGTTCGACCACCGCGGCAGGGATCGCCACCGATGGCGACAACGCGATGTTGTGGCGTGCGAACCGCCGTCGCATGGACGTCGAAATCTGGCGGGACAGCCTCCTCGCGGTATCCGGGAACCTCGATCGCACGGCGGGCGGGCCGACGTTCGACCTGAAATCGGATAACAACCGTCGCACGGTGTACGCGAAAATTAGTCGTCATGAACTCGATGGCCTGTTGCGTCTGTTCGACTTCCCCGATGCCAACGTGACCGCCGACAAACGCACCGTCACCACCGTTCCGCAACAGCAACTCTTCGCGCTCAACAGCGAGTTCATGCTGAAACAAGCGAAGAGTTTTGCCGCACGGTTGCAACGACTGCCGAACGATCCGGAACGTATCCGCGCGGGTTACCAACAGGCCTACGGACGGCTGCCCACTGACAAGGAATTGTCACTCGGCGAACGATACCTGACCATCAAGCCGACGGCGGAAGATAAGCTATCGCAGCTGGAACAATACGCACAAATTCTGCTCGCCTCGAACGAGTTCCTTTACATCGATTAGTCTCATTTCGGATTCGTTGTAGCGGTCTTGTTAGCCCGACGCGCAAGCGAGGGAAGAAAGTTCCTCGCTTGCGCGTCGGGCTAACAAGACTGCCCTGCTACAAGGATGGCGAGTCGAGATGAATCGCAGAGGTACGACGATGCTCCCGATGAATCGCCGACAGTTGTTAGCCCGCACGGGTACCGGTTTCGGTATGCTTGGCCTGGCAGGCGTGCTCGCTTCGAGTGGCGAACTCGCGGCGGCAGTTCCGGCCGCGTCGCCGTTGTCGCCGAAGCCGCCGCACTTCGCGCCGAAAGCGAAGCACGTCATTCACCTGTTCATGAACGGCGGCCCGTCGCAGGTCGATACCTTCGACCCGAAACCGGCGCTCGACAAGTATCACGGCCAGAAGCCCGTCGCCGCCGGTTTGAAGACCGAACGCAGCACGGGCGGGCTGTTCCGCTCGCCGTTTAAGTTCGTGAAGTGCGGGAAGTCCGGCATCGAAGTCTCGGAGATTTTCCCGGAAATCGGCAAGTGCATCGACGACATCTGCGTCATCCGTTCGATGCATACGAACGTGCCGAACCACGAGCCCTCGTTGCTGATGATGACATCCGGCAACACGCAGCCGATCCGCCCGAGTATGGGTTCGTGGCTGTCGTACGGCCTCGGTACCGTCAACCAAAACCTGCCGGGCTTCGTGGTTCTCTGTCCCGGCAAACCGGTCGTCGGCCCGCAACTCTGGGGCAACAGTTTCTTGCCGGGCGTGTATCAAGGATGCCACATCGCCAACCTCGATCCCAAGCGAATCATCGAGCATATCGAAAATAAAAGCGTCACCAAAACCAGCCAGCGCGGACAACTCGATTTGCTCAACGAACTCAACCGGATGCATCGCGATGTTCGCGATAACGACGATCAACTCGATGCACGTATCCAGTCGCTCGAAATGGCGTACCGTATGCAAACCGAAGCCCAGGAAGCGTTCGACGTCAACCGCGAAACCAAGGGCACCCGCGAACTCTACGGCAGCGGCACCTTCGCCGATTCGTGCCTCATCGCGCGTCGCCTCGTCGAACGCGGCGTCCGCACGGTGCAAGTGTTCTTCGGTTCCGGCCAACCGTGGGACGATCACGGCGAACTCGAAAAAGGCCACCGCGACAAGGCCAAAGCGAGCGACAAAGCCGTGGCCGCACTTTTAACGGACCTGAAACGAACGGGGTTACTCAAAGACACACTCGTGTTGTGGGGCGGCGAATTCGGCCGTACGCCGACATCCGAAGGCGCATCCGGCCGCGACCACAACAATCACGGTTTCAGCGTTTGGATGGCAGGCGGTGGCGTGAAAGGCGGCATGACCTACGGCGCATCCGACGAGTTCGGCTTCGCCGCCGTCGAAAAGAAAGTCCACGTTCACGATCTCCACGCCACGATGTTGCACCTGATGGGGATCGATCACGAAAAACTGACGTACCGTTACAGCGGCCGCGATTTCCGCCTGACCGACGTTCACGGCACCATCGTCAAAGATATCCTCGCCTAGTCATGGCGAGCGGGATGTGACTCGTCATACACAAATGAATCCCATCGCTCGGCTGGAATGACCCTTCAGTCCGGAAAACTGTGCCGGAAAGAGAACGCATACGCTATTTTAGATGGAAATCCTGGCTTTCTGAGACGCGAGTGGCCACTTTCGGTGGAATTCTTTCGATTTTTACGAATTCTCATTGTACAACCTCGCCGATGTTGTGTATGTTGTCATTGTAAGGTCGGTAGGCACCGATCTGGTTGAGGAGACAGCGAACCGTTCGCAGTTATCGCGCGAGACCCTTCTTGGTCATTTTACCTGAGAAACACCTCAAGGCCCAAGATTGTCGAGCTGGTATCTTCGTGTGGCGTGTGGGCAGTCCCTTCTAGTAGTCATCGGGCAGTAAGTGCTTCTGTTCGGGACTCTGTTTCTCTTGGGTCGAGATGACCCGGAAAGTTGATCGAGCGATGAAACTGTATGTTGGGAACCTTTCGTTCCAGACGACTTCGGACGACCTCCTGCAACTCTTTGGCCAATACGGTAGCGTGACCAGCGCTCAAATCGTGACGGACCGCGACACGGGCCGTAGCCGTGGCTTCGCATTCGTCGAGATGGGTAGCGGTGCAGAACAAGCCATCGAAGCGACGAACGGCGTCGAATTCATGGGTCGTAATCTGACCGTGAACGAAGCCAAGCCTCGCGAAGATCGCCCCCGTTCGGGTGGCGGCGGTAGCGGCGGCGGCGGTGGTGGCCGCGGCGGTAGCGGCGGCGGCGGCGGTTATGGCGGCGGCGGTGGTGGTCGCGGCGGTAGCAGCGGCGGCGGTTATGGCGGTGGCGGCAGTGGTGGCGGCGGCGGTGGCTACGGTGGTGGCGGCAGTGGTGGTGGCGGCGGCGGTCGTCGGTACTAAAAATTTCGTATAATCATTGAGATGACTCAACCTGCCGGATGTTCCGGCAGGTTCCGTTTTACTGGCAAATGAGGTAAGCAGATGCCGTTGCGTATGCGTGTAAACGACCGCGAGCCGATTGGTGCCGCACTGCGTCGATTCAAGAAATTGCTCGAACGAAGTGGAATTAAACGAGAATTGCGCGAGCGAGAGCACTATCAAAAGCCTTGCGAAGCGCGTCGCCAAGCCGAACTGCGTCGTCTTCGTGCAATCCGCAAAGGTGTGACGGGTGGAGTCAAACCTGTTGGTCCTTCCAGCCGATAATCCCATAGCCTTGCCTCGCGGGGTAAGGCTCTCAGCACACAACATGGAGGGACATCGTGTCCAAAGCCACAGCAGCTAGTGAAATTCCTACGGATCGCCGTAAAGAGATTTTCGTCGCACTCGTTCACGAACAAGATCAGGCCACCTCGCCAGTGCCCGAATCGCGTCGGACGGTGGCACGCAAATTCTCCGTGACCGAAGAGCAAGTCAAGGATATCGAACGCGAAGGGCTCGATGAAGAATGGCCGCCCCTCTCGTAAGTCGAAACCGGACTCGATTCGTCTAAACGCCCTTGTTCACAAGGGCGTTTCGCTTTTGCCTACCCACGGAGTCGCACGCATGAACGGATCGGGTATCGCCTGGCTCCGCAAAATCGGCTTCTGCGAAGGCATCTCCACGCTCGTCCTGTTCTTCATCGCGATGCCGTTGAAGTATCTCGCGAACATCTCGGAAGTCGTCACCGTCGTCGGGTCGATTCACGGCGTGCTCTTCACCGTATACGCCATCGCAATCATCTATGTCTGGTACCACTATCGCTGGCCGTTCTTCCGAGCCGCCACGGCTGCGGTTGCCGCCATCGTTCCACTGGGGCCATTTGTGTTCGATGCCAGCCTCCGCCGCGAGCAACTTCTCCGCGAATCGACTCAGGTTGAACCCGACTCTGCAACGCTTTGAAGGATGATTTCGCTTGTATTCTGAGGTTTCCGATACACATTATCGAGCGGGAATGGGAACGTGACTCTTGTTCTGTTTCCGTGGAATCCGTGCGTTCCGTGGTTATTCACGATTCACCACAGAACGCACGGAATACATAGATATGAAAACGTGGCAAACCCAAACGGGTTACGGATTGTCACTTCGCATCCAAAATCGCTTCGAGCGTTCGTTTGTCGGCGGGGTTCGTTTCGGGGTTGCAGTCTCCGACGACCTTACCGCTTCGGTCGATCAACACCGTAAACCCGCTGTATGCGACGCCGTAATCGACCATCGTTTGGCTGCTATGCACGAAGCCGTTTACACCGTTGAATTTCGGTTCGGGGTTCATGATCGCGATGCGGTACGGGTGGGTCAGTTTGTCGTCGGCTCCCCGATCCTTCTTCGATTTTGCGATAAACTCCTCCGCCGTTTGAAACTCGTTGTCGCGATTCATCACAAGTAGAACGACTTCCAGCCCGCGTTCGCGGTACTTCGCATACGTGGTTTGAAGTGCCAACATATCGTCGGGGAGGGTGTTCTTGCCAAAACTTTTTTCGAGCCAGAACATCAAAAGCACGGGCTTGCCCTTCCATTTCGCGAGCGCGATCGCTTCCTTTTTCGCCTCGGGTAGTACGACGAGTTCGGGTGCCGGTTTCCCGAGGAGTTCGCCGAACGAATTCGCTTGCAGTTCGATGTCGAGGTTGAGTTGTTGCGTCGGCTCGGTGCCGGAAATTTTCACGACCGGTTGAATGCGTTGGACGTACGAGCCGTAAGCCTCGAGGTTGTATTGACCGGGCGGGGCGAAGAGTTCGTACTCGCCCGATTCCGAAACGCAGCCGGACAAATACGCATCGTTGACGCGGAGAATGACGTTGGTCCAACCGGTTGCGATCTTCTTCGCTTCGAGTTGTGGGCAGCGGATTTTGCCGTGAATTCGCACGCCGGGCCGAACGGTGACGACGATCGGTTTTTCCGTTATCGCGCGGTACGGGCTGACCTCGCTGGTCGCGTAAAGGTTTTTGTCTGCGACCCGTACGCTGAGCAATCCGTACGAGAAATCTTGCGTGTTCACTGGAACGACACCGTTCGCATCGGTGGCGTAGCCGGCGTTGTACCGCCAAATGAACTCGCCAGCGATCCGAACCCGTTTCCCGAAATCGGTGACTTTGGAGTTGCCGACCGGTTTGCCGTCGGCCGTCACAAACCGAACCGCGACCTCGGCGGGCATCTTCGCGCCCGGCACTTTGTTCCGCTTCACGCTGAACAGAAATCGATCGCCTTTCGCATCGACATCGAACGCTTTCGGGCGTGGGTCCAAAGGCCGGTTCGCGAGGCAAATCGTCAGCGTGTCGTCGTCGTCGAAGCGATAGATCCCGCGAATCGGGCCGCCTGCCATCTCTTTGCCGAACAGCCTGATCGCGAGTTTCGGGATCGCGATGTCGATCTCTCTCGTCGCCTTTGCGGCGTCGAGAGCGAACGAGGACTTGAGTTCCGGCACAAACGGTTCGTTGTACGGAATCAGGTAGTTCGTCAGCGAAATCGTGTCGCCGCTGAAGCTCAAACGCGAATCCCAGACGTAGTGGATCGCGTTGCCGCCGCTCGGCATTGTCGCTTTGTCGAAAATCCATTCGCCCTGCACTCGCTCCGTGTCGGGTTTCGGCTTCGGAGCGGGTGCCTCTTTGCGGTTCGCGACCGGTTTCGGCGGGTCGTCGGCAGTCGCCTGGCCAAGCCAACCGACCGCACCAATCGCGGCCATCGCGATACCCACACAAGCGAGTGTAGTCGTCAGCAGTTGTTTCATTTTCATGATGCGAGATACCTCGTTGGCAATTTTCGATGCAGCAGAAGGGATCGTTTCCCCTGCCAGGAATTTCAGAGCGGTGTCGGTCATCGCGTGTGCGGAGGAAGCCGATTCGGCAGCGGCTTGCGCGAGTTGCGCGAGTTGCAGCGACATAGCCGTGACAGTCAGCGTCAGGCCGCGACGGACGAGTTGCAGGCGCAAGCGATCTTTGCCGCGCGTCAGCCAGCCGGACAGCGTACCGAGCGGGCAACCGAGTTGTTCGGCGGCTTCCTGGTAGCTTTTGCCTTGCAAGTAACAGAGCACGATCGGCACGCGATAGCGTTCCGGTAGCCGATTCAATTCCACGTCGAGAACGGTGCGCAGTTCGTCGTTATCGCGGCGATGTTCTTCGTTTGCAAACGGGACTGTCAACGCGATGTCAGTCGTCGATTTCCGCTTGTTACGCATCCGCGTGGCACAACGGAACGCCACGCGATACAGCCAGCCACCGAGTGTGGTGCGAACGTGCCGCGCATTTTTGGCCAACAACAAGAACGTCGCCTGCGTCGCATCCTCGGCTTCGTGGCGGTCGTGCAGAACCCGCCGACAGACGTTGTGGACCATCCGGCGATGTCGCCAAACCAGCAACTCGAACGCATCCGCATCGCGCGACTCCGCAAAGCGAAGCAGCAACTCGTTATCCGTCGTAGTTCGACCAAGTGGCATGGTACGCTCCCCCAGGTGGGCACTCTACCCATACTGTGCCAGCATACGGCCTGCGAAATGCGCAAAAAAACGCGAAGGATCGAATCCTTCGCGATTGGAAATCTCAACCGCAGTCGTTACGGCGTTTCGATCGTCACGGCCATGACTACGGGCACGGTAGCATCTGGCCCTTTCACGAGGTCGATGCTCTTGATAACGGCGTTGCGTTTCGGCACGATCACGAGGTAGCGAATCTGTTGCCCGCGTAGTGCGAACGCGAACTCGCTTTGTGGGACATCGACGCGACGGATGTAGTCCGCGAAGTGGATGCCGTTCTTCAGGTCGTGATCTTCACTTTTGCCGTCGGCGTATTGCAGGCGTACCGTCAGGCTGACACTGCCGCGTTCCCCGTTGGGGAACGCCCAACCGCCGACGCCGCTCAGGAAGTGGATCGCCTTCGCGGCGGTGTTGCACGGCAACGTCACCGACTTCGGCATCGTGGCGGGCGTGACGCCGCTCGTGCTGTAAAGCATGATCGCGTTCTTCTGTTTGTCGCCGTTCGGATCGACGAGGTAGAACGGGATCGTCTTGAAGACTTGCGGCTTCCAGTCCTTGAAAATCAGCTTCTCCGCATCGTAATCGACTCCGTTGAACATCCCCTTGGTGCTGAGGATCGTCGCGTATTTGTCGAGCGGGATCGGCACGAACCGGCCCTTCTGCGTCAGGAATTCCATGAGGTCGGTTAGCTCTTCGACCTTCATCGTTTTCTCGAAGCCTTCGGGCATCAGCGACTTCGCCGATTCCTTCAGTGTCTCGAGATCGTCGCGGCCAATCGCGTGACGCTTGTTCTCGGCATCGAGCAGTTCGACGCTCGTTCGCGTCTCGCTCGAAAGCAGCCCCGTGATGACGCGGCCATCGAGCAGGTTCGCGGTGTACGCCTTGTAGTTGCCTTCGACGCTACGGGATGGATCGAGCACGTGAATGAGGATTTCTTCCTTCGGGTGAACCGCAAACCCCGTGAGGTCCGGGCCGATCGTGTTGCCCTCGCCGGTATGTTTATGGCACTTCGCACAGTGCGTGACGAATGCCTTTTTGCCCTGCCCAACATCGCCCGTTTTCGCGAGCACGAACTTGAACTCGTCGATCACCTTCTGCCGATTCGCATCGGGCAACCCGCCGCCCATCGCGAGTAGTTTCTTCGCACGTTCGGCGAGTTCCTTGTTCGGGTGCGTCGAGAGTGCGGACTTTTGATCGAGTTGCAAAATATCGAAGCGAAGTTCGCCCTTCTCGACGGCATCGAGGAACGCCTTCGCCGACTCGGGCCGGGAAAGCACGACGCGCAGTGCGATTGGTCGCACCGTTGCGGGCAGATCTTTCAGCTTCGCCACCACAGCCGCGCCGGCGTTCTTGGCTCGGCTACGGGAGAGTGCTTCGAAGATTCCTGCGGAAAGTTCGGGCGAGGTTTTCGGCACGATCGACGCCACCAACTGGTTCGCGGCCACTTCGCTCTCGGGCTGGAATTCGACGATCTGTTTCGCGGCTTCGAGGCGTACCGCATCGCTCGCTTTGTCGTCGGCAACCGTTGTAAACAAGCCCTTCGTCATTTCGAGGAGTTGCGCATCGAGGCCCTTCACGCCCCAGTTTCCCGCGAGCCGCAGCAGCCGCCCGCGCGACAGTGCGGGCAGTTTAACGAGCATATTTCCGATGGCGGTTTCGGCTTCCGGCGTCAGTTCCGCGCCGCTCTTTGCACCGTTGCCGCTCGCCAACCCGGTGAGGATCATCTCCGCAATCGCGGGCGATTTCGCGCGTTCCATCGCGACCAGTAACGGGCCGATGGTCTTGCCGTACGGACTGGAGCCGTAGTGTTTCGCGACGATTTCCACGACACGCTTCGCGTCGGCGGAGAGGTTCGTTTCGGCAACAATCGCCGTCAGGAAATGCACATCGTGAACCGCCGCGGCGATGGTCATGGCTTGCGAAATGTTCGCGTCGCCGGTGTTCGTCGAATCGCGTAAAGCCGACACTAAAATCGCCCCGTAGTCGTGCGATGCCGGTTCGTCAGCGATGGCGAGAAACGCGGTCAGACGCTCGGCCTGCGACGGGCTTTTTAGTCGCAATTCGATCTGTGCGGTTTTGCCCGTGACGAGCTTCAACCCTTCGACTTTCTGGCCCGCATCGACCAACAAGCGTTGCGCGTGTAACCGCCACGTGAGGTTGTGGTGGCTCAGCGTTTCGATGAGCTTTTCTACCGTGGCGTCTTTGAGGTTCACGCGCGGTTCGGGCTTCGCTTTCGTGTACACCACGCGGTAAACGCGGCCGTACTTTTTATCGCGAAGCGGGATCTCGTAGGCGTTGCCCTTGCCCGTGGCATAACCTTGTGGCGTCGGGTTGTGTTGCACGATGATGTTGTACCAGTCGACCACCCACATGTGGCCATCGGGGCCGACCTGGGCATCGATCGGCGCGGCCCAGTCGTCGCGGCTCGCACACAGGTTCCAGCCCATACGGGCGGTGTAACTGCTGCCGTTCGCGTGCAACGGCAGCGCTGCCGTGAGGTGCGCCGTCGGCTCGCTGACGAACGCGACTTTGTTCCAATACTCCGGCGGGTACGTGCGAGCGGTGTAGATGCTGCACCCGGCCCCAGCGGTGAACCCGCCGTGCCAATCGACCTGGCGATACTCCTTGACCACCGGTTCGATGTGATTGTCGTACGCGATGTTCTGAAGTGCGCCGGGCGTCAGGCCCTTCACCTTCTCGTAGTAGCGGTTCGGAATCGTGAGGTGAACGAGCGGGCAACCGTTCGCGGTGCTGCCGAAGAGTTCGCCTTGTTCGTTGAACGCGACGCCCCAACTGTTGTTGTTCGTCGAACGCAGGAATTCGAGTTTCGTCGCTTTCCCGTCGTCGATCTTGAAGCGATATAACCCCTGGCCGAACTTCACCTTTTCGCCGTTGACGGTGCCATCGAAGCCACTGTAACCGCACATGCCGTAGATCCAGTTATCGAATCCGTAACGCATATTACTCGGCCCAGCGTGCGTGTCCTGGGTGCCCCAGCCGGTGAATAGCACGGTACGGATGTCGGCCTTCCCGTCGCCATCGGTGTCTTTCAGGAACAGCGTGTGCGGAGCCTGGTGAACGAGCAACCCGCCACTCACGTTCAAGATGCTCGTGGGAATGCTCAGCTTGTCGGCGAATACCGTCACCGTGTCGCAAACGCCATCGCCGTCGATGTCTTCGCAGACGACGATCTTGTCGCGGCCTTCGCCTGGCGGTTGCATTTCGTTCGGGTAATCGAACGTCAGCGATAGCCACAAACGACCGCGTTCGTCCCACGTCATCGCAATCGGCTTACCGCCGCCGAGCTTTTCCTCGGTCACGAACGGCTTCATTTCAAAGTCGACGGGTGTCACGTAATTCTTGATGCTCTCTGCTGCGCTCAGTGGCTTTTGCACCTTCTTGATCGGCTCGCGGATCGTGCCCCACTTTTCGCCGGGCGGGTAAAACGGCAGCACGCCATCGACGAACTCGAACGGCTTGGCATCTTTCGCGAACTCGGTCATCTGCGGGCGATCGACGTACACGCTCGCGGTTTCGAGGCCTTTATTGCACGCCCAACGGGTGCCGCGTTCGACGAGCGAGATGAAGCCCGGATGGCTCCAAGTGCGGTGATCGTGCCCCCATGCAGTGTAGAAGACGCGGCCCTTGCCGTGGTTGCGGACCCACGTCCACGGTTCGACGAGGTCTTTGTCCGTGCGGACTTCGAGGACGGTGCGGTCTTTCGCGTTGTGCTTGTGGTGAACGTAGGTTTCGTCCCACGATTCAAACGACTGAAGACCCTGCATGATCGGGTGATCGGCCGCAGTCGTTTTCACGCGGAACACACCCGTCGTATGGCTACGGAATTGCGCCCCGACGAGGTCGATGTAAGGCTGCGACTTGATGAAACAGTAGCTGGCACAGTGTAGCGGGATGAAGCCCTTGCCGCTGGCCACGTAGTCCAGAAGCGCCTTCTCGTTCTCCGGTGCCCACTCGGTTTGGTTCGCAAAGATCATCAGGCCGTCGTAGGCGTTCAGCGTCGCGTCGTTGAGATCGCTGACTTTATCGGTGTACGTGAGCGCGATGTTTCGCTTCTCGAACTCGGGCTGCAATTGTGCATATCGGGCAGCGGGCTGATGGTGCCCCGCATCGCCGAGGAAAAGTACTTTGAGCGCAGGTTCCGCCGCCGAAGCGAACGACGCCGCAGTCATCAACAGCGAAGCAATAACGAACCGCATGGATATTACCTGCGAAGAGAAAGTACATCGCGTCAGGAGATCGAGCGAAACGCGATGCGTAACAGCGTTTTATCACGTTGAAGGGCGAATAGCAAAGGGTTGTAGAAAAACTACCGAAGCATCAGTCGCTCGCCTTCGGTTTCATGATCGCCCACTCGAGGCGTTGGCAGGCGACGTAGGCATCGGAGGCGCGGAAATCGTGGACGCCGAGTTGTTCGCCCGGTTCGAGCGGCCAGGCATCGAAGTTCACGTAGAACAGCGTCTGGAAGTAGCCGAAACGGGCATTGCCGACGCGACCGGCGGCGGAGTTCGGGCGTTTCTGCATCCGGAATTCTTCGACGCCGATGAGCTTGAGGTGCAACTTCGTCGGCTTCGCATCTTCGCCGAGATTCTTGATCGACGGGCGCAGCATCACCACGACATCGAGGTTGAGTTGCCCCTTGCGATACACGGTGCGAACGAGGCGCAGCGATGCCCCGGTGAAGCGGAAGTCGCGGGCGAATTTTGCGAGGTCGTTCGGTTGAAGCGATGTCATTTGTTACCGTCTCGGTGGTTCACACGTAAGAATCGAACACGCGGACTTTCGCCCAATTCGGCTTCATTTCCGCAATAAACTGGTTGTGCGTGGGGTCGTCCTGATACGAGTCGTGCGCGGCTTTATCCACGAACACGAGGTGCAGGCCGACGTCCCAATCGAGGTCGTTGACCGGGCGGGCGAGTTCTTTCACCAGCGGACCTGCGGCGAAAAATGCGATGCCCGGTTGCACGTTCAGATACTTCTTGCACGCATCGACCATCTCCGCAATCTTCTCTGGCGAGCGGTCGGTCAGTTTAAAAAAAACATTGTGGGCGACGCGCATAGTTTCTCGCGGATAAGGGTTACACTTCGGGAATTTCCAGTTCGTCGATCGGGTCTGGCTGCACTTTTATCGGCGGCGGGATCACCACGTCGGCGAATATTTCTTCCATCCGCCGCACGACTTCCAACAACGAAGCCGAGGCCATCGCATAATTGGTGTGCGGCGAAAACTCTTTGTAGTGATCGCGGAAATAGAATGCGACCCGGCGAATTTTCGCGAGCTTGCCCTTCAGACGTCGCAGGTATTCGGGAATGTCGCCTCGCTCGAATGCCGGCTCGACGGCGCGGATGCTGTCGTACAGCGTCCGCGGCACATCGAGCATCTCGACATTCTCCTGAATTTCCTCCGCATGTTTTAGGAACGTGCGGATCATCCAGGCGTGCGATAGCGTCGCGTTCAGGCGTTCGACAGCGTCCTCGGGTGCCATGTCACGATCTCGATTCGCTACACCCCAGGATTTCATCCTGGGCTGGATGAGCGGTCCCTTCAGGACCGAATTGGTATCCGGCCCTGAAAGGGCCGCTCCTTCAGCCCATGGTGTAACCATGGGCGAAAACGTTCGTCGTCAGCTTGCGGAAACTGGTTTCACGGCAGCAGGCTTGTTCGCTTCGGCGGCTTCCTTCGAGTACAGCACGAGGAATGTCCCCGTTGCCACGAACAGAATCCCGACCGGCAGGTGCCACGATGGCATCGTGAAATCGAAGTGGAACGCATTCCCCGGCTTCGGGTGCCACAACAAACTCAGCAGCGTGTTGATGAGCGGGGCCAGACAGAAAATCAGCGGGGCGATGTAAATGCGGTAACTCGCGAGGTATCGACTGCGGCCCGCTTCGTACGCTTTTTTCTCGGTTTCGATCGCAGTTTTCTTCACCGCGTCGGGTTCGGCTTCGAGTGACTGCGTGTAGGCCACCACGCGGTCGTCGAACTCGATTTTGGCCGTATCCGTCGCGGCTTTGCTCGCGAAAATTACGCAGATTGCACCGACGGCCCCCATCACCCCCGCCACGCCGCTGAAGATCAGGCCGTTCAAATTCCACTCGGGTTTGGCATCGGCGCGCGTGCTGATAATCACCAGCGGCACCAGCACCGCCATCACGAAGTACGCCACGCCGACGCACAAGATCGATGCCAAACGCCCGCCGATCGTGCCCGGTTTCGTCGTCAGTTCGGTCCCGCCGTAAAATATGATCGGAACGTACGTTCCCCACGCAAACCCCGCGATAATCACGTATCCCCACCATGGCAAATTCATCGTCGTTCCCTTTCGCAGTTTACCCGATATTTAGACAGGATTTACAGGATGGAACAGGATTTAGAAAGCAAGACGAGACATTTCTTCACCTCATCCTGCCAATCCTGTAAATCCTGTCAGTTCATTTTTGGTAGCTGTTCGCTCGGCATGGTTCCAATCGTGGCGGCGTCGGGTAGCAGGAAAGTGGTTTCGGCACTTACCACCCACCCCTCCGCGAACTCACTCCCGAATTGCGGAATGTAG
>JAYVXI010000156.1:0-5123 GCA_043785305.1 Limnoglobus sp. | reverse complement strand
CCGGCGAGGTCCGGCGAGGTCCGGCGAGGTCCGGCGAGGTCCGGCGAGGTCCGGCGAGGTCCGGCGAGGTCCGGCGAGGTCCGGCGAGGTCCGTATACATACGAAAGGCTCCCGAGGGAAGATTGAGTTGCGGACAAAGAATTTCATCCGCGAAGGGATAGTAATCGGTCGCGTTTCGCATTGCAAAACAAATATCGTCGGAATTTTGAAATTATTTTCACACGTCTTCGACCTGCGGCTTTGAGTTCGGCTCCGGTTGCGGGCAATGTCCATTTCGATGTGGCAGGATCAGTGGGCTGACGCCACACCGCTCGCCAGGAATCTGCTCAACCGCGAAGCGCGGCCTCGATTGCGGCGATGTCGATCTTATGCATCGTCATCATCGCATCGAACGCGCGTTTGGCGGCGGCGGGATCGGGATCGGCGATCGCTTGCGACAGGACGATTGGCGTGATCTGCCAGGATATTCCCCATTTGTCCTGGCACCAGCCGCACGCGCTTTCGTGGCCGCCGTTGCCGACGATTGCGTTCCAATAGCGATCCGTTTCGGCTTGGTCGGCGGTGGCGACCTGAAACGAGAACGCCCAGTTGTGCTTGACGTTAGGGCCGCCATTCAGCCCGAGGCACGGTATGCCCATCACGCTAAACTCGACGGTCAACACGTCCCCTTTCTTCCCCGCGGGATAGTCTCCCGGTGCGCGATGGACCGCACTGACGAAGGAATCTGGAAAGGTCTCGGCGTAAAACCGTGCCGCCGCCTCGGCGTCGCCATCGTACCACAGGCAAATCGTGTTCTTTGCGGGCTTTCCCATGTCCATTCTCCTACAGGTATGCCCAGGGGTACGACGTAAGACGTCTCACCCTGGGCTAAACGATGGAACCCCGTTGGGGTAAATGCATAGCCAGTTCTAGCATGGTTCAAAACGATGTGTTATTGGGTAGCATGCGCGTCCTTCGTTCTTCTTATTCTTTTCCGGTAGCCGCAGGTCTTTAGCCTGCGCGGGGGCAAATACCCTAAAAAACCAGTCGTGGCGAGTCTTCGAGACGCGACGCAATCAACCACAATGATCATTCCGGGCGCACGAAACGTCGTGTTTCGAAGACTCACCACGACCCTCCGTCGTTGGCGGTGGAAGTCACGCAGGCTAAAGACCTGCGGCTACCAGAATAGGAAAGAAACGAAAACGCTACTCAGGTTTGAAACATCCCCAATTCTTACCCCAACGGGGTTAAATCCTACAGCCCAGGGTTAGACGCTTCGTCGTACCCCTGGGTGACCCCGACCCAAAACCATTGTCGCCCAACGGTTACCCCTTTTCTCTGTCCGTTACTCGCGCGTCAGTTTGAAATCTTCAAACGCGACGGTAAACGGTTCGGCGGACGTACTGACGGCTTCGATGCCAACGTACAGTGTGGATGGGAAAGTGGATGCCAATTGTGGAACGTGCATCCAACTGTTTCCACCATCGAAACTGTACGACGCGATCAACAATTGACTGTCGCGCTTCAATCGGAGGCGAGTCGCCGATTCGCCGAAGAACTGAGTCGAACCGATCGGTTGATGGGATTCGGATTGAATGCCATCGTTAAAAATCTCAAAGAGCGGCATGTAGCACGTGTAACGATTTTCGCGGCCGTCCCACCAGGCATTGCGTTCGAGTCGAAGATACGTTTGCTCCTTCACCCAAAGCGAAATTCCTGCGCCGTTGAATGCCGAAACCCCTTCTTTGGCAGAGTTCTGGCCCGGAGTGAATGGACCCGAGACCGTCACTTCCAGCGTGAAGTTGCCTTCGACTTCCTGATGGATTCGCGGGGCTTTCATGCCGCCCAATGTCGGATTAATATCGTGCAAACCGGGTGGGACGATCATTGTCAGTTTGCCTTCATGGAGTTGAACTTTCGTGTCATTTTGCGGATCGTAGAGTTTGCCCCAACCGGGATAGACCGTGCCATGTTTCTGATCCAGCCTCGCAACGGGAATCGGCACGGAATTGGCAACAACTGCGGTAGCGGGAGAAGGCTTGGAAGTCGTCGCTTTGATCGGCGATTTTGGGGAACAACCCGTCGCGATGAAAAGAGAAGAGGCCACGATGGAGCAGAGGCCAAATCGATCGTACGCGCTCATGGCATGTCCTCAAATGGAGGGTAAAACGTTTCGTTCCAATACTTTCCCATGTCATTCTCACCGGTTTTGTCGATCCGGTCCAGTTCAAAACCTGCGTTCTGTTTTCAGTCTGCGCTTCTTCCAAATCTGGTACTTCCCGCGACAACCCACACGAATGCGCACAGTCAAAAAATCGAACACGATCCGACGTAAGTCGGATTTTCCACGCTGCACGAACGTACGCAAAAGTGTCGCCAAATGACATGGAAATGTCGTGCTCGGTCGATTTTATGTCGTGCTCGGTCGATTTTGTGTCGCTTCCGGTCGATTTTCGGTCGGTAGTTGCGGCGAGTCTCGAATCGATGGCCCTCGACGGAACTCACAACAACAGTGCAAGTTACGGCAAAATGCCTCGAATCGGATCGGCGATTTGCGATCAAAAAGTGGCATTATGAGACGAAAAAAGACCCCAAAACATGGTTTTGGAGTCTCCGCAATTGTGACTTACGTCGATTTTACTTCCCGCCGGGTGGCACGTATTTCGTTAGCCAGCCGAAGACTTCCTTGTGCCAATGCTGGCTGTTTTTGGGCTTGAGTACCCAGTGACCTTCGTCGGGGAAGTTCACGAAGCGGCTCGGTACGCCTTGCCGTTGCAGTGCCGTGAACAGTTCGTGCCCCTGGCCGATCGGGCAGCGGAAGTCGAGATCGTTGTGGATGATGAGCATTGGCGTTTTGTGTTTGCCCATCTCACCGGCCCGCGTGTGCGGCGAGAACTCGCGATACTTGCCGGGGATTTCCCACGGCAGCCCGCCGTGTTCGTATTCGTCGAACCAGAGTTCCTCGGTGGTGCCCCACATGCTCTCGAAGTTGTAGACGCTACAGTGCGTAATCAGGCACTTCAGGCGTTTGCTGATGTCGTTGACGGCGAACCAGTTTTGCATGTAGCCACCAAAACTGCCGCCTGCCGAGCCGATGCGGTCTTTGTCCACGTACGGCAGTTTCTCCACGAAATCCAGCCCCGCAACGAGGTCGCGGTAGCACTTGCCGCCCCAGTCACTCGATATTTGATCGACGAATTTCTGGCCGAATCCGGTACTGCCACGCGGGTTCGGCATCGCGATAACGTACCCCTGCGCGGCCCAAACTTGCGCATTCCAGCGGAAACTCCAGGCGTCTTCCCACGCGCCCTGCGGCCCGCCGTGAATCAGGTACACCACCGGCCACTTTTTCTTGGGATCGAACCCGGGCGGCTTCAGAAGCCACATCTGCATCTCGCCATCTTCGATTTTGACTTGCACCGATTCGGGTTCAGCGAGGTCGAGTTGCGCGAGTAGGGCATCGTTCGCACGGCTGAGGTTAACGCCGGTAGATTCCCACTGCACATTCGGTTCGATGCTCCCGACGTACACCTCCGCCGGGGCGGTCATGCTCGCCAGAGACATCGCGATCCGCTTCGCGCTCGGCGCGACGGAAATGTTGCCCATCGTCCCTGGCTTGATCCCGCACAATCCGACTTTCGCGCCAGCCCCAGACTGGAGTCCGGAGTCCATCATGCTCCGAATCGGCACGCGGCCGGTCGTGTGTCGGTTGAAAAACAGCGACGATTTCGATTCCCACGCGATCTCGTTTGCCGACCAGTCGTAAAAGTCTTTAAGCATCACGTTGTCGGTTGGCGAATGCGGCTTGCCCACTAACGTGCCGTCCGGGTTGCACTCGCAAAAGACAATTTGCCATTTGTCGGCCTCGTAGCCCGCCGTCTTCTGACTCCGCCACGCGAGTTTCTTGCCGTCAGGAGAGAACTTCGGGCTGTTGTCGGCCCCTTTGTTATCGCTCGTGAGGCTTTCCCAATCCGTAGACTTCCGCCCGCTTTGTGGTCCCTGGTCGTTGTTCGTGATTCGCACGCGGCAGAGGTCGTGATTCGTACTCCACGATTCTCCCAACACAGGCACGGCAGTGAACACGATGTGTTTGGAATCCGGCGTAAACGTGAAGTCGTCGCCGACGCTGAAGGTGGTGCTCGTCGGGTTCGCATCGCGGTCGCCGGGGGTGGCGTCGTGGCACTTTTTGCCATCGACGGTAACGACGAACAAGTGCTGGCGTTTATCGCCAACGTATTCGTCCCAGTGGCGGTAGAACAGCTTCGTGAAGGTCTTCACCTTCACGGGGTTTTTCTCGATGGCGTCGTTTTTCTCCTTGTTTTTCTTGTCACTTTCGACGAAAGGCAACTCGCTGAACTCCGGATGCACCGTCGACACGAACGCGATGTGCGAACCGTCGGGCGACCAGATTCCCGTGCCAGCACCGGTAGAAATCTCGGTGACTTTGCGGGCTTCGCCACCGGCGGCCAAGTCGAGAATGTAAAGTTGCGACGTGCCACTGCGGTTCGATTCGAACAACAGCCGCGTGCCATCGGGCGACCAACGCGGGTGCGAATCTTTCTTGCCGGACGACGTCACTTGGCGCGGCGGCGTCTTGGCATCGGTGGCGGCCAGCCAGATGTGCGTACGCGATTTATTTGCATCGAAGTCGACTTCCGTCACCTGATACGCAACGGACTTGCCATCGGGTGAAATCTGCGGATCGGCGACGCGCTGAAACAGGAACAGATCCTCGACGGTCATCGGCCGCTTCTCGGCGGCAGGAGTGGGCGCATTCATCGTGATAATCGTAAGGAACGCGGCGAACAGCAACTTCCGCATCTGTTTCTCTCCGTGGGAATCCATCGGCATACCCAAAGCGTATCGCTGCAACGGAGAGAGTCGAGACGAGCTAACAATTCGATCCTGTTAGCCCGAAGCGCTAGCGAGGAAGGACGTTGACCATCTGCGACTGATGGTCGTGATGAGTCTTCGAAACACGACAGTTCGTACGCTCGGAATGAAGGTTTTACGTCGTGTCTCGAAGACTCGCCACGACTCCCTCGCTAGCCCGGATATTTCATCTGCGGTTTCGGGCGGGGCATTTCCTCGCTGCGACGGCGGAATTTGTTATTTTGAGCGGTTGCGGTCGATTGGGAGTG
>JAYVXI010000155.1:0-40726 GCA_043785305.1 Limnoglobus sp. | reverse complement strand
AATATCACTGGGATACGGTTGGCGTTCAGTGTTCATAGCCTATTCTACCGCCACCACTCGCGTTAAGTGCATAACAGGCTCTAGCGCGTCGGGCTAACAAGAATGGATTAGTGAGACTGGCAAAGTGTCATTTTCTACCGGGTAAAGTATAGCTTCCGCGGTCGGCAAGAGCGAGATTCGTCACGATTGCCGAAGCAAAAAGACGTAACTTCTCGCGTTTGGATACTTCGGGGCGCTGTGCCCAGACGTCGTGCTCGATGCGTTCGATGGCGTTCAAAATTGCTTCGCCGCCACGAATGAACAGATCGATGTCGATGCGCAATCGGGGCGGTATTTTCGGTAGCAGAGGCTTGCCACGATCGAAGAAGTCGCGGGAACGCTCGATTTCAAATCGCATCAGTTCGCGAAACGCCGGTGTTATTTTTCGCGCGTGCAGTTCTTCCAAAGAATACCCGAAACGGCGACGGTCTTCCTCGGGGATGTAGATGCGGCCGATCGTCAAATCGCGTGCCACGTCTTGCCAGAAGTTCGCGAGTTGCAGCCCCGTGCAGACAAAATCCGACAGTGCGGCCCGCTCGGCGTCGTAGCAATCGAACAGGTGCAGCACGAGGTGCCCGACGGGGTTGGCGGAGTTTTGGCAATACCGCAAAAGTTCGTCGAAAGTCGCGTATTCGGGCTTCGTTTGATCTTGTCGGAACGCGACGAGCAGATTCTGGAACGGCTCCGGCGGGATCGCTTTCGCGCGGATCGTCTGTTGCAGCGCGATCATCACGGGGTGTTTCGGCGTGCCGTCGTAGCAGGCTTGCAGTTCGCGTTGCCACCATGCGAGCAACGACAACGCGGTGTCACCGCCGCCCGATTCGTCCGCGAGATCGTCGGCCCAACGGCAGTACGCATAGACCGCGTGAAAGTGCGAAAGCAACTTCCGTGGAAGCAGTAGCGATGTCACCGTGAAGTTTTCGTAATGCGTCCGCGCGACGCGGGCGCAGTAGGAACGGGCGAATGCCAGCGAGGGGCAGACGCCCCCCGCCGGCCCCCAGCGGTGAAGTTCCGCGGCGAAATCCCAGGCCACGTTACTTCTTCGGTTCGAGGATGCGAATCTGCGTCGAGAGTTGGAACGGCAGTCTATCGAGGTCGAAATCGATCTCCATGAAGAATGCGGTGAACTCGGTCGCGCTCGGCGTCACGGACACCGTACCGGCTTTGTCCGTGATCACTTCGATGTCGCTCGATTTCCACTTCGATTTACGAAAATCGCGTGTAGCTGAAGTCGCGACCCAACCGCGTGCCCCCTTCGCACTCGTATCGGATTCGACCGCGAGTTTCGCCATCGCGCCGTCGTCGCTGTGCTTCCAGGTCAGCTTCGGCATCGCCTTATCGAGGATGATGTGCCGACTGAACGCGGCGAGTGTGTTGACGGCTTGCATCTGGAATGGATCCTTCTTCGTGCCCTCGACGTTCGGATTTTCTTCGGGACGTAAACCGTGGCCCGCGTTCGCAACGTAGCAAAGGTATTTCTCGCCCTTGAGGTCGTCCCAATAGATGTTGGTCGAGTCTTGCGTCCAGTACGGATCGTTGGTGCCGTGGATGAGCATTTTCGGCAAGGTCAGCGTTTCGCGATACACCCACGGGTCGACCATCGACCACAACTTCCGGGCGACTTTCGTGTCGGGTAGCGGGAGCAGTTTGCGCTCTTCGTAGTCGACGATTTGCTCGCTGTAGCGGCCGAACGACTTCAACTGGTGCGGCATTTGCTTCTGGAAATTCAACGTGTCGATGACCATCGGCGCGATCGCCTTGACGCGCTTATCGCCGGAAGCGGCCGTCAGCCAGCTCGTCCAGCCGCGCTTCGATGCACCGGTAATCACGAACCCCGTGACGTCGTGGTTCCATTCTTTTTTCGCGAACGCCTGGAGGGCATCCATCGATTTGACGACACTCTTGGCCATCGGGAACAGCAGCGGCCACGTGCCATCTTGGGTGTCGAGATAACGGACGAACGTCTCGGCGATGAGGGCGTCTTCTTTTTTGTTGCCGCCGATTTCGGGTATCGGCTGTTTCGGAACACCGAACAGGAACGCCACGGGTGCCTTCACTCGTTTGGCGATTTCCGTGCCGAGGAGCGCGTTCGCGGAACCGCCGGCTTTGCCACCCGTGTTGTAGATCACCATCGTCGCGGTCGGCTTGACATCTTTCGGGAGGAACACGAGGAGATCGTGATCCCAGACTTCGCCGTGCCACTTCTGCGAGACGAGGTGCAGCGTGTACATCTTCCCGACAGGGGCCTCGGTCACGTCGACTTGCTTCCAGGCGTAGTCGGGTTCGGGCTTGTCGATGTAGTCTTTTAGTTCGGTGGGCGGCAACGGCGCTTGCGCGAACGCGGTACCTTGCCACGATGCGAGACTGCACATTGCGAGTAACAAACACTGTCGTTTCACGAACGATACCTCCGGAGATCGAGTGACCGTAATTTCCCATCGGCGAGCGCCACTAATCATAACGGAAAAAAATCTCATCCGCGATCCCCTAGAGAAAATTATTCGGGTGGGGTATAGTTGAATTAGTAACTGGCGACGTGGGATCGGTACTATTCATCGAATGAGTGCGAATGGCCAGCGCGTGGAAAGAAGCGATCCGGAACGCGGCCCGCGCGGCGCGGAAATGGGCGGACCGGGTGTCAGCTCCGGTAGCCCCGGTGAAGCCGATCGCAAGTCGTGCGACGTACGAGCCGATTCGCAAGGTGCAACTGACCGACGAAGTCTCGCGGATGTTGTTCGACGAATACGCCGCCCACCGCAAAACGGAACGCGGCACCGAGGAAACCGGCTGGGTCTTACTAGGGATTCGCAACGGCGACGAAGCCATCGTGATGGTCACGCTACCCGCCGGGGCCGAGCGCGATGCGGGCGAAAGCCACGTGCAGTTTCATGCGGAGGCCCAGGCGGTTGCGAGCCGGATCGTGCGGCAATCGGACAAACGGCTGACGTTACTCGGTGTCGTCCACACGCACCCTGGCACACTCCGACATCCGAGTAGTGGCGATTTCCGTGGTGACCGCGAATGGGTACAAAACTTGCGTGGTGGGGAAGGAATCTTCGGCATCGGCACCGTGGCCGACAACGCTCCGAAAACCGGCGTGGCGATCCACCCGCAACCGCAGACTTTGCAGTATGCCGACTTGCGGTTCGACTGGTATACGCTCGCCGAGGGCGAGAAGAAGTATCGCCCGGTACCCGTCGAGTTGACCATCGGCCCGGACTTGGCGAAACCGCTACGCAAAATTTGGACGGACATCGAGAATCATGCCGTGGCGATCGATCGACTCGCCCGGCAACTGACGAACGTCCAGTTCGAGATCGGCGAAAGTTTGAACATTCTGGTGGGGCTGGCCGCGAGTGGCCAACTTCGCGCGTGTATTGAAGGAAAGTCCGTGCGGTTCTTTTACGAAGTCGGTGAGGATGCATTCCAGATCGATCTACCCGCAGGAACGCGGCCCGATCAGGGGATCTACCTCATCCTGGCCGAACTAGCCGCACGCGGTTGATATACTCTCGGTTGCGAGGGTAATTTCGAGTCGTTCCATCCGGAACGGCTCATCGTTCGCCCGAATGGGGAGGGTATCGTCATGGACTTCCGACCGCTGAACGAATTGGAGCGTCGGCACCTGATTACCGCGCTGCGCGGCAACGCCGACGGCAACCGCGTCCTACTCATGGACCGCAAAGATACGAGTTTCGCCGGGAGCGCCGAAGAAGTGCCCGACGAAGAAGTCATTAACGCGATCAAGTCTGTCCCGTGCCATTACTAAATGGGATTACTCGATACCGAAGCGGGCAAACGTCGGCTGCTGTCCGTCGATTTGCCCGTCATTGAGAAATACAACGAAGGCCGCGATCTGGAGTTCCGCATCCGCATCCAGAAGGTCGGTAGCACGCTCGTACTTTGCTACAACCTCAAGCCGGGGCACAACGTCTACTCGATCGAGACGCGATTGCTTTCGAGCTACCCCACCGTACCGCCCGAAACCCGCATCCAGACTCTGCTGAAACACTGCCCGCACTTGCTCGAAGGGCAAACGCTCTGCCTGTGGCGTCAGGGTTCGACGCGGACGTCGAACCGTTGGGATCCGGCCAAGTTCACGTGCATCTTCGCGGTTCAGGCCGCGTGGCGCTGGTTGGCCTGTTACGAAATTTGGCACGATACGGGCGAGTGGCCGCTACCGGAAGCGAAGTAACGATGGCGCATCTATTCCAAGTCGGTGCAGGTAGCGGCGGTATCGTCGTTCTCGATCTCGTCTGTCGCGATCCCAAAATCACCCGCGTTACGCTCATTGAGCCGGATGTTTACGAAGCCCACAACGTGCATCGGCACCTGTTCCCAGCGTCGGCAGTCGGGCGGAAAAAAGTCGAACTCGCCGCCGAGTGGTTGCGCGAACGGCGGCCCGATTTGCAAGTCGATGGCCACTGCGTCGATCTCACCGATCCGGCGCAACAAGCGGCGATGAATGCGGCAGTGGCCACGTGCGATTTCGGCGTGTGCGCGGCCGACAATGAGGAAGCGAAGTTCCACTTCGATCGGCTGATGCGCGCACACCGTAAACCGTGGACGCTCGGCGAAGTGCTTTCGGGTGGCATCGGCGGCTGGGTGCATCGCTTCGCGAGTGGTGGCCCGTGTTACGGTTGCGTGGCGAGCGACTTGAAGCGCAGCGGGCCGAGCGATACACCGATTTCGCCGCCCGCGGATTATTCGCAACCGAACGCCGCCGTGGCCGAAACGCGCATTCCTGCGTCTCGTGCGAGTATCGCCACCATTGCCGGACTTCACGCGATCGTGACGCTCGCACTCCTCGAACCTCACGATTGGACGTCGATGCTTTTGACTTTGCAACAAGTGCCCGGCGTCTTCGACGAAGCGTTCCGTACGCACCGCTTTCGCATTCCGAAATCCCTCTCGTGTCTCATCTGCTCGGTCGAACCGGTTACGGCAACCGGGGAGGAACTCGATGTGGCCCTCGATCAAGCTCTGGCTCGGTTGGGTCATGAATGATCTGATTCCCGCAGCACGCGGTCGACCCGGCAGTCAAGCCGTCCACTTGCGCTACGAAGCCGTCGGGCGGACGTTCTACGAAATGCCGATCCCGTGGAGCGCCGACGTGGTCATCGTCGAGGTGCTGCTACGCCTGTCACCGCCGATGCGGCAAAAGAACGACTACGCACTCCGCATTCCCGGCTGTCCGCCGATACTTCCCGATCTGCTCCGCAAAGACGACAAAGACCCGAAGCGCTATCGCCTCACCTTTCGGTTGCCCGCGCCGGAAGCATCGGTGCGGGCGGAGTTATTGTGGAAGATGCGGTTGATCGCCGATGTGCCGATCCCCGTGCTGACGGCGGAGGCATTCCTCTCGCAGTTGCAAATCGCGAACCCGACGGTTGCGGTGAAACTCGGCGATTGCACCGTGGCCGCGACGACGTTCGTGGCTGCCCAGTGCCGGGGTCTCATGGCGATGGCGGTGATCAAAAGCCCCACAACGCTCGCGCCGCTCGCCGAACTCGGACTCCACGTAACGTTCCGCTCGGACCGCACCGCCATCGAGTACGACATCCCGGTGACACTGACGAGTTCGCAACTGTCGTTCAAGGAAGCGATGTTTGCGGTGTCGCCGCCGAAATTGCCCCGGAAGTCCGGGAATTACTCCGCCACCTGGTACGCCGGGACGAAGCAACTCGCGAGGATCGACTTCGTCGCAGTGACGTTGTCTCAGTTCGCGAAGTCGCTGCGTGTGTCGGGCAGTCGGTTCGCGATTGCGGATCGAACCGGCCTAGTGCGGATGATGCGACATCCACCGCAAACGCCCGGCGAGGCGGTTCGCATCGGCCCCTGTTTCGTGCTGAACAGCTATGAATTGGGCATGGCCGGCTGGATCGATTTGCGTGCCGTCGCACAATCCACCGGTAGCACGCAACACCCGCCACTCGAACTCACGGGATTGGTATTAATCACCGACGGCCCATCGCTGTTCGCGCCAGGAATGCTCGACGAAGCGATGCTACGCGGCATCACCGCGTTCGAGTTGCGCTACCGCAAACAACTCCTCTCCATATTGTCTTTGAACCCCGTACCGATGGCCGCATTCAACGCCGAAGGCGGCTTCAAACCGCCCCCGGAATTCAGTTGGAGTCCCACCGCCGACGAAGAACTCGCACAAAAGCTCTCGAAACTGATGCGAGGCGAAGAGTAAAATCGACGTAAGTCACAATTGCGGACACTCTAAAACTGGTTTTTGGGGTGTTTTTTCGGTTTTGAGGCCACTTTTTGATCGGCTTTCGCTGATCTGAAAGCGGTTGTTTTGCCTTATCCTGAATATCTGTCCTGTTTTACGTCGAGTGCCATCGATTCGACACTCGCCGAAAGTACCGACCGTTTCGCGACCGAATGCGACACAAAATCGACCGAGTACGACACAAAATCGACCGAGTACGACAATCTCACGACACTTCGCGACATTTTTAGGTACGTCCGTGCGCGACGCGAATTCCGACTTACGCCAGATCGCCTTGGATTTTTTGACTATTGGCGTTCGTGTGGGTGAACCGAGAAACGGCTCGCGCCAGCTTCACGGCTAGGAATGGGCCTTCGTAAACGAGGCCGGTGTAGATCTGGATGAGGTCCGCGCCGGCGGCAATCATGTTGCGTGCCGATGCGATGTCGTCGATGCCGCCGCAGCCGATCAGTGCCGCGTTCGTGCCGATGCGTGTGCGAATTTCGGCTACGCGCTGGAGTGCGAGTTCGCGGAGTGGGCGGCCGCTTTCGCCGCACGGCTTGCCGTTGAGGTCGATGGTGGCACGGGTATTCGTGGCGATGATGCCGGCCGCGCCGTTCGAAGGCGATCGCGTCGGCCCCGTGGTTGTTGAAGCCCATGCGGTTGAGGATCGCGCGATCTGCGGGACGGCGGAACATGCGGGGCGGAGTGTTGCCTTCTTGCGGAAGTGGCGTGACGGTGCCGAGTTCGACGAAGCCGAAGCCGAACGCCCACCACGCGAGCGGGGCGACCGCGTTTTTATCCATCCCCGCCGCCAAACCG
The DNA here is from genome assembly GCA_043785305.1 of Limnoglobus sp. Taxonomy (GTDB): domain Bacteria; phylum Planctomycetota; class Planctomycetia; order Gemmatales; family Gemmataceae; genus Limnoglobus. The sequence continues at coordinate 33,645 of JAYVXI010000155.1, read as the reverse complement.
ACGCGATTCGGGAACGTCAACCCGGCGACTGTCACCGGGGTGACAGTCGGCGAAACGAACCGGTGCAACCATCGTGCGAGTGTCGGCCGCGAAGCGAGTTGGGCGGCGGCACGCAGCGCGAGATTGTGCGCGTCTTCGGCATCGAGTTGAAACAACAGCGGCCGTGCAAGGCGATACAGCATAATGCTACCGAATTCTCTTCGTTTAGCCGCGCCGCGTAGTCTTCGGAGCGAAGCGCGGGGGCACGGCGTATCGCATCACAACACTCTCTTCCGGCGGTTCAATCCCCGCGCTTCGCTACGCAAAGCCTGCGCGGCGCGGCTAAACCGGGTTTAGCTTTCCATGAGCAATCGCATTGGGTCGCTGAAGAGTTGCACGAGTCGCGTCGTGAAGCGTGCGCCGTCGGCCCCGTCGATGACGCGGTGATCGTAGGTGAGGCTGAGCGGCATCATGAGCCGCGCAACGACTTGGCCATCGCGCACGACGGGTTGCATCGCCGAGCGCGACATGCCGAGAATCGCGACTTCTGGGTAGTTCACGATCGGCGTGAACGAGGTGCCGCCGATGCCGCCGAGATTCGTAATCGTGAACGTGCCGCCACGCATTTCGTCGATCGTCAGCTTGCCCGTTCGCGATTTATCCGCGAGCGACGCCACTTCGGCCGCAATGTCGCGGATGCTCTTTTTGTCCGCATCTCGGATCACCGGCACGACCAGCCCGCGTTCGGTATCGACCGCGATGCCGATGTGGTAGAACTTTTTGACGATGAGTTCGCCCGCGTTCATGTCGAAGCTGGCGTTGAAATTCGGGAACTCTTTGAGTGCTGCAACGACGGCTTTCACCGCGAGCACAGTCCAGGTAATCTTCGCTGCACCTTTCGGCAAGCCGTCGACGATTCGCTTGCGGCCATCTTCGAGGTGCGTGATGTCCGCGAGGTCGTTTTGCGTGACCATCGGGATCGTGCGCCACGCGATCGTGAGGTTGTTGGCGATCGCTTTGCGAATGCCGGATACAGGCTTTCGCTCAACTTCGCCGTACTTCGAAAAGTCCAGCAAGTTCGGGTGCGCGAAGCTGTCGGCGACGGTCTTGCCGCTGAGTCCGGAACCCGATGTGCCACCACCAGACTTGCCCTTGGTGCGTTCGGTTTTAACGAACTCTTTGACGTTATCGAGTGTGACGCGGCCACCGCGCCCGGTGCCACCGACTTCGAGAAGTGCCACGCCGAGTTCGCGGGCCAATCGCCGTGTGGCGGGGCCGGCGGGTGTCAGGTCTTTCTTGCCGACGCTGCCATTGGTCGCGAGCGCCGCAACGACGGCGGGGCGGGGCGCGGTCGTGGCCACGGCGGCTTTCGGCGCTTCCGCGACTGCGGCCGGCGCGGTTGCAACGGCCGTGCTTTTCAGGGTGAGGAGCGTCCCGCTGATCGGCACTTTCTCGCCGATTTTCACGTGAATCGTTTCAACGACACCCGCTTTGCTCGTCGGCACTTCGACGGCGGCTTTGTCGGTCTCGACGGCAAACACCATCTGCCCAACGGTGACCGTTTCGCCGACCTTAACGAGGATGCCAACTACGGTTGCGGCCTCGATTCCTTCGCCGAGTTCGGGCAGGTAAAATTCGACGCTGCCACCGACAGCCACAGCTGCCGGTGCCGCCTTCGGCGCGGCTACGGGTGTGGCCTTCGCGGGTGCCGGTTTCGGGGCGGCTGCGGGTGCGGCAGTTGCCGTGGCTTTGAGCGAAAGCAATGCGCCGCCGATTGCGACTTTGTCGCCGACTTTCACGAGGACCGCTTCGACGCTGCCGCCGAGTTTGATCGGCACATCGACCGCCGCTTTGTCGGTCTCGACGGCGAACACGATCTGCCCCGGCTGGAGCACATCGCCCGCTTTCACGTGAACGCCGACAACGGTCGCCGCTTCGATGCCTTCACCCAATTCCGGCAGACAAAATTCCATAACGAGTCTCGTAGTGTGTTGTCGATCGATTCTTCTGTGCGGGGGGGCATCCGCCCTCGAAAACCCGTCGCGGTTAACGAGCCACCGGGCTTGTCCCGGTGGGGGCATCCGCCCCTCGAAAACCAGTCGTGGCGAGTCTTCGAGACGCGACGCGATTCGCCACAATGGCAATGGGTGCGACCCCTCCCATGGTATCACCATGGGCTACGGGAGCGGTCCCTTCAGGACCGAAAAACCGACTATGGGACGGGGGGGTTCTTACACCGTCCAGGGCGATGGCTTCTTCGGGTCGAGGCCGAATTCGGCGATGGCCTTCTCGACGATGCTGCGGTCGAGTTCGCCGCGTTCGGCCAGTTGATGGAGTGCGGCCACCACGACCGATTCCGCATCGACTTCGAAGAACCGGCGTAGGTTCTTTCGCGTCTCGCTGCGGCCGAAACCATCGGTGCCGAGTGCCAGCATTCGGCTGCCCTTCGCGTCGGTTAGGAACGGCGCGATCATCTCGGGGAGTGCCCGCATGTAGTCCGAAGTCGCGACGATGGGGCCGTTCGTGTTGCCGAGAACCTTCTGCACGTACGGGAACATTCCCGGCTCGCTCGGGTGCAAGCGGTTGAAGCGTTCGCACTCCATCGCGTCGCGGCGAAGCATCGGGTAACTCGTCACGCTGAAGACGGTACTGGCGACGCTGTACTTCTCTGCGAGGATCGCCTGAGCGCGAATCGCTTCGTTGATAATCACGCCGCTGCCGAGGATCTGCACTTCGTGCTTCGCACCGGCGGGCTTCACCGTTTTGAACGGGTAAATCCCGCGCAAGATGCCTTCGCGTACGTGTTCGCCGGGCATCCCCGGCATGTCGTACGCTTCGTTGTAAACCGTCAGGTAGTAGAAGCATTCTTCGTTGCGGACGAACATCGCGTTGATGCCGTCTTCGATAATCACGGCGAGTTCGTAACCGAACGCGGGGTCGTACGGTCGGCAACTCGGGATCGTCGCGGCGACGAGGTGGCTATGACCGTCTTCGTGCTGCAACCCTTCGCCGTTGATCGTGGTGCGGCCTGCGGTCGCGCCCATCATGAAGCCGCGGCACCGGCTGTCGGCCGCTGCCCAGGCGAGGTCGCCGATCCGCTGGAAACCGAACATGCTGTAGTAAATGTAAAACGGAATCGTGTTGACGCCGTGCGTGCTGTACGCGGTGCCCGCCGCGATGAAGTCCGCCATCGCGCCGGCTTCGTTGATGCCTTCCTGGAAGATCTGCCCCGTCGTGCTTTCGCGATATTCCGTCAACGTGCCGTGATCGACGGGCGTGTATTTCTGGCCGAAGCTCGAATACATGCCGACCGCTTGGTACATCGGCGGCATCCCGAAGGTTTGGCCTTCGTCGGGCACGATCGGCACGAGCAACTTGCCGATCGACGGATCCTTAAAGAGCTGCGTCATCAACGACACCCACGCGAGCGTCGTCGATACGCCCTTCGTTTCGCCGCCCTTGCGTTCGGCGTACAGGCCTTCGAAGAACTTGCGGTTCGGCGGTTGGCACGGCACGAACTTCGTGTTCCGCATCGGCGTGTAGCCACCTACGGCCTTGCGGCGTTCGTGCAGATACTTGATTTCCAGGCTGTCGGCGGCGGGCGTGTAGAACGGACAGGCTTCGAGTTGATCGTCGGGAATCGGGATCTGAAAGCGGTCGCGAAATCCTTTGACTTGCTTCAGGCTCAGCGTTTTCTTCTGGTGCGTCGTGTTCTTGCCTTCACCGCCTTCGCCGGGGATTTCGTAGCCTTTTACCGTCTTGGCAAGGATCACCGTCGGCTGGCCCTTGTGGTCGATGGCTGACTTGTACGCGGTGTAAACCTTGAGCGGATCGTGCCCGCCACGTCGCAGGAACTGGAGTTCGACGTTGCTGAGGTGCGAGACAATCGCCTTGAGTTCCGGCGTGTTGAAGAAGTTCTCGCGAATGAACTCGCCACCTTTGACGACGTATTCCTGATACTCGCCATCGACGACTTCCATCATCCGGCGAGCGAGTGCGCCGGTGTGGTCGTTCTTGAGGAGCGCATCCCAATCGCTACCCCAAACGACTTTGATGACGTTCCAGCCTGCCCCGCGGAACAGCCCTTCGAGTTCCTGAATGATCTTGCCGTTACCGCGAACGGGGCCGTCGAGCCGTTGCAGGTTACAGTTGATGACCCACGTGAGGTTGTCGAGCTTTTCGCGTGCGGGCAGCGTGATGCAGCCGAGGCTTTCGGGTTCGTCGCATTCGCCGTCGCCGAGGAACGCCCAGACGCGCGAATCGCCTGCGGTCTTCGATAGCCCACGGTCGCGCAGGTAGCGATTGAAACGCGCATGGTAGATCGACATGATCGGGCCGAGGCCCATGCTCACCGTCGGGAACTGCCAGAAATCGGGCATCAGCCACGGGTGCGGGTAACTGCTGAGGCCGCCGCCCGGTTGCAGTTCCTGGCGGAAGTTATTGAGCTTCGTCTCGGGGAGCCGCCCTTCGAGGAACGCCCGCGAATACATACCGGGGCTGGCGTGACCCTGATAAAACACGACATCGCCGGGGTGATTTTCGGTCGGGCCACGGAAGAAGTGATTCCAGCCGACTTCGTACAGCGTCGCAGCCGAGGCGAACGTGCTGATGTGCCCGCCGACGTTGGTCGTCTTGTTGGCGCGTTGCACCATTGCCATCGCGTTCCAGCGGACGACGTTCTTGATCTTGCGTTCGAGTTCGCGATTACCGGGGTAAAGCGGTTGGTCTTCGACGGCGATCGTGTTGAAGTACGGCGTAGTGATGCTGCTCGTCTGCGGGACGCCAGCCTTGGTCGCCATCGCGGCGAGGGTATCGAGGAGGAACTTGGCGCGTTCGGGGCCTTGGGTCCGGATGATCGCTTCGAGCGATTCGAGCCACTCGGCGGTTTCCTGCGGGTCGGCATCGGGTGGCAGATGCGCACTCAGATTCGCCAACGTCTCGGGGGTGACCAGCATTTATCGACCTCAAAAATGGATCTCGACGCCCAGCCATGGATAGTACGCAGTGCCGTTGCCATACGAGCCACCGGGTAAATCCCGATGGGAGTCCGTTTCACTATTAGAATAGAAATGTCGTTTCGGCCCGTCTACACGATCGCGCCGTCTCGCGCCGATTCCCGCCGAGGCGGCAACGGATTTGTTAGCCCGACGCGCCGCCGAGAAGACGATGCAACGGCGAGTGTCGGGCCGCTTGTTACGCCGTTGGGCCGGCAGGCTATGGTGGAACGCCGAAAGTATCCTTGAAAAATCAGTGGATCGAGTACCTTATTAAATGGTACAATGCATTGAGCAGCAACGGAGAAGGGTTTTCCATATGACAAAGAAATTCCCTCGGTACGCGAATCCACCCATCATCGAATTGGTGTTGGGCGTTCAATTCGACTCAATTCCCGGATTTACAACCGGTCATTCGGGATGGTTTTGGCGTGAACACTTAGGATCGGATTGGAAAGTATCCGAGGGTCAGCCAGTTCCCGAGCAAACGGAAGCTTTTGGCAAATTATTGCCAGGCCGAATGGGGTTTCATCTTTCTCAGAATCCAGCTTCCCGTTTGATGGCAGAAAACCAGGCGGGAGACAGACTACTTCAGATTCAACATAGTCGGATGCACTATAACTGGCGGAAGAAGGATGGCGAATATCCTCACTTCGAGCAAGTGTTTGATGAATTCAACGGGCATTTCACCGCATTCAAAGAATTTGTCATAAATGCGGGTCTGAATCCCGTAGTGGCCAATCAATGGGAAGTGACTTATGTTGACAATATCCCAAGTGGCGAATTATGGCAACGCGCAGAGGATTTCTGCAAAGTCTTCCCAGGCTTATTTCCGGATGACGCCAGGATGGTTGGTCTGATAGCAGAGACTTCCAATGTTGATAGGACATACGAAATAGCGCCACAAAAAGGCCGTCTATATGTGACTACTAATCTGGCGCTCATCTCTGGTGAAAAAGATCACTCGCTTTTAGTCAATATGACAGCAAGAGGACCAGTCGCTAGCGATTCGGCAACGACTCTGAAAGAACACATGGAAATTGGCCATGTCGCAACAGGTCAGGCGTTTTCTGGCCTTTCATCGGATGCCGCCAAGCGATTTTGGGAGCGAGTATAATGAGTGCAGCCATAACATCGTGGGCCACCGTATACCAAACTGATTATTTGGGCAAACCCAATATTCATTTAATGGTATTTGGTTCATCTGGTAATAAAAACAATCAAAGCGACAAGTGGCAAGCTGCAATCGATTCTATCTTCAAGATGGAGTGGCTTAAAAGAGGCTGGGATGGGGAGGACGCCAAGGTACCGACAGAATCACTCATTCATTCCGTAGTGGGCTATGCCAACTATCACAAGTCGAAGAATTCACCAGCTCCAACGAGGGTTTCTCCAATCGAAGATGGTGGGATCGCCTTGGAGTGGAATGTTGACGGAGAATTTCGCCACTGCGAATTCATGGTGCCTTACATTGTGGAGGCCTTTACTTCGATTCCGGGCAAGCCTCCGAAGTACGAAGAAATTGATTTTAGAGCCATTTTCACGCCTGCGTATGGTGACTATAAGAACCAACTGAGTGACAAATGGTGCCAACTCTCGAATGCCCCGGCCCTGTTGAGTCGTGCGAATATGTGTACAGAAGAATTCTAAAAGAACGGTACAATCCTAGCGATCAAGCAATGTCAGTCAATATATTGGCGTTTAGGCCAACTGAATTTGACGGAGATGGCATATCAGTCGTGCGGAAAAAATACACAAACACACCATCTGACGCGCTGGTTGGAGTCGATTCTGCCAAATATCATTTGGCAGAATTGCCGGTGACACTTTTTATCGAACTCGGGCTGACGGTCGTGGAAGCCAAACGAGACAATTGCATTGGCCATGCCTGTGTGGTGGAATTGAATACCACAAGTTACAATGGTAAAGACAAAACAAAGAAAGCGGAATTGAAAGAGAAGATGAGATTGTTAGCTTTGGCGGCGGGCAAAAGTATGATTTTGACGCCCGGAGTCAGCGATCAATAAACAGCCGCCAGCTTGCACCTATCCCTCTTGGATTCCACCAATGCCCCCACAATACTGCACGCTTGCGATCCTCCTCGGCCTGTTTGCCGGTTCGTCGTTGCTGGCGCTCGACCCGCCTGCGAAAAATATCCCGGCTTCGATGGTGAATATCGACGCGCCCGGTACGCTTGCACAGAGGCTGATCGAACTCGAAAAGCAAACGGGCATCAAAGTCTCGGCGGGTTCGCTCGATCCGGCGTTGCCGATCGCGGTGCCGTTGCGCAATATGCCGTTCTGGAGTGCGCTCGAAACGATGGCTGCGAACTCGGGCAGTCGCATTGTGACGAGCAAGCAGGGGAAGCAGATCGCGTTCGCCAAGAAAGAGGCGGAGAATCGATCGAGCATCGACGGCGCGTTTCGCTTCGTGCCGAAAAATGTGGCAGCCCGTACCGATCTCGAACGCGGGCGGACCTACTATGATTTGACGCTGGATATCCAGTGGGAGCCGCGGTTCCCCGTGTTCCGCATCGACAGCCAGCCGAAGATTCGCACCGCCACCGACGACAAAGGAACCGCACTGACATCGCCCGCGATTTCGGCGAAAAGCCCGACGACCGGTTACGGGCACACGGCCACGATCCGCATCGATGGCTTGACGCGCAGCGCCCGAACGATCGCCCGCCTCCAAGGCGAGTTTATCGTCACGGCTAGCCCGAAGATGCTCGCGTTCGAGTTCGACGACTTGCAAGCCAAACTGCCAATCGTGAAAGAGCGTGACGGCGTGAAAGTGACGCTGAGATCGTTCGCGAAAATGGAAGACCGCTGGGATGTCGAACTCCATCTCGAATACCCGGCGAGCCACCCGGAGTTCGAGAGTTTCGAGTCGTGGGCAACGGGCAATACGATCCGCCTGATCGCGCCGAATGTGGGTAACAGCTACGCCGAAGATAACTATGACATCACGGGGAGCGGTCGTCGCGTCGTGGCGGCGTACCGGTTCAAAGATGCGACGATCGGCCAGCGCGACCCGACGAAAGCGAAGGGCTGGAAGATCGTTTACGAAACCCCCGCGCCGCTGATCGAGTTCCCGATTCGCTTCGATTGCAAGGACATTCCGCTACCATGACGCCCCGCGCGATCACACTGTTGTTCCTCGTCGCGTGGGCGGGCGTTGCCGTGGGGCAGCCCGTTGCCATCGATGGTGCATCGGTGCGTGGGGAGTCGCCGCAGACGCGGAAGCGGTTGGCCGAAGCGCAAAAAAACATGCAGGACGGCAAGTGGGACGATGTCCTCGACCCGCTTCAGCAACTGCTCGACGATGCGGGCGACGACCTGATCGGCGTCGATGGCACGGCATTCTCGGCCGCGCGATTGACCGTACATAAGTTGCTCGCGAAACTGCCGCCGGAGCCGCTTAAAAAATATCGCGACCGCGTCGAAGAACCGGCGCGGCAACTCCTCGAAACCGGCAAGCGAACTCGCGACGAACAGCCATTGCACCTGTTGCTCGACCGCTACGCGATTAGCCGTCCGGCCGAGGACGCGCACCGTTTGCTCGCCGAATTCGCGTTCGAGCGCGGCGACTTTGCACTCGCGAAACGACACTGGGAAATGCTGCTTCCCGGCAAGCCGACCGACTTCGTTTACCCTTCGCCGCAAGTGAATTTGGCAATTCCCCGTGCAAAAATTGTACTCGCCACGATCTTCCAACGCGACCTGCCCGCCGCACGTACGCAACTCGCCGAGTTCCGCGCGAAGCACGCGCTGGCCGAAGGTTTACTCGCGGGGCGAACGGGGATTTATTGCGACACACTTCAGGCATTGATCGACCGACCGCCGCAACTCGCGGCGAATCCGGGCGAGTCGTGGACGGCGTTCGCGGGTGGGCCGACGCGGGCCGGTGTGGCGGGTACTTTGCGGCGCAACTGGCCGAGCGCGCCGACGTGGAAAACGTCGATCCCGCCAGACCCGTTAGCCGACGCGACACGAACCCGCGCACGGTCGAGCGCCATCGGCGGCGCACGGGCGGTGGCGTTCCACCCCGTCGTGTTCGGTAACGAAGCATTCATCGCCGATGGCGGTCGCCTGATCGGCTTCGACCTGTGTTCCGGCAGTGCCCGCGTCGCGTTCTCGAATGCCAACAAAGCGAGCGCCGAGGATCGCAAACTGCCGCTTGCGTTCGATGCCGATTTCACGCTAACTGCGACCGACACCGCGATCTACGCACGGTTCGGACATGCCGCGATGTTCCCGAATGCGGCGAAGCCGAGTGCGCTGGTTTGCTGGACGCCGACGGGCGTGAAGTGGACGCGCGAGCCACCGGTGAATGTGGACTTCGTCGCCTCATGGGAAGCCGCGCCGCTCGTTGCGAACGGCCGCGTTTGGGCGGCGTTCCTGCGATCCGAAGGCGGGCGGTTCATTCACTCGATTGCCTGCTACGACGACCGCAGCGATAAGCCCGTTTGGGTGACGGATGTTTGCGAATCGCCGACGGCCACGGGGAGCGAATCGCGGACGCGGCACGAGCCGCTGACACTCGCGGGCCGCAACATCGTTTTCTGTTCGCACACCGGTGTGATCGCCGCAGTCAATGCGCTATCGGGCAAGTCGGCTTGGGCGTATCGCTACCCGCGTATTCGCAAAATTCCCGGTGACGGTCGGCACCGCGACATTGCCCCCGCCGTGGCCGCCGACGGCCGCGTTTTTGTTGCACCAACCGACGCCGATCGGCTGCTCGCCTTCGATGCGGAAAATGGCAATTTGCTTTGGAATGAAGGTCCAATCGAGGTCGAACATATCCTCGGCGTCGCAGAGAATCGCGTCGTCGCCGCCATCGCGGGGCCGGTCCGTGGCGTGCGTGCGTATCGCGCTTCCGATGGTTCCACCGACGCGCCGCACGGCTGGATTTGCCACGACGACCCCGGCTTGTCGTCGTTCGGCCGCGGCTTAGTCGCCGATGATTTCGTCGCCTGGCCCACGCAAGCGGGGCTGTACTTTCTGCGGCTCGCCGATGGCAGTGTGGCGCGACAGCCGCAACGTGGCCCGCACGGGAATTTGGCCTACGCGAACGGCGTGCTGCTGGTGGCGACGCCGACCGAAATCTGGGGGTATGTCGCCGAGCCGCTGCCCGCGAACGAACCCGAGCGGATCGCGCGAATCGACGTTCGCCCGACCCCGCAAAAGATCGCCGCGAAACCGGCGATGTTGCCGAAAGTGAAAGTGGAATTCGCACCGAAGCTGAGCCTTACCGCCGCCGTAATATCCACGGGTAACGCAGCCGGTTTCGACCGCATGTTGATACCCGCAACGGGCACGTGGGGCACGACGCCAACGGGGCTATGCTGGCTGGTGCAGATCGGCCGAAACCGTTCGCGGGCGGTCGCCACCAACGGCGAAAGCCGCGAGATCGCAGGACGTGCGACGGGTGCGATTTACCTCGGTGCGAACGCGATCGTGTTCGGCGAACGGCGAATCGCCCGCATCGCGCCGTGGGCCGATGACCGCACCTGGACGTACGAAATCCCGCTTGCGGAAAGCCCCGAAATCCTCGGTTGCGTCGTCGCCGGTTCGACCGTCGTTTGCCGCGTCGGCGAACATCACCTCATCGGGTTATCCTTCGACGATGGCCACCTGCTTTGGGCAATCGACGGCATGAAACGCAACCGCCTCACGTCCTTCTCTTTCGACGGCGCGCCCCGCTTCGACTCGCATGTTTATGCAGATTCCACTGGTACTCTCGTTCATTTGTCGAATGGCCGGTGCTGGCAGCTCGATGCGGACACCGGTGCGATCCTCGCCGATTCGCCGAGTGCGGATTCGCCTTGGCTGACGGACCCCGTTGCCATTGACGATGCCAGATCGCTGGTGATCGCCGACGGTCCGGGCCGCGTACGAGCGTGGGATCGGCGGCAATTTCAAACGACGTGGACGAGCGATGCGGGCCGCGACACGAGTTTGCGCGGCATCGCGGCGGGCGTCGTGTTGCGCGGCGATTCGATCCTGATTACGGTCAACCGGAATCACGGCGTCGAACTCGAACGACTCCGCACCACCGATGGCCGGCGCGTCTGGCCGCAACCCGCGTACTTCCCCGTCGATACCATCGACGCGAACTCTTTGACGAGCGATGGCGAACATCTGTATGTACCGCTACTCGATCGCATCGTGGCGCTACGCTGGGACACGGGCCGCGAAGTTTGGGAACATCCGTTGCCGGCGTACACCGAAGGTTGGCAGGCGAAGCCGACCCGCGATGCGATCCTCGTTTATCCCGCCCGCGCGATCCGCCCCGACGAACGCCGACACGGGTTATTCCCGCCCGATCCCGCGCGATTATTCGCACGGCTGGCGGTCGCCGCCGACGACTACGAAACGCGAACGATCCCGATTTGGTTGCTCGACCCCGCCACGGGCCGCGTACAACAAAAAGCTGACATCGCCGCACGCGGTTCGCAACTGAGCGTGGAACTGTGGCCCGAAGGGGCGGTCTTTGCCGTTGGCGGATCGTTCGAAACTCTGCCGTCCCACTCACCCCGGAGCGCACCCGGTGCCGACCGATAACCCCGTCGAATTGACCGCCCTCGAACCCGAGATTCTCGAAACCGCCGAGCGTTTGCGCATCGGTGCGGCGAAGTTGCTGGCCGAGTGCAGCAAGGTCATCGTCGGCCAAACCGACGTAATGGAGCAACTCTTGATCGCGGTTTTAGCGCGCGGTCACTGTCTGCTCGTCGGCGTGCCGGGCCTCGCGAAAACGCTGATGGTTCGCACGCTCTCGGATGGCATGAACCTCACGTTCAGCCGCGTGCAATTCACCCCGGACCTCATGCCGTCGGACATCACCGGCACCGATATTTTGCAAGAAGACAAAGCGAGCGGCGCACGCTCGTTCCGCTTCGTGCAGGGGCCGATCTTCGCGAACATCGTCCTCGCCGACGAGATCAACCGCACCCCGCCCAAAACGCAAGCGGCATTATTGGAAGCGATGCAAGAACGCCAAGTGACCGTAGCCGGACATCGGCACATACTGCCCGATCCGTTCTTCGTGTTGGCCACGCAAAACCCGATCGAGCAAGAAGGCACATACCCGTTACCCGAGGCGCAGCAAGATCGCTTCATGTTCAACATTCGCGTCGATTATCCTTCGGAGGAAGAAGAAGTTCGCATTATCGAAGCGACGACGTCCGCAAATAAAACGCGAATTCACCGTGTGATTACCGAAGCCGAACTGCACGCGATGCAGGAACTCGTGCTGCAAGTACCCGCCGCCGAGTACGTGATCCGGTATGCGTCGCGACTGGTTCGCACGACGCGGCCCGTCGCCAAGAACGGCGAAGTTTCCAGCGTGCCGATGCCGGACTTCGTGAAAAAGTACGTCAGTTGGGGGGCGGGTCCGCGAGCGGGACAGAGCCTGATTCTGGCGGCGAAAGCGCGTGCGCTACTGAAGGGCCGAACCTACGTCGCCATCGAAGACGTGAAGGCCGTCGCGCTGCCCGTGTTGCGTCACCGCGTGATCGCAAACTACAACGCCGAAGCCGACGGCGTGACCACCGACGACATCGTCAAGCGACTCATCGCAGCAATCCCCCGCGAAGTAGAACGAGGCGGGGAATAACCCCCTTCCCAGGGTCGGTTCTTCGGTCCTGAAAGGATCGCTCACGTAGCCCAGGGTGGTACCCTGGGAGGGGGCCGCACCCATGGTCGATCTGCTAAAAACGTCGCGTCTCGCAGACTCGCCTCGACTGGTTTTCGCATGAGGTTGCCCCCGTCCCATGGTTCTACCATGGGCTGAAAGAGCGACCCTTTCAGGGTCGGAAGAATCACCCACGATGAGCACACCATCGGACATTCTCGCTCGCATCGACAAGCTCGAACTCGATGCGCGGCAGGTCGTCGAAGGCTATCTGTCGGGTCGGCACAAAAGCCCCCGGCATGGGTTTGCCGTCGAGTTCGCGCAACACCGCGAATACACCCCCGGCGACGACATCAAACACCTCGACTGGAAAGTCTTTGGCCGCACCGAACGCTATCATCTGAAGCAATACGAACAGGAAACCAACCTCGTTGCGTGGCTCGTCGTCGATGCGAGTGAGTCGATGAGCTTCGCTTCCGGGGCGCGTTCAAAGTACGACATCGCGTGCATTTTGGCGGGCGCGATTGCGCACCTCGTCCTTCAGCAATCGGATAGCATCGGGATGGTGTCGTATGCGGATCGCATTCAGCAATTTCTGAGGCCATCGGCCCGTTCGGGCAGCCACTACCGCGAGTTACTGAAACTTCTTGCGACCGGGCCAACGACCAGCGTTTCGACTACGGGCGCAGTGTTAAATGAACTGGCGGGCCGTACCGGGCGGCGGGGCATCGCATTTCTGATTAGCGATCTACTCGACGATGTGCCCGAGATCCTCGACGGCATCCGCCACCTGAAATACCAGAAGCACGAAGTCGTGGTGATTCACGTTCTCGATGCCGCCGAACTCGATTTCCCGTTCCGTCATCCGACGCTCTTCAAGGGGCTAGAAGCGATCGCCGAACTGAGCACCGATCCCCTCTCGGTGCGCGATAGTTACCTCGCCGAACTCCACGCCCACTTCGGAGCCATCGAAGAAGGTTGCCGCGTCTTGCAGTCCGATTATCTGCGCGTGCGAACCGACGACGACCTCGGCACGGTGCTATCCGGTTACTTTCAGAAACGCGCAGGTAGGTAGTCGCACGGTTATTGTCGAGTCGACGAGGTTCGCAAAGTCGTTTCGTAAACTGCACGCAGTTCGTGCCCGAATCGCTCGGGGGCGAACTGACGTATGGCCGTCAGTCGGGCGTTGGTTTCCAGTTGCTTCCTCAATTGCTCATCGTCGAGGATTCGAGCAATCGCGCTCGCCATATCCTCGTCATCGCCGGGTTGGTAGCCGATCGCATCGACGCCATTGGTAAATAACTCCATCGCCCCACCCGCGGCTGCGACGACAACCGCACGGCCGCACGCCATCGCTTCGGCGATCGTTAGGCCGAACGGCTCCGGCCGCGTACTTGCATGAACGACGACATCGAGCATTCGGTAAGCACTCACGGGGTCCGGTTGAAACGGCAGGAACGTCACGCGACCGGCGATACCGAGTGCATTGGCGTGCGACTGCAATTCTTCGCGCGTCACCTGCGAACCGGCCGTCGCGTAAATCGGCCCGCCGACGATCCAGCCATGCACGAAGCTCGGCAACCGCGAGAGTGCATCGAGGAACACGCGGTGCCCCTTCCAGTTCGCGTACGTCGCCACCAACCCGACGCGAAACGGTAACGTGGCCTCGCGTTCGAGCGGCGAAAAATGTTGGGTATCGACGCAATTTCGCACCGTTGTGACGGCCACACCTGGCAGTGTCGCCTCGACGTCGCGCTTCACGGAATCGGAAATAGCGACGATGTGCGCTACCGATTTCCGCACGTACCTTAGCAGTTTCGCCGTGAGCGGCCGTTCGGAATAAAAGTCGTGAACGTGCCACACGATCGGTGCTTTCCCGTCGCCGAGTGCCAGTAGCAGATGCGCCTTAGCCCCGTTGGAATGAACGAGCGTCGGCTGGAGTTCGCGTAGCATCGTGCGGAACTGCCGAAGAAAATTTGCGATGTGCGGTGACACCGCGATGGCAGTGATCGCGAGCCGTGCGAACGCCCTGAACTTTCCACGATTGCGCAACTGCGAATCGCCCAACCCGGACAGCGCGGGCGGTAATGGCAACACGCGAACCGCGACGCCACGTTCGCGCAGTGCGGCTTCGAGCGGCCCCGCCCCGAGTAAGAGCACGGTCACGTGGGCGTGCGTGCGGACGGCATCGACGGCGGCCAGCAACACGCGCTCGGCCCCACCGATGACGCCAACCGGATTCACGAACACGATGTGCCGCATTCGTCATTTCCCCAGTAGTTTGGCGTACGCTTCGGCCACGGTGGCTGCGTGCGTTTGCCAGCGAAATCGCGACGCCCACACGAGCCGGTCCGGCCTCGCTGTCACTGTCGTGTCACCGCGAATCGTCGCAACGATGGCTTGTACCCAGGCGGGTAAATCGCCGGCGGGTCGGTAAGTCGCCGCCGTGCCACCGGCTTCCCGCAAAGCCGAAATGTCGCTCGCCACCACCGGCGCGCCGCACGCCAGCGCCTCGATCACCGGCAGGCCGAAACCCTCCGCTTCGCTCGGCACCAGCACCACCGTTGCTCGGCGGTAGACCTCCGCGAGTTCCCATCGCGACAAGCCCACCAGGTGCGTAATGTCGCGAGCCACGCCGAGCCGATCGATCTGCTCGCGTTGGCCCGGCGTCCATTCGCCGCCGACTTTGACGAGGTGCAGTTCGGGGATTTCCCGGCGGGCGATTGCGAACATTTCGAGCAACAGATCGATGCGCTTACGCGGGATCGTGCTACCGACGTGCAACAACCACGGGCGACTATTTAATGCGTCGATCGCACTCAGGCGGATCGGCTCTGCGGGGGAATGTTCGTGAAATTCCGGTGCCACCCCGAGCGGGGCTTCGATCAGTTTGGCGGGGTCGATTAGTCCGAATTGCGAGATCTGCGCATGTGTGGTTCGCGATGTCGCTATCACCACGCTCGCCGATTGCATCCCCGATAACACGCGCCGCATCAGTGACCGGAACCATCGTGGCCGCGGCTCGGCTTGCGGCTCCAATAGGCAACGAAACGCATCGAGATCGTGGCAATAGACACCGGTACGGCCCGCGGGTAGTTCGCGTACGAGGTGCGCATAACTGTGATCGACGACGTGATACGCATCGGCTTCGCGGAGCGAACGAGCGAACCGCGGGTAGGCAAAGTAACGGTTGTAGAGCCGATCTGCGTTGACCGCGAACCGCGAGCGACCGAGATGCGTCACCCACTTGCGATACTGCGGAATCGCACGGATTCCCGTCACCGATGTCGGCAGATTCGCGAGCAGCATCTCCGCGCAGAGATCCATACTCGCCCAACCTTCGTCGGGGAAATCGGGCAACACGGCGAGGCGAAATGGAGGGATCGTCATTCCGTCGTGGCATCTGCCTCGGGGGCGAAACCGCGGCGAAGGGTGTTCTCGGTGATGGTGCGTGAGACGACGAATTGGAGGAGATAATCCGGCCCGCCCGCTTTGCTACCGATGCCGCTGAGCATGAAGCCGCCGAACGGCTGCCGTTGAACGAGTGCTCCCGTGCATTTGCGATTCACGTAGAGGTTCCCGACGCGGAACTGCTTCTTCACCTTTTGAATATTCACGGGGCTGCGGCTGAACACGCCCCCCGTGAGCGCGTACTTGGTGCCGTTGGCGATCCGGATGGCGTCGTCCAAATTCTTCGCCTTCATGACGCAGAGGACGGGGCCGAAGATCTCGTCTTGGGCAATCGTCGCCGTTTCGGGCACGTCGGCGAACAGCGTCGGGCCGACGTAGTAACCTTCGTGTTTCAGTGGGTCGACATCGTACTGGAACGCTAACCTCGCCTGCGTTTTACCCAACTCGATGCACTTCAAAATGCGGTCGCGCGACTCGGCATCGATCACCGGGCCGAGCGAACAACCCGGCCGTTCGGCCGCACAGACAGTTAGCGACTTCGTCGCCTCGACCAATCGGTTCAAGAACGGTTCGTAGATAGTTCCCACGACGATGACGCGGCTGCCTGCCGAACACTTTTGCCCGCCGTAGCCGAACGCCGAATCGACTACCCCGCGGACCGCTTCGTCGAGGTCGGCATCCGCATCGACGATGATCGCGTTTTTGCCACCCATCTCGGCGATGACCTTTTTGACGAACGGCTGCCCGCCGGGCGTACGGCTGGCTTGCTCGTTGATCTGCAACGCGACTTTTAACGAACCGGTGAAGGCGATCAACGCCACGTCGCGGTGTCCCACCAACACCGGCCCGACGACCTCACCGATGCCCGGCAAGAAGTTCACCACGCCCGCTGGCAGCCCGGCTTGTTGGAAGCATTCCATCAATTTCGCGCCGACGATCCCACTTTGTTCGGCCGGTTTCATCACGACCGTGTTACCGGTCACGATGGCGGCGACGGTCATGCCGCACAGGATCGCGAGTGGGAAATTCCACGGCGCGATCACGGCGGCCACCCCACGCGGTTCGTAAAAGAAGGTGTTCGCTTCGCCGGGTACGTTCGTATCTTGCGCGCGTCCCATCTTCTCGGCTTCGATCGCGTAGTAATCGCAGAAGTCGATTGCCTCGGCCACGTCGGCGTCGGACTCGCGCCACGGTTTGCCCGTTTCGAGAACGATCCAAGCTGCGAGTTCAAATCGGCGTTCGCGCATGACGTTGGCTACGCGGCGAATGTACGTGGCCCGTTCCACCACCGATGTCTCGCGCCACGCCTCGAATGCTTGCACGGCCGCCGCGATGGCTTGCTCGGCGTGCTGCGCAGTCGCCTTCCCCGTACGGCCAATTCGCTCGACCGACTTCGACGGGTTCACCGAGTCGATGGACTCGCTCGTCGCTACGGTGGCGTTGCCGATGACTGGTGGGAACGTGCGACCGAGTTGCCCGCGAACCGATGCGAGTGCCGCAACCATTCGCTCGCGATTTTCGGCACGGCTGAAGTCGCTCAGCGATTCGTTTTGGAACGCGACGCGCGTTCGATGCTCTCCGTTGCGGGTGGCAATCATGTCCGGTTCTCGGTGGTGGCTCGCGCCCATGTTCTCGGGATTTTGTAGCAATTGTTCCTCGGATACGTGCTCGGCGAAGCCTTGCCGGAGGAACGAATCGTTCGACGTGTTTTCGAGTAATCGCCGCACGAGGTAGGCCATGCCCGGCAACAGTTGCCCGTACGGCGTGTAGATCCGCACCCGCGTTCCAAATGTTTTCAGTGCCTCTTTGATTGGGTCGGCCATGCCATAGAGCATCTGGAATTCAAACCGCTGCGCGGGCACCTTGCATTCTTCGGCGACCGCCATGACGTTTGCGATGCTGCGGATGTTGTGGCTGCCGAACGCGGGCATCAGCCACTCGTAGTTCTCCATCAGAAACCGCGTACATCGCTCGAAGCACGCATCGGATTGCCACTTCTCCGTCCACACCGGTACCGGCCAATGGTTCTGGGCGGCGATCACCGTTTCGTAGTCCCAGTATGCTCCCTTCACCAGCCGAATCCAAACGGGGCAGTTGCGTTCGTCGCGTGCCCAGTTGCGGAGTGTCCGCAGGTCTTCCTCGGTGTCGCGCAGGTAGGCCTGAATCGCGATGCCCACGTGCGGCCAGTCGCGGAACTCCGACTCGCTCAGGATCTCCCGGAAGATGCGTAGGGTGGTGTTTTTGAAGCTGTATTGTTCCATGTCGAAGTTGACGAACGCGCCGTTCTTCTTCGCCAATGCCAGGATCGGCCGCAACCGGTTTCGCACTGCCTGCGACGTTCCCACGGGGTCGATCGGATCGAATTGACTGAACAGCGCCGACAGCTTGACCGACACATTCACGCGCGGGATCGGTCCCCGATCGTCGCGGTCGATAATCGGCACTTCCGGTGCGGCATTGACGATCGGCGACAACCCGTTCAGAAGGTCGAAATACTGTTTCTGCACGCCATCCGCTTCGGCTTCGGTGATCGTCGCCTCGCCGAGTAAGTCGATCGTAAACGCCATCGATTCGTCGCGCATCCGCATCACTGCGTCGATCGCCTCGCGCACGTTCGACCCCGCGATGAACTTGCGGGCCATTGTCTCCGCGTTCGCTTTGGCTCGTTTTGCCAGCATCCGCCCCGCGAACCCACTCTGGGGGATCAGCCCGATGCTCGCCCGCGCCCACCACGGTAGCGCCGACTTCGCCTCGGTGAGGTACTCGCGTAGGTGCCGACCGACTTCGTTCGGATCGTGTAGGTACGGCAGCGTATCGACGAAACGGAAAAGCTGAACTTTGAGCGCGTCGTTACTCATCGCGAAGCTCATGATCCAGTCGTCCCAAAACCGTCGCGTCAACGGCAGCGGACGCCCACCGAGACGGGCGAAGATCTCCCGCCCGTAGGCTTGGATGCGCGATTCGACCGAAACCGCAGTCGTCATAGTTTTCCCCGCAACACCGTGAATGCGACCGCCAAGTGACGGGAAATTGGGCTTTCCATTCAATTATACGCGACATTCTCGTCCCGGTTTCTGTTACGGCGCGAAGCTTCCGAAGCCCAGTTTTACGGCCTGAAGGGCCGGTTCGGGTGCGCCTGTGATATGGTCGTATCGGCGACGTGCGAAGCACGACGAAACGGCGAGCGGGTGGGCGTCAGCCCCCTGATCCCGCCTGAGTCGCAAACAACCTCAATTTTGAAGGGAAAATCTCCACACATACACGGTACATGATGCAGGCAGGATCAGTGGGCTGACGCCACACCGCTCGCCAAGAATGGAGAACGCGGCAGCGTTCGCGACTCGTCGCGCCGAAGAGCGGTCAAAGGGGCTACTGATCGCCGCCGGATAAAGGTTAGCACACCCACGCGAATGCCAGCAGTCAATAAGTTCTAGACGATATGACGTTAGTCGGAATTCGTGTCGTGCACGGAGTGACATAGAATTGTCGCATCCGGTCGATTTTTGGTCGGTACTTGCAGCGAGTGCCAATTGATTGGCCGTCGACGTAACCCACTACGGCAGTGCGAAATACGGCAAAAACTCGCGAAACCAATCAGCGAAAGCCGATCAAAAAGTGGCGTTTTGAGACCGAAAAACACCCGAAAAACCGGTTTTCGTGCCTCCGCAATTGCGACTTACGTCGATTATGTGAGGCGATTTAACGCCCCGATTGGATTTGTTCCAGTAACTCTTTGGCGGCGGCCCCCGCTGTGCTGCCGGAGCCTTCGTAGCGCTGCATCGAACCATCGGTGCCGATAGGGACTTCGCCGCGAACGACGTACTCGCCACCCTCGCGGGTTGGTTCGGCGAACTTCACTTTGAGGCGACGCAGTTCACTCGCGATACGGTCGTAGTCGGCCGTCTCGGTTTTACCGGTGGCCCGGCGATCGGGATAATCGTCGGGAATGCGGGTACCGGCGGCCAGGCCCGCGGCGGTGCTTTCGCGGCTGGGGCGATAGGGGTCTTTGCGAACGCCGCCGGGGAGGTCGTTGCTCTGGCTTACGGGCGAAGTCATCAGCGGATCGCGGCCACCACGGGCGGTGTCGGCTTTGCCCGTTGGCAGGTTCGTGGCCGGAATGCGACTGCCACCCATGAGCGGATCGGGCCGGTCGCCGAGGCTGCTTCGCCCACCGCTACCACCCGCACGATCGAACAATCGACAGCCCG
This sequence comes from Limnoglobus sp., assembly GCA_043785305.1. Classification (GTDB taxonomy): domain Bacteria; phylum Planctomycetota; class Planctomycetia; order Gemmatales; family Gemmataceae; genus Limnoglobus. The sequence continues at coordinate 13,418 of JAYVXI010000155.1, read as the reverse complement.
AACCGGTCGCGCAGGCCAGCACGGCCGCACAGAGCAGGATTCCAATTCGGCGATAGCGGTTCCCGAGCATCATCTTGACCCACCCTCCAGGGCGGCTAAATCAAGCACAGCGAATTCATACACCTACACTTTGCACGCGGAAGTCGCGTCGAGTCGAGTCGGCATCAGAAAATGTCGGCAGAATGCGCCCGCGCACACGTCGTTTGCTCGCGGAACGCCGAATGCGCCGATCGGGCGATGTGGGCGATACCCCAAACGGAGAACGGTAGCAATGGCAGTACACACGGTGGCGGTCATCGGCGGCGACGGCATCGGGCCGGAAGTCATCGAACATGCGATTCGCACGGCTCAGAAGGCGGCAGTCAAATACGACCACGCCGAACTCAAGTGGAATAAACTCCCCTGGTCCACCGACTACTACAAACAGCACGGTCGAATGCTCCCCGTCGATGGCTGGGACGTTCTCGCCAAGCACGATGCGATCTTGTTCGGCGCGGTCGGCAGCCCCGATGTCCCCGACAAGATTACCGTTCACGAACTGCTGTTGCCGATGCGTCGCAAGTACGATCAGTACGTCAATTTGCGTCCGTCGTACCTTTTCGATGGCGTACCGTGCCCTTTGAAGGACAAAGCGGCGGGCAGCATCGACATCGTCGTTTATCGCGAGAACACCGAGGGCGAATATGCCCCCGTTGGCGGCGTGCTTTACCCGAACTCGCCCGATACCGTGGCCGTGCAAACCGGCGTGTTCACGCGGCGCGGCTGCGAGCGGATTCTGCGTGCCGGCTTTGAGGGCGCACGGCTGCGTCGCAAAAAGCTGACGAGCATCACGAAGTCCAACGCGCAGGTGTATAGCCTCGGGTTGTGGGATGAAGTCTTCGAGACGGTGCGAAAGGATTATCCGGACGTGCAATCGGCTCCGCTGCTCGTCGATGCCGCCGCGATGGACCTCGTACGCAAACCGGAAACCTTCGATGTGATCGTGGCGAGCAACCTGTTCGGCGACATCCTCACCGATCTCGCCGCCGCCGTCACGGGCAGCATCGGACTCGCCAGTAGTGCGAACATCAACCCGACGAAAGCGTTCCCGAGCATGTTCGAGCCAGTCCACGGCAGCGCGCCGGACATCGCCGGGAAAGGTATCGCGAACCCAATGGCCGCAATCCTGAGCGCCGGGTTGATGCTCGACCACCTCGGGTTGGCCAAGGCGGCAAAAGCAATCCGCGATTCGGTGGCCAAAGTGCTAAAAGAAGGCCGAACGCGAACCCCCGACCTCGGCGGCAATGCAACAACGAACGACGTCGGCGACGCCGTACTCGCGGCGTTGTAAGGTGTGTGAACGAAAGGTACGGCGTTACTTCGCCGTACCTGAGCCTTAGCCCATACCTTTTTCTGCGATCGCAGTGAAATGTCTGAGAGGGCCTCGCCAAGTTCACGCTGGTGATACTGGCTCGAAAGTGTGATTGCGTCGCAACGAGTCTGCTTGAGTTCGGAATAAACAATTACCCGGCAAGGATTCGAACCTTGACGAAGTGAACCAAAATCACTTGTGCTACCGTTACACTACCGGGTATCGCGTCGGTATCTTAGCAACTCGGTCTGCATCGCTCAACCCCTGCTGAAAGTCGGGTTCGGATTTTGTCATTTTTCTAGTCGAGACGCCAACGGGACACACCGGCGAAGATCGTGGCGGGTGGTATCCACTTCGGCAAAGCGGGTTCGGCTCCGTCGTCGAAGAAGACTTTCAAGCCGGTGGCGACGACCATGTGGCGATCGAGCTGCCAGAGCGGGATGAACGGCATCGCAGCCAGGAAACGCTCGTGAACTTCGCGCGATTTCGGGATCAGTTTGCCGCGAAAATCGGCGTGATGGCGGATTTCTTCGAGTTGCCGCGTAAACAGTTCATCCTCGGCCATTGGCTTCGCGGACTTCGGCGGATAGCGCATGAAGTTGCGTCCGCCCGCATCGGTCGCCGACGGCGATAGCAACGAGCCGAGGCCGAACGGATACCAGTCGTCGCGATACTCGAACGGGACGTAGGCGAGGTCGAATTCGCGTTCGTTGTAGACCCGCCTGTGAAACTCCGCATTCGGCAACCCTTCGAGCGTCAGGCTGATTTTCACGGTTGCGCCCGCAACGTTTTCGACTTGTTTGCGAATGAGATCGCACGCCGCCCTGGCACGGGGATCGTCGTTCGGAAACAGCAGCGACAGCGTGACGGCCCCGGATTTCTCCGCATATTCGACGAACTTCGCCTGGGCCAGATTCGGATTGAACAACGACGGTAATGGCACCCCAGGCAGGCGGGGCGTCGCCCAGGCATCGACCGGGTACGGCCCGACGAGTGCCTTGTGGAACTGCGGGAAACCGGCGCGGTAGACCTTCTCCAAAATCTCTTCGCGATCGATGGCGTGTGCAATCGCGCGCCGGAGCGGAATGCTGTGCGTGACCTGCCGGTGGAAGTTGACCGCGAGCATGTAGATCTGCCGATTCATCGCCGCAGATACGACCGTGGCCACGCCGGTGAGTTTCGCATCGGCGCTACTGTATTTCGTCAGTTCGTTCGTCGGCACATCGGGCACGATTTGCAACTGCCCCGCACGGAACTGCACCGCAGGGTCGGTGATCTTGTTGATGTCCACGAAGCGGACTTCCTTGATAAACGGCTGACCGAGACGACCGGGGCGACGGCTGAACGACGGGTTCACGGTGAATACCACAGGCGCACCGGGTTGGGCGGTCGTTTCGAGTTGGAATGGCCCTGTGCCGTGCGGACGACGAGCGAACAACGCATCGTCGAGCCGCTTGTTTTGCGAAGCTAACCAGCGTGCGGGGAGAATTTTCGTCGTGAGCAACGATAGCGGGTACGGGTGACCGGCGGCGAACTGAATGCGTAACTTCGAGCGTTCTTCGACTCGCGTTTGTTCGGTCAGCCAATCGAGGCCGTCGGCCGTCCAGGTGTGAGAATAATCTTGTCGCAGGCTTTTCAGCGTCGCGGCAACATCGGCGGCATCGAAGTATTCGCGGTTCAGCCCCGACCAACCCGCTTGCCGGACGAGATCGAAATCGCGAACGAGGCCGCCGGTGCTCGGCATCCCGTCCGCCAGAGCCGGTCGGTACTTCACGCCGTGCGGATCGTCGGGCAGCGCTTCGAGCAATGGCTCGAATAGCAGTTCCACGGCGAAGCGTTCGCTATCGGTGCGTGCCGTAAGGGGTGTCATCAATTCCGGCAAATGACGCACGCCGACGGTGAGGATGCTGTAAGCCCCCGTCAGTTGCCCTTGCAGTTCGCGCAGGCCGGGATGGTTCGGCTCGATGATTTCGATCGTCCGCAACAAGCGTTGGGCATCCTTGTCGTTCTGCTTGATTGCCTTTTCAGCAAGCGTGAACAGCCGTTTCGCTTTTTGTTTCAACGCATCGCGAACCTGTTCGGCGGCAGCGCTCTTACTGCCGGGGAAGCGACTTTCAAAATCGACGAGCAGATCGCGAGAGAGTTCGAGTTCGGCGGCCTGATCGGACTCCGCGAGCGCGTTCAACGCCTCCGCCAACCGTGCCGCGTAGACGTCTTCGAGTAGTTTCAAATTCGTCGGATAAAGCGTCGCCATGCGACTACCGAGACTGCGAACGAGCTTCCAATCTTTGCGTTCCGATGCTAGTTGCAGCCGCTTCATCCGCGTATCGGCGAGCCGTTCGACGAGGGTGGCTCGCACGCGATCCCACTCGCGGCCCTTGCGCTTGCTCTGATCGCGGGCACCATCGTAGAAGAAAACCGCCGACGCTAGAAGCTGTTCGGCCACCGCGATCCGATCCGTATGTGGCACCAACGACGGTTCGCCATTCGGGTTTGCCAGCCGTGCGGCCTCGTCGATGACCATCTCTTCGTAATGCTCGAGTTTGCGGAGTTTCGTCACTTCAAAACGACGTGCGGGTGCGGGTTCGTTGCGGTCGGAAAGCTCGAACACGCCGAAGACATCGGGGAATTTCCCGAGGCGATAGATCGGAATCGGCGTGATGCGAACCGTAACGTCGGCGGTGTCGGTGAGGCGGTCGAATGCGACGACGTATTTCGCAATCACTTCGCGTAATGCCGGGTGTTTGGCATCGACCGAGGCGCGAGCCAGTTCTTCGATTCGCGCGTAATACGCGCCGCGCGGCACCGTCACCAGTGGCGTTTCCTCATCGATCGGCACTGCTTTCTTGGTTTTAGGCGGATCGGTATCTTCGACTTCCTCGTAACCCCCCGTCGGGTTCGCGGGTTTCGTAGCAGGCGGATTTTGGGCAAAGAGTACCAACCCCGTTGCACCGAGTGCAACGAGAACGATACGCAAGGCTATGCGAGAGTCTGCCATGGCGGAATTTTCCCGAATTCACGGAACGTCGCAAGTCGAACGGGGTTTATCTTAACAGGAACGCGGCAATGGGCGCGAGTGGTTTGCGAGAACGGGACCCAGTCACGCTCTCACGAATCTTTCACTTGACCTATTGCAACGACAATCATCCAATACGAGAGATGATGTCGCCGTCCCGTCCTCATCCCGGTCGGGTAATGTGCTCGAGTTGGGATTGTGGCCGACGTTCTCGAACTTAAGGGGTTTCATCTGATGCGTAAGTTAATGCTGTCGGTCTGTGCGTTGTTCTGTTCGATCGGCCTCGTCCTCGCCGGCGAAGTCACGTTCGTCAAGTTCGACAAGGAAAAGAAGGAAGTCACGGTCAAGGACGGCGACAAGGAAAGCACCTACAAGATCACGGATAAGACCACGTTCAAGGCCGGCGATAAAGATGTTCCTTCGGAGAAGGCACTGCCACGCTTCGAGAAGATGAAGGAAGGCAAAACGAAGTTCGACCTGACTGCCGAAAAGGATACGGTCACGGAAATCAAGTTCGCCAAAGGCAAGAAGTAAGCCACTGAGCGGACTCATTCGCGATGCGGTGGGGCGATTCGTCCCACCGCATCGGCGTTTCCACATCGCATCTCGCATCACTCGCATCCACTTTTAGTTGCGATTTGTCAAAGTCATACCTAGAATTACAACTCACACACAAGAAACGCATCGAAGGCGATTGCTTATGGCCCGCAAGTCACCGAAATCGAAGATCGTCGCGTTCAAAGTCGAGGAAAGTCTCGCGGACTTTCTCGATAACCTACCTAACAAAAGTGACTTCATTCGCAAGGCGATTCTCGCGCAGTTCGGCATGACATGCCCGCTTTGCATCGGTTCCGGTGTCGTACCACGCGGGTTGCACGATCACTTCAAACCGGTAATCGAGACGCACAACACGCGGCCTTGCGACAAGTGCAAATCGGTGGTGACCGTGCCGATGACCAGCGAAGGCGTAGCGGCAACGGATCGGAAGCGAGTCGAACAATTCCTGAACGGCGGCCCGATTTACTGCACGAAATGCTACCCGACCGTCCCCGCTTGCGACGACTGCGGCTGGCACGTGCCAATGGAAAAAGTGGCCGAGCACTTCAAAAAACAACACTCGCACGCCCACTAATTATTGCCCGCGTCGCCGTGGGCCGATTCGGGGTGGGGCGGTCAGTGGGTCTTCGGGCCAGTCGTGTTTGGGGTAGCGGCCGCGGAGTTCCTTTCGCACCAGTGGGTAGGTGTTCTTCCAGAAACTCGCGAGGTCGTCGGTCACTTGTTGTGGGCGATAGTTCGGCGCGAGCAGATGAACCAGAACTTTCACCCGGCCGTCGGCCACGCGCGGCGTCTCGGTCATGCCGAAGAGTTCCTGGATGCGGGCGGCCAAAATCGGCGGGCGGCCTTCCTCGTACTGCAAGGCGATCTCGCTGCCGCTCGGCACCGGCAGTCGCTCCGGTGCGTGGCGTTCGATCATTTGAAATTGCGCGTGCGGCATCGAGCCACGCATCGCTTCCAGCCAGTTCGCGGTCCGCAAATCGGCGAAACTCCGGCGGCCATGACATAGCGATGTCAGCATCGTTTGCATATCGTCCGGCTCGAACGCGGGCAGGTTCCACTCTGGCACCCAGATTCGCAAACAGCGTGCCCTCAACCGGAACAATCCGGCGGCCGTATCGGCGGGTGGAAGTACCTTGTCGAGGTTCCGGCTGGCGGCCTCGGACAGTATCAGCGCGGCCTCGGCTTCGTAGGTAATGTGCCCATCAGTTTCGTCGATGATAAAGTCGGCGAATCGCGTGCGTTTGCGGGCGATCAATCGCTCGGTCGATGCGTCGAAGACGATCTCGTTCTTCACGCTCATTTCGCTTGCTGGCAACCATTCGCGGCGTACGCCGGACGCTAATCGCACGAACGATTCGACGCCCCCCGCATCGACGTCGATCGCCACGAACAAATCGGGTTCGCTCACCCCGCTCGACGGTGCCAATTTCACACCACGCCCGCCGATCATTCGTGCCCGGCGATCGTTGCGTTCGCGCCGCCGACACAATCGATCCGGGTAAGCTGCAAAGATCGCCCGCAACAACGCGGTGGGATCGTCGGTTTCGGCGAAATGATTCATCGAACGCAACAGCTGGTTGCGCGCATCGAGCACGCCGCGAACGCCACCGCGATGGAGTGTGCCGAGGTGCGAATGCAACCGCCCCGTTCGCTCGAATTCTTCGACGACTTCGACGCGGTCGAGCAAGTCCGATTCGGTCGAAGTGGCCGTTCGATTCGAGTCGGTTTCGCGAACGAACGGGTCGCGGTCGGAGAGGAGCGCCGCCGCCAGTGCCGCACGGCGAACGCAGCCGAGGCGTTCGCCTTCAACGAGCATTCGCCCGAGTCGCGGGTGCAACGGCAACGCCGCGAGTTGCTGGCCGATGTCCGTGAATTGGCTGTTTTTGTAGGCTCCGAGCAAGCTCAGGAGATCGGTCGCTTGCTTCAAGGCTTCCGGTTTCGGCGGGTCGATCCACGGGAACGCTTCCAGGTCGGTTTCGCCCATCGCGAGCAGTTGCAGCACCGCCGGCGCGAGATCGACGCGGCGAATTTCAGGTTCGGTCACATCGGGCCGCGCACGTTGGCTCGCTTCGTCCCAGAGGCGGATACACGTGCCCAGTTGCGTCCGCCCCGCCCGCCCCGCACGCTGATCGGTCGAGGCTTTCGAGATCGGCACCAACCGCAGTCGATCCATGCCGATACTCGCGTCGAACTCCATCTGCCGGGCAAAGCCAGTATCGATGACGACCGTCACACCGTTGACGGTTACCGACGTTTCCGCGACGTTCGTTGCGAGCACGATCTTTCGCCGTTCGTGTTTGAGAAGTGCGCGATCTTGCTCCTCCGGCGAGAGTTCGCCATGCAGCGGCAGAATGAGTAAATTTCGCTCGGTAGCCAGCCGTTCGAGTTGTTCTTCGGTTTGGCGAATTTCGCGCAATCCCGGCAAGAAAACGAGTATGTCACCCTCGTGAGAATCGATGCTGTCGCGTACGGCTTGGGCGGCGGCTTCGGTGATCGGCGTGTCGGAGCGACGAGCGCGATAGCGAATATCGACGGGGTACGTTCGCCCCTGGCTGACAACGGTCGGACAGTCGCCGAGATACTTCGCGACGGTGTCCGTGTCGAGCGTGGCGGACATCACGACCGCACGCAGTTCGGGCCGCACCGTTTGGCGAAGGAGCCGCACCATACCGAGCGCGAGATCGGCTTCGATCCCGCGTTCGTGGAACTCATCGAAGACGACGCACGACACCGTTTCGAGGAACGGGTCGTCGTGGAACATTCGCAGCAAGATACCGGGCGTGACGCAAATCACCTTCGTGTTCGCCCCAAATTTCTTGTCGAACCGCACGCTATAGCCGAACGTCTGCCCGAGCGGCGTGCCGTGTTCGTACGCCATTCGACGGGCCGCAGCGCGAGCCGCGACGCGACGCGGTTCGAGGACGATCACGCGGCCCGTGCCGTCGATCAGTGCGGGTGGGACGCGGGTCGTTTTGCCCGCACCGGTCGGCGCGTGGAGCACCACTGCGTTGCGTTCGCGGAGCCGGGCGAGCAGTTCGGGGAGGACGTCGTCGATCGGGAGTTTTTCGAGGTTCATGCGAAGGGGATTGTAGCGAGCGATGGCGGATGTATACTCATGCATTATCAAACGACTTGGAGGTAACCGAACGTTGGATAAACCCCCGTCTGGTCGGTCGCTTGGCCTCGCTGCCATTCTGTTTCTCGCGCTCACTGTGACTGGCATCGCACAAGATGCCAACCGCAAATCGTTCCGTTGGGGAACCGATCCCACCGGTGGCGCGCCGTTCATCTATGCCGATCCCGATGGCAAATTCATCGGCTTCGAGGTCGATTTTGCCGAGTATCTCTCGAAACGGCTCAATCGCAAAAGCGAGTTCGTGAAGGGCGATTGGGACAAACTTCCGCAGTTGCTCGATCAGCCTACGACCGACGACGAAGGGATCGATGCCGTCCTGAATGGCTATGAATTCAGTGCGGATTTAGCGAAACAGTATGCACCATCGCGGCCGTACTACGTGTATCGCATTCAACTTCTCGCCCACAAAGACGACGATACCATCGAAGATTGGGTCGATCTCGTCGCGCGGAACGGCAAACAGGGCAAGAGCGTAGGCGTACTCGGTGGCACCGCCGCCCATGCGTACCTCAACGCGCGATTCGAGAAGCGCATCGATCTGAAAATCAACCCCGATGTCGCGACCGTGATTGGCCTCGTCAAGGATAAACGCCTCGATGCCACGGTGCAGGATAGCCCCGCCGCGCGTTACTTTCTGCGCGAGATGCCGCAACTCAAAAGCATCGGCGAAGCGGTCAAGCCTGGGTTTTACGTGCTTTACGTGCGAAAAAACGATGTGAAGTTGCTCACGGCGATCGATGATGCGATCCGCGATGGCGTTCGCGATGGCACGCTGAAAGCGATCTACGACAAGTACGGTTTGTGGAACGAAGACCAGGAACGCCTCGCCTACTGGGCGAGCAAACCGTGGCCACCGATTGAAGCCGATGCGGTGGTAAGCGACGCGAAGGACGATAAAAACGTCGAGCGAAAAAGCCCGCTGCCCCGGCTCGCATGGGAACTCGCGGAAGCCGCGCTGATGACGATTAAACTCTCGGTGCTGTCGTTCCCACTGGCGATGGGCATCGGCTTACTCGTGGCCGTCGGCCGCGTGTTCGGCCCGCGCTGGCTCGGTACGCCACTCGGCATCTACGTCGAAGTCGTTCGCGGAACGCCACTGTTATTGCAGCTCTATTCGATGTTTTACCTGCTGCCACCGGCGCTCGCATGGCTCGATATGCACGGCGTCTGGCTGCCGATCACGTCGCTGAGTCCACTTCAGGCGGGGGTGCTCGGGCTGGCACTCAACTACTCGGCATACGAGGCGGAGAACTATCGTGCGGGGTTGCTCGCGATCCCGCGCGGGCAGATGGAAGCGGCACTCTCGCTCGGCATGACGCCACTCACCGCGATTCGGCGTGTCATCGTCCCGCAAGCGGCTCGCCTCGTCATACCACCCGTTACGAACGACTTCATCGCGCTGTTCAAAGACACCTCGGTTTGCAGTGCGATTCTCATCACGGAACTGACGCGAAAGTACAACGAACTCTACAACTTTAACCGCGATTACATTGTCGAACTCGTGTTCATAACCGGCGGGCTGTACCTACTGATGAGCTACCCGCTCGCACTCGCGGCACGTTCGCTGGAGACGCGACTTTCGGTGCAGAAAACGGGAGGCAAGCCATGATTGAAATTGCCAACCTCGTCAAGTTTCACGGTTCAAACCTCATCCTCGCGGGTGTTTCGCTAATCGTGAATAAAGGCGAAGTCACCGCGCTCGTCGGGCCGTCGGGTGGCGGCAAGAGTACGCTGTTACGCTGCATCAACGGATTAGAAACTTTCGACACCGGCACGATCCGCATCGGCGATATGACACTGCAAGGCACGCTCGGGAAACCGCACCCGAAGGCCGCATTGCTGAAATTACGCCAAAAGGTGGGGATGGTGTTTCAGCAGTTCAACCTGTTCCCGCACATGAGCGTTCTTGAGAATGTCATGACGGGACCACGATACGTGCTCGGCAGAACGATTGCGGAAGCCGAAGCGACCGCGAAAACGCTACTCCACCGCGTCGGCTTGGCGGATAAGTTCCACGCGAAGCCAGGGAACCTGTCTGGCGGACAGCAACAACGTGTTGCGATTGCTCGCTCGCTTGCGGTTAACCCGGCAGCGATATTATTCGATGAACCGACGAGTGCTCTCGACCCACAAATGGCGAACGAAGTGCTGGCGGTGATGCAGGATTTAGCCAAAGACGGCCAGACGATGATCGTCGTCACGCACGACATGGACTTCGCCGAACGCGCGACGGTCGTCCACCGGATGGTCGCAGGAACCATCGCCAAATCCGGCTCGCCCCGCGACGTCCTCGGCGAAGATTTATGACAGGATTTCCAGGATGAAAACAGGATTAAAAAGCAATTACAATGTTTGTATCCTGTTAATCTTGTAAATCCTGTCGAAGTATACATACGAACAATACACGAACACGATACACACAGGAAACACTATGAACACGCAATTGATTCGCGTCGGGCACTCTCCGGACCCCGACGATGCTTTTATGTTTCACGCGCTGGCGAACGACAAAATCGATACCGGTCGGTTCCGCTTCACGCACGAACTCCAGGACATCGAAACGCTCAACCGCCGCGCACTGAAGGGCGAACTCGACGTCACAGCAGTCAGCATCCATGCTTACGCATACTTGCTCGACAAGTACGCATTGCTGCCGAGCGGGTGTAGCATGGGCGACAAGTACGGGCCGATGGTCGTGAGCAAAAAGATACTCTCTATCGCCGATTTGCCGAACGTGAAGATTGCCGTGCCGGGCACGATGACCACGGCATTCCTCGCACTGAAATTACTTTTGCCGCAGGGCTTCGAGTACGAGGTAGTGCCGTTCGATGAAATTCTACAGGTCGTCGAATCGGGGAAGTTCGACGCGGGGCTGATTATCCACGAAGGGCAACTGACGTTTCAAAATCAGGGTCTGAGCCTCGTCGTCGATCTCGGCGTCTGGTGGCACGAAAAGACTGGCCTGCCGCTGCCGCTCGGTGGTAACGTCGTGCGTCGCGATCTCGGCGACGAAACGATCCGCGAAGTGAGCCGATTGCTGAAGCAGAGCATCCAGTACGCGCTCGATCACCGCAAGGAATCGCTCGAACATGCGCTGAAGTACGCTCGCGATATGGACATTGGCTTGGCGGATCGTTTCGTCGGCATGTACGTCAACGAATGGACGCTCGATTACGGCGAGCGTGGCCGCGAGGCGGTGCGACGATTGCTCGATGAAGGGTACAAAGCGGGTATCATCCCGTCGCCGACTCAGGTAGAATTCGTCGAGTAATGCCTGCGTGCGAAAAGTCCGAATCCGTTGGGCTTTTCGCACCCGACGGATATGCTCATCAGCAACAAGGACCGTCCGCTCCGCGACCGTTTGCCATGCAACCGCTCTTCACGTTTGTGACACCTCCGGCACGTTGCGGTTACTTGCCCGAACAAAAGTGGCAATTGCGTTACGACATCGTCGGCGAATTGTCGCCCGACGAGTATCTGCAACGCATGAAGGATGGCTGGCGTCGGTTCGGCTTCTCGTTGTTTCGGCCCGAATGTCCGAGTTGCCGTGCGTGTCAGGTCATTCGCGTTCCCGTCGATCGATTCCGTATGAATTCGAGCCAAAAACGCGCGAAGCAGCGGAACGCGAACGAGATTCGGATCGAGATTGGCGAACCGATCGTTACCGACGAAAAACTGCAACTTTACGACCGCTATCATGCCTTCCAGGCAGAGGCGAAGGGGTGGCCCGAACGCGACCCGGAATCCCCCGGCGACTACGTCGAATCGTTCGTGTCCAACCCGTTTCCCACTGAAGAATGGTGCTATTACCTCGGCGAAACGCTCGTCGGCGTGGGGTACGTCGATGTCGTGCCGGAGGGTCTGTCGGCGATCTATTTTTATTACGAGCCGGAGCTACGCGATCGCTCGCTCGGGACGTTCAACGTGATCTCGATTATCGAATCGGTGCAGGCGCGGAAACAGCCTCACTTGTATCTGGGATTTTACGTCGAAGGCTGTCGGTCGCTGGCGTACAAAGCGAACTTTCGACCGAACGAATTGCGCGATTCGGATGGGACTTGGCACGACTTCCAGTGATGTTTCGGTGAGGTATTTACCAATCGTTTCGGAAACTAATATAGCTAGTCATCATGCGAAACCGGCGCGAACCGGATTCGCGAGTCCGACGTACCGGACTCATACATCCGTCTATTGCCGCCCGCCAACGCTGTGGGGTGGTCTTCATCTGCGATGCTTCGGAGAGATGTTCATGTCCGAGACCGTCGTCGAAACGCGAAACCTGACCAAGATTTATCGAGACTTCTGGGGGCGCAAGAAGAAAGTCGCCCTCAACGCGCTCGATTTGACGATCCAGAAGGGCGAGATCTTCGGGTTGCTCGGGCCGAACGGCTCGGGGAAAACCACGACCATCAAACTGTTGCTCGGGCTGTTGTTCCCGAGTTCCGGCGATGCATTCGTCTTCGGCGAACCGGCGGCGAAAGTCGAAAAGAACGAAAAGATCGGTTACCTGCCGGAAGAATCGTACCTCTACCGCTTTCTGAACGCGGAAGAGACGTTGGACTTTTACGGTCGCCTCTTCAACATGCCTTCCGAGACGCGGAAGAAGCGTGCGGCGGAACTGATCGATACGGTCGGCCTCGCCAACGACAAAAAGCGGATCCTTCGCGAATACTCGAAGGGGATGCGACAACGCATCGGCCTCGCGCAAGCACTGATTAACGACCCCGACCTGATTATCCTCGACGAACCGACCTCGGGCCTCGACCCGCTCGGCACGCGCTGGATGAAAGACTTGATTCTCGACCTGAAGAAAAAGGGCAAGACGATCATCATGTGTTCGCACCGCTTGGACGACGTCCAAGACGTTTGCGACCGCATTGCCATTCTGTACGGCGGAGACTTGCAAGAACTCGGTGCGGTCAGCAAGCTCGTCGAAGACCAAAAGCGGCTCGAAATTCGCGCGAGCGGCGTGCCGCTGACGGACGAACTCAAGCGAGATCTGGCGGCTACGATCGAGAAACATGGCGGGAAGCTCGAATCGTTCGGCCACCCGACGACGACGCTCGAAGATTTATTCCTGCGAATCGTCGAAGAATCGAAGACGCGACCGGGTCGGCGTTATCTGCCACCAGTGGACGGGAAGAAGTAGCATTCGGTTTTATCGACTTCATTCGTATATCGGTTACCTTTCGAGGAATATCCGCGATGACGGACCCCGCCCTGTTCGGGATTCTGATCCTGGAACGCGATCCCCTGACGTTCGCGAATCTGCCCGGCCTGATTCAGGTTTGGTTGCAAGATGCGGGGGGGTTCGCCGCCGTCGGCCTCGTCGTTTACCTCCTTTACGCCTTGCGCGC
>JAYVXI010000154.1:0-83022 GCA_043785305.1 Limnoglobus sp. | reverse complement strand
CGCGAGGTCGATCGGCACGTAGCTCCAATCTCATTTTGGGCTCGGACCAAGCACGGCAAACGCCGTGCCGAACGCGATAGGGTTCATCCCGGTGGGAGATTCATCGGGGAGCGACTCCCACCGAGACAAGCTCGGTGGCTCGTAGAGATTCATCGTGGAGCGACACCCACCGAGACAAGCTCGTGGCTCGTAGGTTGGTATGTCGTCGTTCACTGCTTTTTAATCGGATACAAGAACTGCGAGATGATGTTCTTCTGTTCGATTTCGCTGGGCAGCATTTTCTCGCCGGTGATTTGCGTAATCGACCAACCGCACGCATTGTAGACGATGTGCGACGACGGCTTCGTAATTGGGCAGAAGCGTCGAAGCGTGGGAATGGCAGCATCGGTTTTGAGTCGCCCTAAGCTGATCGCGGCGGCGTAGCGGAGGTTGTCGGGTTCGACATCGGCTGGCATGACCGCATTGACGCGACCGATCAGAAGCCCCTCGAATCCCGGTGTTTTTGTGCCTTCGTGGATCAATCCGAGTGCCCAGACCGCTCCGGCGCGGATTTCGATCAAATTCGGCGGATTCGGTGGAATCAGGCTTTGGAACATCTTGTCGGCCGGTCGATACCGACCCTTGCCCAACAATTGCGCGAGGAAGCTCAGTTGCTCGTCGTAGGCTTGGATCGTCTTCCCGTTCATCTTGCTGTAGGTAAGTTGCAAGATCGCATACTGGCTTTCAAAGTGGTCGAAACACGGGGCGTAGGTCTCCGGCATTGCCAGCATTTGGAGCGACCATGCCGCTGTCACGAACGCTTCCGGGCGCGGATGTTTCAAGATTGCGATTAGCCGCGTCGTCGCGGGTTTGTGATCGATTTTCGCCATTAATCGCGAGGCCTGTTCGAGGCCGCGCCAGTCGTTCATTGCCAAGATTCGCGTCGCATCGCTGCGGACGGCCTGCTTCCATTCGTTTTTGGTGAACGCGACTTCGAGCGCGATCCGTGCCTGCGTGCGAACATCCTGGTGAACGTCTTTGAGTCGATCGGCGAGCTTGCGGATATTTTCCAACGTCAGATTGCGGTCGAGTGCCACCACGCCTTGCAAACGCACGGCCGCGTCGCGATTCGCAAGTGTGGCATCGATGAGCGGAACCATAAGGGCCGTGTCGAGTTCGTTGAGCCGTGAGAGCGCAACGACTGCCACGCCCGGCTCCGCATCCTTCGCGAGCGTTTGCAAAAGTGCAATCGCATCGGGTCCGGAGTGCTGCCGAAGTAAACTGACCGCGACGAGACGGTTCGACATCCCGCGAGCGGTGACATCACTCGCTAACAATTTCGCGTTCGCTTCAAAACCGTTGGGCCGCAAGACCGCGACGGCGCGAGCGGCTTCGAGGCGAATGGAAATGGGAACGTCATTCGCCAACGCCCATTCGCGCAGTCGCGGTATCGACGACGCATCGCCGAGTTGCAACAGGCCGCGAATCGCATTCGTCGCACTTCGCCGGTCGGGCGATTGTTTCAGTCGCTCTTGCCAGATGGGTAGCGCTTTCGGTTCTTTCCAATTCGCGAGAGCCGGTTCGACTAAGTCTCGCAGATCGGTGCTGGCGGTCGACAACCTTTCGACGAACTTCGGCCCCGCTTCTTTGGCATCGAGCGCGATCAACGCTTCGGCTACCGCCAATGTGACCATCGGGGATTGAGCATCGCGTTCGAACTCGCGTAACAAGTTGGGTACGACGACTTTCAGCCCCGGCATACCCTTGCGATGCGAGGCTGCGATGGCCTGCGCCGACCGACATTTCATCTCGCTGTCCGGTTGCGAAAGCGCTTCCTGCCAGAGCGGGACTTGATCGGGGTGCCCGTGGGAAAACACGGTGATGACCTTCGGAACGGTCAACACCGGGTCGTTGTACATCGTCGATGGTAGCCCTTCTGCACGGACTCCCCCAACGAACGCGAACAGGCATACAGCGGCGAAAATTCGTGATAGCATCGAGTTCATCCATCAGTCGGGACGGCACAGCCGCCGCGTGCGGTAGACCAGGAAAACGAGGAGAATTACGCTGATCGAACCGATGATCCACCAGTTCAGTAGCGTCAGATCGTAGTCGGTGAAGCCGGGTGTCTCGGCAGCATTCAGCGCCGCTGCGACGGGGTTGATCGTCAACACTGTTTCGACCGTGTCTTTGCCGAACGGCGCATCGCGGGCGATCACCATCAGCAGCGTGCCGATGCAGATACCGACGAGGATAAAGTTCGCAATCGCCGTTGAAATCGCCGTCGATTTGAACAGGCTACTCGCTGCGGCACTGACCATCACCGCGAACAGCGCCGTGACTCCCAAACTGATGAGCACGCGCTGGACTTGCGACGCGAGTTCCGGCTTGATCGTCATGAGGAACACGTAGCCGGGCAACGTTGCGCACATCAAGAGAAACAACGGCCAGGCGACGCTGAGGAGCTTGCCGCGAAGGATTTTACCGGGCGAAAGTGGCGTCATCCGGAGTAGCGTCCAGGTGCCGCGTTCGCGTTCGGTGCTGATCAAACCTGCGGCCAAACTCGGCGTGAACAGAATCAGGATCGCGGTTTGCAATAGTACGAGCGCTCCACCGATGATCTCGATCCCCCAACCGAGTGCGCCTTCTACGGCGAGGTGCGTGAGTGCGAGCGAGAGGATCGCGCTGAGGGCAATCAGCCGGATCGTCCAGTGCGAACGACCGAATCGCCGACTGCGAAACTCCTTCGACATCACTGGATTGACCCACCCGCCGATGTTGCCCGAACGGCGTTGCGGGTCGAACAGGAAAAAGATTCGCCGTAGCTTTTGGCCACTCGAAGAGCGATCTTGCGTCATAACACCTGCGGCCCGCGAGTAATCGAGCGGCCTGCCGCGCAAACGCGAGACGGTAGCGAATGCAAAGGCGAAACTCGTCGCCAGTGCGAGGATCGTATAGCGTGTGACGGCCCCTTCGCCGCCGCCCATGCCGAACGTACCGACCGCGCCGTGCCCGAGGACTTCCATCACAGCCGGGATCGGCGACAGGCAACGCACCCACGAAACGACATCGGCGAGCAGTCCCGTATCGCCTTGCGTCAGCCAGTGCGGAACGAGCGGCAGAATCGCGAGGCCGAGGATGAAGCCGTACGCGAACCGCAGCGCCGTATCGGGCGATGCGGAACGCAAACTCACCCAGAGCGCGATCGTCGTAATTTGAATCGAAGCGACCGCGAGAACGATGTACAGCCAGCCGACGCCACCGCGTGTGGAACTGCCGCCGAGCGCGTAACACGCCGCCGCCGCCGGTACGGTCGCGATCAGCAGAACCGCCGTGAAACCGAGTACGCCGAATAGCTTGCCGAGGTAAATTCGCAACGGCGACATCGGCGAATTGAGTAGAAGTGCCAGCGTACCGTGAATGCGTTCGCGCACCAAACTCGTCGCAGGGAACGCAGGCACGAGGAACAGTACCCCCGCAAACAAGCCGTAGCCGAATACGCGCAGCACCTGCGCCGATCGCGCACCGCTGAGGTCGCTGACGCCGCTACCCGGCCAGCGAAGTAACACGAGCGCCCCACAGACGACGGCGAGCGCCACCTGCACGGCCGTCGCCTCGCGGGTGCGGAGTAATGCCAGTAATTCGCGACGCACGATCGGATTCATCAGTTGTCCCCCGCCGCATCGGAGCGGGTGACGGTCATGAATGCTTCTTCGAGGTCGGTTTGCACTTCGCGAAACTGCGTGAGGCCGACGTTTGCACTCGCGAGTTTCGACAGCAACCCCGCAAGTTCGTCGTCGGGCTTGGCGGTGCGGAACCGTACGGCAAATTCGGCGGGCGATGTCGTCGTTTCGGAACCCGGTTCGAGCTGCGAACGCACGATCTCGGCGACGCGATCGATCTGCTGCACGTGCGACAGCAGCACTTCCATCGTCCGCAGTTGGTTGAGTTGTCGGCCGATCTCGGCGAGCGTGCCGTAGGCGCGTAACCGACCGCGCGTGATGATCGCCACGCGATTACAAATCCGCGCGAGTTCGGGCAGGATATGGCTCGTCACGATCAGCGTTTTGCCGCGTGCCGTGAGGTCCAAGAGTATCTGCCGCATCTCGATGCGGGCTTGCGGGTCCAACCCGTTGGCCGGCTCGTCGAGGATGAGCGCGACGGGGTCGTGCAGTAGCGTGCGGGCGATAGCGACGCGCTGCTTCATCCCGTGGCTGAGGCTTTCCACGTAGAGATCTTTGAACTTCGTTGCCCCCGTCGTTTCGAGCACTTCGTCGATCCGTTTGCCGCGCGTATTTCGTGGCAAGTCGTACGCCGCACCGAAGAAGTCGAGGTACTCGCCGACCCGCATGTTGTCGTACGAACCGAAGACGTCCGGCATGTAGCCGATCAGCCGTTTGATTTTGCGGGCATCGCGTTGGCAGTCGATTCCGGCAACGGTGGCCGATCCACTCGTCGCACGGGCGAGGCCGACGAGGATTTTAATCGTCGTCGTTTTCCCCGCGCCGTTCGGGCCGATGAAGCCGAGAATCTGGCCGCGCTCGACCGAAATCGACAGTTTGTCGAGCGCGACGAAGGAGCCGTACTTTTTGGTAAGGTCTTTCGTTTCGATGACTGGACCGTCCGTTCCCATGAATCGCTCCGAGAGGGTCGCGTACTTATCGCGGATTGGTGCTACCGACAATTTCCAGACTGATCGACTCGACCGCCCACGGCGTGTCGGACCGCGGCGAATTGCTTTCGTCTTTGCCGATGACGAGGCCCACGTGCAGGCCGCCGGTCGCGTCGAGTTGCAGGTATTTCGGATCCACGATTTCCTGCGTCATCGTCTCCGTTGGCCCGACAACTCGAAGGAGTTTCGTCGGCACGTCACCCGTATAACCGTTGAACGTGACGGCGCGATACGGGCACCGGGCTTTCACGTGCAACACGGCCCGTTCGATTGTCAGCGGCAGAACCGATGGCGGTATCTGAAAGCGGATTCGCGAATCGACGGGATAGGTCGAATCCATCGTCACCGCACGGAGCGTTCCAAGTTCGAACCGCCGATAAGGCAAGAACGCGACGGGAATGCTTACCCGCGTGCTGGGTGCGGGTCGCTCCCACTCGATCGGTACGAGTACGAGTGAATTCCCGACGGTCTTTGCGCCTTCGCCAACAGCAATCGGAACGTCGGCGGTCGTAGCCCAAACCAACATCGTATCGCGGCCGGCAATCGATTCGGGCGATGCAGTCGCAAGCAGTTTCCGCAGGACGTCTTGCCGCCGTTGTTGACGATCGCTGAGGACTAACCCTGCCACATATCGATCGCCACTCAACAGGTCTTGACCACCCGTTTCCCATTTGCCATCGGCAGCCAAACGGACGGCGGAACGATCGCGGTTCGGCGTCATGACAATGGCATCGCTCGGATTCTGAAAGACGCCAGGTAAGAATTGACCGCGCACGCCGTCCGGCCCGAACGTCGCCTTCGCGACAACGGTTCCCGTCGTCCGAGTACCGCGGAACGAACCGAGGCGTACGCCGGCGGGTAGCGAGAGATTTTCGTCGTGCCACGCATCGCGGTCGGTCCAAACCCTTCGTCGCGTTTGGCCTTCGAGGCCTTCCATATCGAGGTCGAGAATCGTTCCACTATTCGCCGACAACTTCACGGGGCCGGACTCGGGTTGATAAGTCGCGAACAATCCGCGAATGGAGGCTTCCCGACCGCCAGGTGCGATTTCGACGATTTCCGCCGTTGCGACTGTCGGCGGTACGGATTGCCTCGCAGAAATGCCGAATGCCACGAATGCAACCGCTGCAACGAACGCAGCCAGCGGGCCGATGAGCGCGACCATCGCCGTTTGTTTCGAGCGTCGCATCAGGAAGCCGACGCCGAAGAGGCTCGCGATAAACGCACCGAAAATGCCGACGACTAGCCCGCGCGGCGGAACCGAATAGCCGATTTCGTCGGTCAGTAAACTTCGCATGTCGTCGGGTGTAAACGGATGTACGATCGGCTTGAATTCCCCCGCAATGGCATCGAGTTCGTTGATTCCCACTGGCAAGTCCGGCACGCTCGGAAACGGCGATGGCGGATCGACAGTCGCTACGGCTGGAACACCTGGGGTCGCGTTTTCGCGCGGACGTTCGGTCGGCGTCAAATTGCGATCGCGGTACCAGCCCGCGGGTCCGAGCGTCGTGAGGAGGATTTTGCCGCGCCCACGCCGCACGACTGCCGACGCGGGCCAACCGTCGATCGAGTGAATGACACTGTCGCGGTCTGCCATCGCAATGCGAACGAATGGCACCGGCCGATCGAATTCGCGGGCCGCGAGTCTCTCCGAGCTTCCGAAACGGTCAGTCAACTTTACCGATGTTAAACTCGTTCGATCGACGACAGTCGGCACGAAACTTTCGCCGAGAATCGGGCCGAGCAAATCAGGATCGACGCGATCGAGCATCACCCACAACAACCCACCGCGTTCGACCCAACCGCGAATGGCGGCGAGTGTGACGGGGTCGGTTTTCAATCGATTGCTCGCGAGAATGATTTGATCCAGCCCATCGAGTGCTTCGATCGAGCTAGGTAACTCTTCGGTCGACGTCACGTAAATTGACACCGACATTCGGTTCAGCCCGCGAACGACTTTCGCAATTTTGATGATCTCTTCATCCGGTGTGGGCACTCGAAATGAGGAAAAGTCTTGCGAAATCGGATCGTCGACGAATACCGCCATCGTCGGTTCGTGCTTGCGATACGACACCACGCGACCTCGAACCC
The DNA here is from genome assembly GCA_043785305.1 of Limnoglobus sp. Taxonomy (GTDB): domain Bacteria; phylum Planctomycetota; class Planctomycetia; order Gemmatales; family Gemmataceae; genus Limnoglobus. Next base: position 76,280 of record JAYVXI010000154.1, on the reverse strand, counting down.
GCTCTTCCCCCGGCGGGAGAATCAAGCGGTCGATCCCGTCGGTCCGGTCGTATAGCAGCATCTGGATTTCACGGGCCAATTCCGCTTTCTGAGTCGGGGCAGGACCGATCGGTAACCATGCCGAAATCGCTGCGTTCCCAGGTACCCAAACGTCGCGTGCGAACTGCGTGTCGTTTGCTCCTTCATAGAAAGCCACGGCACGAATGAGACGCGGCGTCGCATCGTTATTGACGATGCGGAACCACAGCGTGGACCACCGATCCGTCACGCTGGCGCGGTACCCCGCTGGGGAAAATCCATCCAAGCGGATTTTCGAGGTAGCGGGTTCTTGAGCGTGTGAATGCGCGACGAAAAGCAGGCCGAGTTGGATGAGGACTAAGATCGAGCGGATCGCAAGTTTCATCGCAGGCACGCTCGAAGCGGGAGGGGAAGCCGTATCGCGTCAGGTCAGTGTGATAATATCGACGTGAGTTGTCAAGCATTTCGGAAAGCAACTTCCTGGCATGGTACCATTCCCAGATGCCGTTTAGCCGTAAAATACCGCCGAAATTTTGATTTCGGCGTGTGCGGTTTCTTCATTCCGTAATGGCATCGCGATTCAATATGGTTTCCCTCGCTGGCGCGTCGGGCTAACAAGATCGGATTGTTAGCCCGACGCGCCAGCGCGCCAGCGAGGAATACCCATAAAACGCAACACGTTATCGCACCAGCCCCGAATTCACCACGAATCACACGAAATACACGAAAAGGAAACGCCAATGAGGAAATCGTTCACGGCGTTGCCTTTCAGGGCCGGTGGAAATTTGCTCAGTTCCCTGGGTGCGCGGAAGCCGCGACCCAGGGCTAATGGCTGAAATCCCGTTGGGATAAAGAAACCAAAACCAGGACGATCCGAAAACACCGTCAATCGCAACTTCACGTCACTTGAGGGTTCCCCTTGCTTGCGGGCTGGCACGATGACCATTCTCGACCGCGAGAAGTTTAAGGAGGCGATTGGAACCGTGTCAGACTGCTGATAAACGGACCGCTGAAGCCGATTTCGTGCGGTTGACTTGACGAGTGACAGATCCGGATTACGCCAAGACTGCGGTTCGTACCGTTCAACTCGCAAAGTGAGCGAGCATCAGACGAAGCTGGACTATTGCCTGCTTTGGGTAATCTGGGTAATATTTGCTCATGTTGCGAGTGTGAGTCGTTAGCTTAGTTCTCACCCTCGATTCCACAACTCTCGAACGGATACACCCGACAGGGTTACGGTTGGAAGCCGCCCACGTTCGATACTCAGCAAGTGCGCTGCACACTTAGGAAATCGTGTGCAAATGCGCTTGGGGTGGTACGACATGCGTAGGGTTGTTGTGACGGGAATCGGAGTGGTGGCTCCGAATGGGATCGGTAAAGATGCCTTCTGGTCGGGCTGTATCAACGGCCGCAGCGGCATCGGGCCGATCCGTAGTTTCGATACGACGAATCACCCGGTAAAAGTTGCCGGGGAGATTCACGATTTCGAACCGGAACGCTATGCACCGAGCACCGTGCGCAAGTCGCTCAAGGTGATGGGGCGTGCGGCGAAGTTCGGCCTCGGTGCGGCTGGTTTGGCCGTCACCGATAGCGGCCTCGCGATGGATCGGGAAAACCCCGAGCGGATCGGCGTGGTCATGGGTGCGGGCGTGGTGCCGGTCGATCTCAGCGAACTCGCGCCAATGCTGCACCGCGCTTGCCAAAACGAAGGCGAGTTCGACGAAACGCAACTCAATGGCGACCGTCCCGGCGAATCGCCACTCTTCCCGCTTTGGTTGCTGAAGTACCTTCCAAACATGGCTGCGGCGCACATTTCGATGGCGTTCAACTGCCAGGGGCCGAACAATACCGTCGTCACGGCGTGCGTTGCGGGAACGCAAGCGGTCGGCGAAGCGTACCGTCTCATCGCTCACGGTGAAGCTGACATTATGCTGGCAGGCGGGGCCGATAGTCGCATCGATCCGCTGATGTTGCTCGCGTACACCGCACTCGGCACCCTAAGCCGTTCCGCGCGATGCGCCAGCGAAATGTCGCGTCCGTTCGACCGCCTCCGCGATGGCTTCGTCATCAGCGAAGGGGCCGCGATTCTCGTTCTCGAAGAATACGAACGCGCCAAGGCTCGCGGTGCAAATATCTACTCCGAAATCTGCGGATTCGGCAGCAGCTTCGACGCCTATTCCGTGACGAAACCCGACCCCGACGGCAAGGGCGGTGCCCGCGCGATTACCTCGGCACTCAACGAGGGTAAAGTCGACCATCGCGAGATCGGTTACATCAATGCACACGGGACGAGTACCCGCCTCAACGACGCGATGGAAACCGCTGCCGTGAAGCGCGTGTTCGGCGAACGCGCGAAAAACGTGCCGCTTTCGAGCATAAAATCGATGATCGGGCACTCGATCGGCGCGAGCGGCGCAATCGAAGCCGCCGCACTGGCAATGAGCTTGAAGGAACAAGTCTACCCGCCAACGATCAACCTGACGAACCCCGACCCACAATGCGATTTGGACTACATCCCGAACAGCGCCCGCGAAAACAAAGTGAAGTACGGCCTCTCAACGAGCTTCGGTTTCGGCGGCCAGAACGGCGCGCTGGTGATGGCCGCGGTATGAAGTGTTGGTAGCAGTTAAGTCCTTTGTTCTTTATTCTCTGGTAGCTACAGGTCTTTAGCCCAGCGGGGGTAAATACCCGCAATCGCGGAAGGGTGAACGTCCTCCCTCGCTAGAGCTTCGGGCTAACGGGATTGGAATTGTTAGCCCGAAGCGCTAGCGAGGGAGTCGTGGCGAGTCTGCGAGACGCGACGCGATAAGCCACAACGTTCATGGCTGCGGCACCTCCCATGGTATCACCATGGGCTACGTGAGCGATCCCTTCAGGACCGAAGAACCGTTCAAGTATCCCGGACCTGCACCCGTAGCTGATGGACATAGGCAGACACCGACCCGTCCCAACCACAACGTGTACAACGACCCAACACGATTTCATGGACGCACGGGGCGTAACCGTAAAGCCGGTGGGCACACTCGGGACAGAGTTTCGACATCTGCGACGTGACGGCGAAGTAATCGCTGCCACACTCGTCGCATCGCTGGACATCCCGAAGTGGAGCATCGTCCGCCATCTGCAACCTCTTTGGGCCTGCCATCGTCGTTTACGCTCAGACAATGACACCATCAATTTGAAACGATTCATACTGTTTTGAATTGTCAAAAAAACGCAAGATTTCACCCGCCTCAAATCGCAATGCACACGAGTCTGGTGCGGCCACTTCCGTGCCAACCACTTTCTTGCCGAGCAACCGATGCAAGTGGTACGGCGGTCGCTCCGTTCCATCGTGGAGTTGGTCGATTAATGCACCGCCGGCGTCACGAAATTCCCATCGCCCTTCGACCGAGATCGCACCTCTGGGATGAAATTGAAACTGCAATTGGAACTCGCCCAGACAAACCTGGATTAACGTTGCCCCGTGCAGGTACGTGAGATCCAAGTCGATCGGTACGCCGTACATTTCGGTCTCCTCGATGAAGTATTAATTTAACATTCATGTTATATTGTCCCTGTCAGTTCCCATGGACTTTCGTCCTTACCCACACGATTTCCGCAAGTCAAAAAATCGGAGACGATCCGACGTAAGTCGACTTTTGCATCGTGCGCAGAAGTGTCTCGAAGTGTCGTGAGAATGTCGCGTCCGGTCGATTTTGTGTCGTGGTCGGTCGATTTTATGTCGTGGTCGGTCGATTTTGTGTCGCCATTTGCGCCGATTCTCGAAACGACCCCTTTCGACATAACCCACGACAAGAGTTCGATATACGGCAAACAGATCAGTGGACTGCGATCAAAAAACCGCGATTTTGGGCCTCAAAAACCGGAAAAACACCCCAAAAAACGGTTTTGGAGCGTCCCCAATTGTGACTTACGTCGATTCTGAGAGCCATAAATCCGGTGCTACCGATGATGCGCCTGTCACTTATCGTGCGTGTCGATAACCTGTTGGTAAGACATTACCTTACCTAACAGCAATCGACATCATGCGTATTCTTGTAACGGGCGGAGCGGGCTACATCGGTTCGCACACGGTGAAATGGCTTCTGGCCAATGGCCACCAGGTCACGGTGTACGACAATCTTTCACTCGGCCATCGCGCCGCTGTGCCTGCGGAAATCCTCGTCGAGGGCGACCTCAAGGACGTCGATCACCTGGATCAGGTTCTCGTCGGCCACCAGATCGATTCGGTCATTCACTTTGCGGCGAACTCGCTCGTGGGCGAATCGGTGACGCATCCGGCGAAGTACTATCAAAACAACTTGCTCAATAGCCTGAACTTGCTCGAACGGGTGCGCCGTCACGGCATCCAGCGGTTCGTGTTTTCGAGCACGTGTGCCACCTACGGCGTGCCCGATGCAGTGCCGATTACCGAGGCCCAAACGCAGCTTCCGATCAACCCGTACGGCAACACGAAACTCGCGTTCGAGAAGATGCTGTCCGACTACGCGCCGGCGTACAACATCGGCTTCGCGGCACTCCGTTACTTCAATGCCTCCGGGGCGTCGCCCGATGGCACCATCGGCGAAGATCACACGCCCGAATCGCACCTGATCCCGATCGTGTTGCAAGTGGTACTCGGGAAACGGCCACACGTGGAAATCTTCGGCACCGACTACCCGACGCCCGATGGCACCTGCATTCGCGATTACATTCACGTCGACGATCTCGCATCGGCGCACCTGCTCGCACTCGAAAAAATCGTGCCGGGAACGGGGCGGTTTTACAACGTCGGCATCGGCAACGGCTACAGCGTTCGCGAAGTCATTCAGACCGTGGAATCGGTGACGGGCAAAACAATCGCCGTCAAGGAAGGGCCACGCCGTGCAGGCGATCCGCCATCGCTCGTCGCCGGTTCGGACCTCGTCCGCAAGGAACTCGGCTGGAAACCGAACTACACCGAGCTTCGCCCGATCGTCGAATCGGCGTGGAATTGGCACAAAAAGCACCCGACCGGATACGCGAAATAGGCGATTCCACCATGCTCAAACCCTTTTCCGTTGTGCAATTCTTCGCTAATCGCATAATGACGGATAACAACCGGGCAGGATGTTCCCGGTTCTGACACCCCCGACTGCCGTGGCGAGCGGTCGGCGGGCCACGATGGCCCGTAAGTATTCGCTCTACAAATAGATAAACCCCGATACGACTTGCCTCCCCGAATTGGGAGCATTGTTTCTCGTCGTTCGATGCGGTGAATGCTGGGCACGCAACCCACGAAACGAACGATCTTCCACAAAAAGATCGTGCTCGTTTCGTTTGCATTGCTGGTACTCACGGATCAATGCGAGAAACCGAGCGTAGCGGGCAAAATGAAAAGGGATGGACACGTCGATGCCCGAACCGTTGATCATTGCACTCCTCGTCCTCGCAGGATTAGGAGGCGGATATGGGATTTCAAAACTGTTTAGCAAGCGGAGTGGCGTCGCGTCCATCATGGACACCGAGGTCGTTCGCTCCGCCGAAGCCAAGGCGAAAGAAATTCAGGATCAGGCGCAGCGCGATGGCGAGCGCATCATCAAGGATGGCGAGTTGAAGGCCAAGGAGATGGCATTCAAACACAAGGAAGCAATCACCCGCGAACTCGATGTCACCCGAAACGAAATCCGCGAACACGAACGCCGCAACGAGAAGCGCGAAGACCTGCTCGAAGAAAAGTACAAGGACATCAGCCGAAAAGAACACCTGCTCGATGGTCAGATCAAGAAGAATCAGGATTCCAAAACCACCCTCGACAGGAAGACGAAAGACCTCGAAGGGCTGATCCAAGACGAAACGAAACGCCTCCACGAGATTACCGGGCTGTCGCGCGAAAATGCCGAACGCATGTTGCTCGATCGCCTCGAACGGCAACTCTCCGATGAAATGTCGGTACGCATCCAGCGGCATACCGATCAACTGAAGCAGACCTCGGATTTGAAGGCGCGCGAGATCATCTCGATGGCGATTCAGCGTTGTGCCTCGGACCACACCGCAGACACGACGGTCAGCACGGTAGACATCCCCAGCGACGATATGAAGGGCCGCATTATCGGCCGCGAAGGCCGCAACATTCGCGCCTTCGAGAAATGCTCCGGGGTCGATGTCATCGTCGACGACACCCCCGGCGTGGTGATCGTTTCATCGTTCGACAACATTCGTCGCGAAACGGCACGGCTGGCGTTAACGAAGTTGATCGCCGATGGCCGCATCCACCCGACGCGAATCGAGGAAGTCGTTCTCGAAACGCAAGCGGAGATGGAAAAACACGTGATGGAAATGGGCCGCAAAGCGGTGATGGACGCCGACGTGGCGATGCCGCAAGAGAAGTTGGTCTACTTGCTGGGCCGGTTGAAGTTCCGCACCAGTTATAGCCAAAACGTGCTGAACCACAGCGTGGAAGTCGCGCACCTGTGCGGGATCATGGCCGCCGAACTCGGGCTGGACCCGAAGCTGGCACGGCGTTGCGGGTTACTCCACGATGTGGGCAAAGCCGCCGATCACGAAATGGAAGGCGGCCACCCGAAAGTCGGCGCGGAACTCGCCAAACGCTACGGCGAAACCAGCCGCGAAGTGCTCCACGCGATCGTCGGCCACCACGACGATATTACGGTCGATAACATCTACACGGTGCTGGTCGCATCGGCGGACGCCATCAGTGCAAGCCGACCGGGTGCGCGGCGTGAATCGCTGGAAAAGTACGTCAAACGCCTCGAAAACCTCGAAGCGGTCGCGTGCGGGTTCCCTGAAGTCGATCAGGCGTTCGCGATCCAGGCGGGTCGGGAACTGCGCGTGATTGCGAACACCGCCAAGACGACCGACGCCGACGCGATGCGGATTTGCCGCGAGATCGCCCGAGCCATCGAGCAGCAACTCGATTACCCCGGCGAAATCAAAGTGACAGTCATCCGCGAACTGCGTTCGACCGACATCGCCCGATAACGCACCGACGAGCCACCGGGCCACGAGCCACCGGGCTTGTCCGGTGGGAAATGAATATCATGCGGATTCTGTTCGTTGGCGACATCGTCGGCACTCCTGGCGTCGAAATCGTCAAAGCGGCGGTGCCAGTTTTGCGCGAACGGGAGCGACTCGATTGCATCGTCGTCAATGCGGAAAATGCCTCCGGTGGTTCCGGGATTACCCCGAGTGTCTACCGCCAGTTGAAGGCGGTGGGCGTCGATGCGTTCACGCTCGGCGATCATATTTACAAAAAGTTCGACATCGTCGATGTGCTATCGAAGCCGACCGAGCCGATCTGTAAGCCTGCAAATTATCCCGCAGAAGCACCAGGCCGAGATCATGTGATTGTTACAACTGCCAACGGAGTTACATTCGCGGTGATTTCGCTGATGGGGCGAACGTATATGCGGCCAGTCGATTGCCCGTTTGCTGCAATCGATCGCGTTTTGGCGGCGTTACCCGCAGATGTGAAAACGATCCTCGTCGATGTCCACGCCGAAGCGACGGCGGACAAATATCAACTCGGTTACTACCTCGATGGCCGCGTCTCGGCGGTGCTCGGCACGCATACGCATGTGCCCACAGCCGACGAGCGAATCTTGCCGAAAGGCACCGCGTTCCAGTGCGATGTCGGCATGACCGGCCCCTACGAAAGCGTCCTCGGACGACGCAGCGATCGCGTGATTCAAACTGCACGCACGTTCATCCCAACCGCTTTCGACGTCGCTACCGGCGACGTGCGACTGGCCGGTGCGATCGTCGACATCGACGAAACGACCGGCCACGCCACCGCGATCCGGCGAGCGATGTATACGCTCGCCGATCTGAAAAACTAGATCTTCCACTTCGCACGCGGTTCGCGGCTCAGGAGTTTGTTGGCCTCCTCGTTGTCGGCGAACGTCTCGGTTTCGGGGTTCCACTTCAGCGGTTTTCGCAGGCGGTAGCCGATGTTGCCGAGGTGGCAGATCGACGCCGAGCGATGACCGATTTCCGGCGGGCAGATGCACAGTTCGGGCTTGCCCGCCGCAATGGCCGCGAGCCAGTTCTGCTTGTGATCGACCGACGCCATCACCTGCTTGGGCTTATCCGGGAAGCCCGCTTTCGACCCGTTCGCCAGTTTCACATCGAGTTGCCCGCGACCGACGGCGATCGTGCCTTCGGTGCCTTCAAATAGGCAATCCGCGCCCGCCTTGCCTTCAAACTCGTTGTGGATCATCACGGTGCCGTTCGCGTAGATGTACTTCAAGCCCGACTCTTTCTTCGGGTCGGTCGGCGGCACGATCTCGACTGGTCCGGAGCGATCCATCTTCAACGCCCACTGGGCAATGTCGAAGTGGTGTGCGCCCATGTCGGCGAGCAGTCCACCGGCGTAATCGCGATAGTCACGCCACTTCGGGAAATGGCTATGTACGCCTTTGGGGCAAAGGATTTCGTTGTAACCGCGCTCGGGAGCGGGGCCTTGCCAGAAGTCCCAGTCGGTACCGGGTGGCACTTCCTGCGTGGGTAAATCGCACGCTTTCGCGGGAGAGCCGACGCCGATGCGAACGGTTTTGACGTTGCCGATCCAGCCGTTCCAGATCATCTCAACAGCGGCGCGGAAGCGGTTGCCGAACTCGCTACGTTGCTGGCTGCCCGTCTGAAACACGACGCCCGCTTTCTTCACTTCGTTGACGATCCAGCGACCGTCGGCGATGTTCTGCGTCAGCGGCTTCTCGCAGTAGATGTGCTTGCCCGCCCGCGCGGCGAGCACGCAGGGAATCGCGTGCCAGTGGTCCGGCGTTGCGATCACCACCGCATCGAGGCCCTTCAAATCGAGCAATTCGCGGAAGTCCGGATAGGCTTTCACGCCTGCCCACGTGCCCGATTTCTTGCGGTCGGCATACTTCGCTTCGACGGTTTTGACCGCACTGTCGAGGCGATCCTTGACGACATCGCAGACCGCCACGACTTCGACATCCTTGCGCCCGAGGAACCCGCCGAGGTGCCCGCGACCCATGGTGCCGACACCGATGAAGCCGAGGTTGAGCTTGGAATTTTCGGCGGCCCGCACCGAGCGAGATAGCACGAGCGGCGCAGCCGCAACGGCCGTGGTACCGAGAAACAAACGACGAGACAGCATGGGAGTAGCCTTTTGGGGAGAGGTCGTGGGCATCACGAGTGATGGGGGTAGCAATACACACATTTAAGGTACCGCATTCGCCAGTCCGAATCGACGTAAGTCGGAATTGCAGAGGCTCAAAAACTGGTTTTTCGGGTGTTTTTCGGGTTTTGAGACCCCAAAATGGCGGCTTTTCGATCGCGATCCACTGATCCGTATCCCGTATATCGAACTCTCGTCGTGGGTTGTGTCGAAAGGGGTCGAATAGAGAACCGGCGCAAGTGGCGACACAAAATCGACCGACCACGACACAAAATCGACCGACCACGACATTCTCACGACACTTGGAGACACTTTCACGACACTTCGCGCACGTCATGAATTCCGACTTACGTCGGATCGTCTTGGATTTTTTGACTTCGCGAAATCGTGTGGGTTCCCGATTTTCCGATTATTCTGAGAAGTGCTTTCGTGCGGATGCCAAGTTTTAACTTAAATAGTTGTCTATACGTCCAGCTCTTCCAGGTTCGCCAGGCCGGCTTTTTGCATGATGAACTCGTAGCGGGGTTCGGCGTCTTTTCCTAATAGATCTTTGAATGTGTTGTGCGCGTCGATGTTTTCGCTAATCTCGACCTTCAACAACTTGCGCGATTTTGGGTCGAGCGTCGTTTGCGACAGGACGCGGAACGGCATCTCGCCGAGGCCTTTGAAGCGAGTGATGTCGTGCTTGCGGCCTTTCAGTCCGGCGATGATTTCTTCCTTGTGCTCATCGTCTTTCGCCCAGAAGGTTTCCTTCGCCACGTCGATCCGGTACAGCGGCGGTTGCGCGATGTAGATGTGCCCTTTGCGGATGAGTTCGATCGCGTGGCGGAAGAAGAAATCGAGGATCAGCGCGCAGATGTGGCAGCCGTCGGCGTCGGCGTCCATCAGCAGGATGATCTTCCCGTAACGCAGCCCGTCGTAGTGAAACTTATCGCCCGCCCCCGTGCCGATCGCGTTGACGAGGTCCGAAAGCTCCTGGTTCAACATCACTTTCGCGGTCGAGAGGTCTTCGCCGTTCAGGATTTTGCCGCGGAGCGGAAGTACGGCTTGCGTCTTATTGTTGCGGCCTTGCTTCGCCGAACCGCCTGCCGAGTCGCCTTCGACGATGAACAGTTCGCTCTCGCCGAGGTCGGTCGCTTTGCAGTCGGCGAGCTTCCCCGGCAGGCTACCGCGTCGGCTGCCCGGCGTTTTCCGTACGACCTGCGCCGCCTCACGCGAGGCTTGCCGTGCCTTCGCCGAAAGCACGATTCGGCCAACGATGTCGTCCGCGATGCTCTTGTTGTTGTTCAGCCACGTTTCCATTGCGGGGCGGATGAAGTTATCGATCGTCGCTTCGAGTTCGGGGTTGTTGAGTTTTTCCTTCGTTTGCCCTTGGAACATCGGTTCCTGCACGAACACGGACAGCACCGCCACGATGCCTTCGCGGATGTCGTCAGCGGTGATTTTCAGGCCCTTCGTCGATTTCTTGGCTTCGTCGTGCGTGTCGATATAGTTGTTAATCGCTTTGCGAATTGCCGCTTTCAGGCCGTTTTCGTGCGTACCACCGGCAGCGGTGCGAATGCCGTTGACGTACGAGCGAAAGGTTTCGTCGGTCGATTCGGTCCATTGCAGCGCGATTTCGATCCGCTCGCCGGTCGAGCGCACGGCAGAGAATATCGCCTGCGTGACGGTCGGCTTCTGCGCGTCGGCGACGAGCTTGGCGAGGAACGCGGGCAGGCCGGCGGGGTTCGCGAGTTCGAACGTCTCGCCGGTGATTTCGTTCTTGAAGGTGACCTTCAACCCACTGTGAATGTACGTCATGTCTTCGAGGCGAACGCGAATCACGTCGGCGTCGAAATGCGTGTTGCGAAAGATCGTGTCGTCGGGGCGGAAGTGGATCGACGTGCCGTGCCCGCGGAACGGGCCGACTTTCTCGAGCTTCGTCGTCGGGATGCCTTTCGAGAACGACTGCGTGTACTCGAAACCATCGCGCTTCACGTTCGCAACGAGCTTCTTGGAAAGGGCATTGACGACCGATGCGCCGACGCCGTGAAGCCCGCCGGAGTAGAAATAATTCGAGTCTTTGTTGCCGAACTTGCCCCCGGCGTGCAGCTTCGTGAGCACGAGTTCGAGGCCGGAAATCTTGAACTTCGGGTGCAGGTCGATCGGGATGCCACGGCCATTATCTTGCACCGTGATCGAGTCGCCGCCTTTGTGCAACGTCACCTGAATGTGATCGGCGTAGCCGTTGATGTATTCGTCGACGCAGTTATCGACGATCTCCCAAACGAGGTGGTGTAGCCCCTTCGTGTCAGTGCTGCCGATGTACATCGACGGCCGTACGCGGACCGGCTCCAACCCTTCGAGGACTTGGATGTCGTCGCTGGTCGTGTAGTTCGATTTCGTTGCGGGTGTGCTCATGGCTATTCAAAGCAACTGCGTATGGAAAACGGGGCGAAACATCCGAAGTTAATTGCTGGTCAGAGAAGAATTTTTAACCGCCGAGGGCGCAGAGAGCGCGGAGTAAAAACTTACGATTTCTCTTCTCCACGTACTTTGCGGCCTCCGCGGTTAAAGTCTTCGTTCTTATCCTTACTCGAACAACGTACCGTTGGGTTTGTCGGCGTCTCGCGGTTTCGGCGGGGCGCGACCTTCGACTTCGTCCCAGTTCGCGAGTTCGATCGGCGCGGGCACGACGCGGGTAAATCGCGTCCGTTGGCCGGGTTTGTCGCCCTTGCCGCCGCGTGCCTGAGACTTCGTGCCCTTCGGCGTAAAGTCTTGCGTCTTGCCCGATTCGGTTTCGACGACGATCCGGTTCAAGTCGTTGACTTTGCCTTCGGTTACGAGCGCGCCCCCGATGCAATTGTCGCCCTCGTCGATCTTGATGCCGATCACGCCTTTGCCGACACCCGCGAGTGCGTTGACTTCGTCGAGCGGGAAGTGAATCAGCCGCCCTTCGGCGGTGGCGAGTATCACGCCCGTCTCTTCGGCGATCCGCTTCACCATACAGACTTTATCTTTTTCTTCGGGCTTCGCGTACTTACGGCCCGCTTTGCTCGACTCCGCACGGTAGTTCGTGAATGGCAACCGCAGCACGTACCCCGCCGTGGTCGCGACGATCAGGTGCGGCTTCACGGGGGTATCGCCGACCGCCGGAACATCGACCGGGGTGAAGCGCGGGTCGGTGGTCATGAGTGCGATAATTTTGACGCCGTCGTTGATTTTGAAGAACTTCGTTACGGGTTCGCCGTAGCCGGAACTCGCGGGAATTTCGTTCATCCGCATCGTGTACGCGATGCCATCGTCGGCGAAAAAGATCACGCTATCGAGCGTACTACCCGGTGCCACCGCAAGCACTTCGTCGCCTTCGCGAACGCGCGTGCTTTCGATCGAGGACAGCCGCCCGACGCGCTTCACCCAGCCATCTTTCGTGAGTACGACGTTGGTATTTTCGCGAATAATATACGCTTCTTCGTCGAATTCGAGGATGTCGCCCTCGGCCGCCATTCGCGTTTTGCGTCGCTCGGGGAAGATCTCGATCAGCTTCTCGAGTTCGCTTTTCGTCACGTTCCACATCCGCTTTTCGGATGCGATGATTGCCTCGATATCCGCGGCTTTCTTTCGCTTCTCTTTCAACTCGTCGAGGATCTTGTTGATCTCGAGTTTCGCGATTTTGTACAGTTGCGAATCGAGAACGGCATCGACTTGGACGGCATCGAGCGCGAACTCGGCGATCAGCTTCTCGGCCGCATCGGGCTTGCCGGAACTGTCGCGGATCAACTGGATCGCCTTGTCGAGGCCGTTGAAAATGATCCGGAAGCCTTCGAGCAAATGGATGCGTTTCCGTAGTTGTCGTAGCTCGAACTCGAAGCGGCGTTTGATCGTCTCGAAGCGGAAATCGAGGAAGTGCTGGAGGATGTCCTTGAGGTTCAGGCCATCGCGCGGCACGAGGCTCGTGCGGTCTTCGCTCGGCACGAGTGCCGTCATGTTGTACGCGAAGTTCTTCTGCAAGTCGGTGTGTTTGTACAGGTACGCCATCACGAGGTTCGGGTCGGTGTTGGCCTTGAGTTCGAGCGCGATCCGCATCCCTTCCTTGTCGTTCGTCTCGTTGGAAATGCTCAGCAACTGCGGCAGCTTCTTCGTCTCGATCAGCCCGCCGATCGTGTTTTCGAGCAAGCCCTTATCGACGCCGTACGGGATCGAGGTCACGACGATCTGCGTCTTGCCTTTGCCGAGGTCTTCGAGCTTCCATTCGCCCTGCACCTTGATGCTGCCGGTGCCGGTCTCGTAGATGCGGCGCAGTGTGGCCTTGTCGCTGACGATCTTGCCACCGAGCGGGAAATCCGGCCCCTTCACTTTTTCGAGGAGCTGCGCGACGGTCGATTCGGGATTCTCGATCAGGAAGATGCACGCACGCAGAACCTCGGCCATATTGTGCGGCGGAATGTTCGTCGCCATGCCGACCGCGATGCCGGCGGTGCCGTTGACGAGCAAGTTCGGGAACTGCGCGGGCAGCACGATCGGCTCGCGTTTGTTCCCGGCGTAGTTATCGCGATAGTCGATCGTTTCCTGATCGAGTTCGATGAGCAACGGCGATGCGGCCCGAGCGAGTTTGGCTTCGGTGTAACGGTACGCCGCTGGTGGGTCGCCATCGACCGAACCGAAGTTGCCTTCGCCGTGGATGAGCGGCACGCGCATCACCCATTCTTGGGACATTCGCACGAGCGCTTCGTAGATCGCACCGTCGCCGTGCGGGTGGTAGTTCCCCATCACGTCGCCGACGATCTTCGCGCACTTCAGAGCTTTTTTGTCGAACGTCAGATTCGAGTCGTTGTACATCGAGAACAGGATGCGCCGCTGCACCGGCTTCAGGCCATCGCGGACATCGGGGAGCGCGCGGCCCGTCACGACCGACATCGCGTACCGTAAAAAACGGGAACGGACTTCGGTGGCAATCGAAACGGTTTCGATCAATTCCGCCATCGCGTGAGAACCTCTGTGACACTGTACGAAAGTTCATACGAATATACCGCACGTTCCCGAACTGGAAAGGTGGGTGGCAACGAAAAAACCCCGCCCGAGCAAGATGCGGGCAGGGTACACGATATTTCTTTCGACAACAATTCCAGCATCGCGACGCGATTTCGACTTACTTTTCCGTCTTCACGGTCCCGACGACAGCGATGGTTTTCGGTATCGGGTAACACGCCAATATCGCGTCGAGGTCATCGGAATAATCGGCGGGCACTTCCTCGAAGCCCTTCAGGTTCCAGATCATCATCAGCGGTCGATACTGTGCGGTTTTGTGTGCGGTCGTCAGGCCGGTGCGGAGTTGTTCGATCGTGCGTTCGTCGATCGAACCTTTGCGATAGACTACAACCGTAGCGGGAAACAGTTCCGATTTGCAGATGACGCGAAGTTGCTTCGCGCCACCCGGCTGTAGGTTGAGGTATCCTGCGTAGGCGGCCGCATCGACGAGAGCGGCTTCGCTTTCGCCATTCGCCACCGCGTTCAGCGCTTCCTCGGATGTCAGACCCTTTTTCGTCGAAGTTCGCACACTCGTCGTAGGTAGGCCCGCACGGGCTTTGTCGATGAAAGCGATGCAATGCCCCTTCGTGCCGCGTGGGATCGTCAGGCATTCGCCTTCGAGTTCGCGGAGGCCTTTCGCGGTGCAGTCTTTATGAACGACCACGAATGCTTGCAACGTGCGGCCTTGCGGCATGGCGAGCGCGAGCGGGATGAACTCGGGGTTTTGCTTGTGGACCCAGGCGTATTCGTAGCCGTGAAACACGCCGATGTGCAGCTTTTCGTCGTGGATGTTCTTCGCGAGTGCGAACGCATCCGCGTGGATTTCGACATCGCCCGTCAGGCCCGTTTGTTTCTCGATTAGCGATCGGAATGGCCGCGACAGGGCTTGCACGAGGCTCGGCTGCACGTCGCGAAACATGCTCTGGATCATGCCGATTTTCAGGCCCGGCTCGGCCGCAGTCGATAGCGCTGCCCCGTACAGGATCGCGAGGAGAACGACGCATATCGATGGAGACCTACGAGCCACAAGCCACCCCCTCACGATGCCGCTCACGCGGAACCAGCCAGAACGGATCGGGAATTAACGGGCAATCTCTAAGCTCGGGAACGCCGGTTTGACGCCCCCCGCAGTCACGCGCTCGAGCGATGTCAGTGCCTTGAGTTGCTCGTACACGGTTTCGAGATACTCCGCCTGAGACTCGGCCGCGAGTGCTTCATTCAAAATCAAAACGTCGTATTTCTTGATGACCGCCGCGTTTTCCCGCGACAGTTGTACCATCTTCTTGCCCGTCTCGAAGCGCCCTTTGGCTAGCTCGACTTTCTTGCTGGCCGAATGCCAGTTCAAAAACGCATTCACGGCTTCGAGTTGCACGAGTTCGCGCGTCTTTTCGAGTAACACGTCTTGCCGCACACTAAGTTCGGTGGCGCGGGCCACGCGATCTTCCCGCTTGCCGGCAAGAGTCGCCGGCATCTCCGGGGCGAGCGCACCGGGGCGGTATTCGCCGTTGCGAAGTGCCGCCGGTACGGTGCGGCTATGCAGATCGCTACCCACTGCAAGTGTCGGCACCGCTTGGCGATACTTGATCTTGCACTGCGCCTGGATCTCCAGCCGAAACGCATCGACACCCGCCGACGCCTGAACGAGTTCGGGTCGGCGTGCCATCGCCAACGCGACAACGTCTTGCTGCGTCAGGCTACCAGACATCACCGGGAGTTCGGTATCGCGCGGGATGAACGCATACGATTGATCGACGCCCATCGCTTCCTTGAGGGCCGCGAGCGAAAGCAACTGTCCCGTTTGGGCCGTAATTCGTGGCCGCTTCACCTTCGCGATACCATCTTCCATGCGGAACAGCGAGAACTGGTTCAAATCCTGCTGGGCACCTTCCTTCACGAGATCTTCGGCGATCTTGTAAAAGACTTCCATCTGCTCGATGAATTCCGTCGCCGTCAGTTCCTGTTGCCGCGCGTAAACGTACGTGAAGTACATCCGCGTCACGTCGTAAACATTCTCCGCTTCGACCTTCTGAATCTCCGCCTGCGAAACGAGCAACCCCTTCGCCGCCTGTTCGCGACGAACGGGAACGTCCGGCGAAAGCCTCGCCGCCAACGGGCTGAGGTTCATGATGCCGCGATAGCCCGCTTCGCTCGCCGCATGGCTCGCCCGCGCCGCCCGGAGGTTCGGCTGTCGTTCGCGTGCAATATCCAAACATTCCTTCAACGATAATGTCGTCGCATCGCTGACCACTGGCTTCGCTGCCGCTTTTTCCGCTTTCTTATCCGCATCGGCGGCATGGAGTGTCGGCGTCCCGCACGTCAACCACGCGCACAAACAATTCGCTGCCAAAGCCGCGAACGAGTATCGGCGACGATGACGATTCCGTGACATCATGAGTCCGCACTCCCTAACGGCTACTGGAGAGTAACCGCACTCGCCCCGGCGGATCCATCCGCCCGAGAACGCGTGTACCCGGTAGCATCGGCTAAAGTTCGCTCCGCACTGGATAACGGTTATCCAACTTGAGGCGAGAATGCGTACTTTCGGATCGGTTGTTCCGGATAGTCGGGATTCGCGAGGCCACGTGTGGGCAGGGCTGGTGAATTCTGGGTATTTGGGCTGCTACAGTCCCGAGGCACCGTCCGAGCTGTGCGGACTGGCTCCAGGCAGCTTGTAACGGGAGATTTTGGGTCGGTATCGGGTTTCGATGAGGTATCGCTCGCGTGGACTCTTTCGTTCGGTCGAAGAACAATTCGATTAGAATTACCACCACGGACGACCAACATGAGAATCGCTCGCATCGCCTTTTTCGGCATCATCGCGCTCGCTGCTTTTCACGCCACAACCGGGCAGGCCACCGCGCAGTTCATCGGACCATACAGCGGGTATGGCTATGGGGGCTTCGGCCCGCGGTACGGTGGCTTCTACGGTTATCCCGGCGCGTTCGGCAGTTTCTGGACGAACGGGCAATCGCTGTACGGCCCGCCCGTTGCGACGGGTGCCCCCGTTCCCGGCTCGTTCGGTGGCAGCGACGCACGCTACAACTACAGCAGTCCGGGTAGTTACTCGCCGTATTTCTGGAACGGCAGTCGCGGCGTAACCGGTGCCTCGCGCGACTTCGCCCCTGCCGTGGCCCCCGCCGACTACAACGGACCCCGCTTCGCCACGCGGGACGTGAAACGCCGATACGCACAGGATAAAGCGAACCCGCAAGGAGCCATCGACCGCGCCTACCGCGACGCGGGACGCTACAACCCGCGTTGAATTGCGTAGCCGATTTGCCCCGTCGGTGGATGTTACCTAAGACATTGCAAGTTACCCTACACCCTTGTGGAGCTTGCACGATGAAGACCGGGATGAACCTTCTCCTCTGGACGGGCCACGTGACGGCGGAACACTTTCCTTTAATTGGAAAGATCAAGGCGGCAGGATTCGACGGCGTCGAAATCCCGATCTTCGAGGGCGACCCGAGCCACTACAAGACGATCAAAGCCGAACTCGACAAGCAGGGTCTGAGATGCACGTCGGTGACGGTGATGAACCCTGACTCCAACCCGATTAGCCCCGATGCGAGCATACGCAAAGCGGCGAGCGAACGGCTGAAATGGGCGATCGATTGCAACCACGCGCTCGGTGCGGAAACGATGGTCGGCCCGTTCCACTCGGCACTCGGCGTATTCAGCGGCGACCCTCCGACCGGCGACGAAAAGAAGCGTGCCGTCGAAGTGCTTCGACCGGCGGCAGAGCTTGCGAAACAGGCGAATCTGATGCTCGGCATCGAATACCTCAACCGCTTCGAGTGTTACTTTCTGACGACCGCTGCCGATGCAGTGTCGCTTGTGAAGGAAGTGAATCACCCGAACTTCGGAACGATGTACGACACCTTCCACGCGAACATCGAGGAAGTCCGCCCGAGTACCGCCATTCGGACGATCGCCCCATACATGCGTCACGTACACATCTCGGAAAATCACCGCGGCACGCCGGGTACGGGTCAGGTGAATTGGTTCGAGACGTTCCGCACCTTGCGCGAAGTGAATTACGATGGATGGCTCGTCATCGAAGCGTTCGGCCGATCGCTGCCCGCACTCGCCGCCGCCACCCGCGTCTGGCGCGACTTCTTCCCCTCGCCCGAACACGTCTACACGAACGGCATCGATTTCATGAAGACAATGTGGAACGCATCGAAAGCGTAATCACAATGCCCACGAAAAGCCCACGGACGATCGTCCGTGGGCTTTCGGCTTACTTCGATTCATCGAATTCGCGAAACGCCTCACGACCCCACGCCTCAGCTTGTTCAATTGTTACGTTTTTGGGCCGTGAATCCCAGATCTCGCGATAGCATCGATGCAATTCGACCACCTCTTGCGCATCCGCAGCATCAAGTACTAAATTTGCATTTTCGATAAAGAAGTAGCATCTCGTACTGAGGATCGGCTTCGGTCAATTCATAAGTTAGTACGAGTTCACCGTTCCATTCTCGCTCTTTGCGTTTCAGGCATATCCCCTTCTCGAACTCTTCTTCGCAAAGCAGAATTCCAGTAATATCCCACTCGCGAACGAATCCATCACATACACCATATTTAATATCCGTTTCCACCTTGACTTGACAATTCGGGTGATATGTTCTGGTCTTGCCAAATTGAATGCCGTCAATGAACTCCATTTCGGAAATGAGTGTGCCGTGCTCGCTGAGTTCAAACGCAATACCTGTGAATAGTACACCCTGCCAAAGGTAGGTGTAGTCGTTTGTGAACTCGATATCGTCGGTGTTGACCCTGTTCATCGTTTAACGTCCTGAAAGAACACATACGCCGTAAGTGAGAAATAAACAATGTCCGCAGCGATCGACAGTACTGCCGATTCGATTGCTCCACAATGAAACAGTGTACATTCCGAACTCATTGAAAGATCCTACTGGTAGCCCGAGTACCTCTCGCCGAAGTAGTGCTTACAAACTCTCCGCGACTGTTTTCGTTTGTACGAGTTCGGCGTTGACGCATCATCGAATCGTGCGAACCCGCCGCTCGCGTTCGTGTCGTATCTCGCATGAGTACGCCACTGCAACGCTATATCGAAGACCACAAATTCATCCTCGATGCCATCTCGAAGGCCGCGAACATCGCGGACCCGGTGGCGGTCGATCTCGATGAATTTTGCAACCCGCTCATTTCCAAATCGAAGCGCGGTGCGGTACTGCCACTGGATGGCGTACTCATTCGCGACTGGGATCCCGATTGCCGCAAGTTCTGGCCAGGGTTACGCTTCGGCGTGCGGATGTACGAGATCGAAGGCATCCGCTTCGCACGCGCTTACGCGGGTGTCAGCGAGGAAGTTCACGATCACGGTTACAACTTCTTCGCCGTCGCGCGGCAGGATTATCAGACGTTCTACCGCATCGCGGTGAAGTGCCGACGCAAATCGAAACCGCCCGGCCCGCCACCGGTACTGCCTGCGGCGCAGATTGAAATTTTGCGAAAGAACACGCTCGATTACCTCGACCCGAAGAACCTGCGCCGGATCAAATCGTACGGCGGTCGCGCGAAACGCGGCCTGCTACTCGATGGCCCGCCCGGTAACGGCAAGACCTCCGCGTGCCGTTGGGTGTACCACGAATGTTTGCGGCTCGGTTACGAAAACCGCTTCGTCACGCCGGACGATTATCGGGCCGCACGCAATGCTTGCAACCCAGCCGAGGCGATCCGGCGATTATTCGAGTTCGATAAAGCGGGCGTCGTGTTTTTCGACGATATGGACATCGCACTGCGGGATCGCGATAAGGCGGGTGAAAGCGACGATCAAGCCGTGTTCCTGTCGGCGCTCGACGGCATCCAGAGCACCGAAGGCGTCGTCTATATGTTCACCACCAACTGCTCGCTGAATCTGATCGACCCCGCATTCAAGCGACCCGGCCGGCTCGACGTGGTGCTGCATTTTCCGCTACCAGATGCCGCACTGCGCCGGGAACTGTTCCAGCGCTGGCACGCCGATATTCGTAATGCCATCGACTGCGAGACCGTCGTTCGCGATTCGCAAGGGAACAGTTTCGCGGAACTGGAGGAGCACAAGAACCTCCTCGTAATGCGGTTCATCGAGTGCGGCCAATGGGATTGGGACTGGGCACTGAGACAGTTCCAGGCGAACCGCGCGGAACTGCAAAACCAAAAGAACGGGCGTCAGGTGGGGTTCAACGCAATCCAGTCGCACGCCGTGAACGGATACCATTGACGAACGGGATCGGGCGTAATCTGCCACGACGCGAATGTGTGCGGCCCCCTCCCATGGTATCACCATGGGCTACGTGAACGATCCTTTCAGGACCGAAGAACAGAACCCGACCCTGAAGGGGTCGCTCTGTCAGCCCATGGTGGAACCATGGGGCGGGGCAATCACCTTTGAAAACCAGTCGTGGCGAGTCTTCGAGACGCGACATCGGAACATGCACATTTTGAAAGGTTCCCACCTTGCGAAAACAGGTCGATGCGGCCATTGTGGAGTCACTGATACCGGAATCGGCTCCGGTTCGGTGAGACTCTTTCCCATCCAAATAGGAGCCGCATGGCCGCGGCCTCACGTATTCTTGGCATCGACCCCGGTCTGCAAGTCGTCGGCTATGCCGTCCTCGAGTCGGCGTCGAGCGGTCCGCAACTTTGCGAAGCGGGGGTGATTCGCACTGCCGATGGCCGCAACCCTCCCGACATGGCGAAGCGGCTCAAGGTGATTTACGATTCGATCGTGGAAATTTTCGAGCAGTGGAAGCCGAACATCATCGTCGTCGAACAACTTTACGCCCACTACGAACACCCGCGCACCGCCATCCTGATGGGCCATGCCCGCGGGTTGTTCTTCCTGTTGGGCGGCCAGAACAACGTGCCGGTACTCAGCTACCCGGCGACGAAAATTAAGAAGACGATTACGGGCAGCGGTCGGGCTAGCAAAGAACAGATGCAATATGCCATCATGCGGGAGTTCGGGCTGGCGGCCCCACCCGAACCGAACGATGTGGCCGACGCGATTGCCGTCGCGCTCTGCCATTATTTCCTCGGCAGCCCGACACTCCGCGGCCCACGCTCGGCATCGTACACGGGCGTGAACACCAAGGCGTTGTTCGGCAACGACGACGACGAAACCGACGAGGAAGCCGTGCCAGACGAACCGACGGACGACACACCATGATGACGAAACTGACCGGCACGTTGGTGCGCGTTCTCGACGAAGACGTTCGCGTCGCGATTGGACCGTACGAATATCAACTGATGGTGCCCGAGACGGTGCGGCGGATCGTGCAGATGAAAGTGGGGCAGGAAATCACCTTCCACACCAGCGAATACTACGAAGGCAACCAGGCGGGCAGCCGATTCATCCCGCGCAAGATCGGCTTTCTCAGCGAACTGGAACTCGATTTTTTCGACTTGTTTTGCACCGTCGACAAGATCGGCGTGAAGAAGGCGTTGAAGGCGCTCTCGCGACCACCGAAGGAGATCGCGAACGCCATCAGCCGCGAAGATGCGAAGTGGCTGACGACGCTTCCCGGCATCGGGGCCACGACGGCCGAGACGATCATCACCACGCTGAAACGCAAAGTGACGAAGTTCGTATTCGCGAGCGATTTGGCGGGGAACGGCTTGACGCCGAGTGCCGACGATGCCAGTGCAACGACGATGTCTGGCGTTGCGCCGCAACTCATCGAAGACGTCTATCAGGCACTGATGAGTGTCGGCCATAGCCCGATTGAAGCCCGCAATAAACTCGATGGCCTGCTGAAATCCGGCACGCCATTCGCGACCGTCGAAGAAGCTCTGACGCGGATTTACAGTAAGTGATGCTTATCTCAGGAGAGTGCAATGTTGCGACATACCTATGTCATTCTGGCGTTTGCGATTTGTGTATCGAGCCACGCCGCCGATGAAAAAACCGAGTTGAAGGCGCTCGCCGGACGCTACGAGGTGGTCAAGGTCGAGGTCGATGGTAAGGACATCACCGAGTCGTTCAAGACCGTCACGCTGGCGATCGATGGCGACAAGTACATTGCGGTTGTGGGCCAGACCACCGACAAAGGCACGCTCGGTATCGATGGCACGAAGACCCCGAAGACGATGGACATCACCGGTACGGAAGGCCCGAATCGCGGCATGACTTACCCGTGCATTTTTGAAGTCAAAGACGATCTGTTCACCGTGTGCTACGGGATCGATTTCAAGACGCGGCCAACCGACATGACGACGGCGGAGAAGTCGAATCGCATGATCATCGTGTACAAGCGGAAGAAGTAGGCGGACACCGAATATGGCACGCGAAAAAATCGTGACATCGACGACGCCGGTCGTCACCGAATCCGATCATCAACGGGATGCGGCCCTGCGTCCGAAGCTGTTGCGCGAAGTCATTGGCCAAAAGAAAGTCGCGGATCGTTTGCAGATTGCGGTGAATGCGGCGAAGAAACTCAAGGAGCCACTCGGCCACATTCTCTTCGATGGCCCGCCCGGTTTGGGCAAAACGACATTCGCCACGGTGCTGCCGAACGAACTCGGCGTGATGATCCAAATGACGAGCGGCCCGGCTCTCTCGAAGCCCGCCGACATGCTACCGTTCTTGACGAATTTGGAGTACGGCAGCATCTTGTTCATCGACGAAATCCACCGGATGCCGCGCGTCGTCGAAGAGTTCATCTACCCCGCGATGGAAGATTTCCGCATCGACATCGTCCTCGGCGATGGCGTCAACGCCCGCACGATCAGCATGAAGCTGAAGCCGTTCACGCTCATTGGGGCAACGACCCGCAGCGGCATGTTGTCTAGCCCGATGCGCGACCGCTTCAAGATGCAAGAACACCTCGAATATTACTCGGTCGAAGAATTATCGCAGATCGTCCGCGTGAACGCAAAGAAGCTCGCACTACCGTTGGCACCCGAAGCGGCAATCGAACTCGCGCAGCGCAGTCGCGGTACGCCGCGTGTCGCAAACAGCCGTCTATACTGGGTACGCAGCTTCCATGCGGGCCACCCCGATATTGCTGACGGCCCGGTGTCACTCGAGATCGCGAAGCGCGCACTCGAGATGCAAGAGATCGATCGCGATGGACTCGATAAACAAGACCGACGCTACATCGAAACGCTAATCGACGTCTTCGACGGCGGCCCAACGGGCGTCGAAGCGATCGCGGCCACGATGAACATTTCGAGCGACACGCTCACCGATGAAATCGAGCCGTACCTTCTACGCGAGCAGTTCATTATTCGTTCGCCGCGCGGCCGATTGGCGACGCCACGCTCGTATCAGTTGCTCGGCAAATTGCCTCCGAAAGTCAAACCCGTCGACCCGGCAACCCTGTTCGAGTGACATACCGCTGGCAGCTACGATGGTGCCTGTCGTTCCTCGCCCAAAAGATCGCGGAGCCTTTGTAAACCAGCCCGAATCCGGGTTTTCACCGTGCCGAGTGGCAGTGTCTGTTCGCGTGCGACTTCTTCGTACGTCATGCCGTCGAAGAACGCCAGCGCGATGGCCGACCGTTGCTCGGATGGCACCTGTTCCAGCGCCCGATGCAGTGTGGAATCATTTTCGCTATTTGCGTAAATCGTCGCAGGATCTTCGATATCGGTATCCGCCAGATACACCGGTTTGAGTGATGACTGCTTGCTTCGGAACAGATCGCGTGCGCGGC
The DNA here is from genome assembly GCA_043785305.1 of Limnoglobus sp. GTDB lineage: Bacteria > Planctomycetota > Planctomycetia > Gemmatales > Gemmataceae > Limnoglobus. Next base: position 52,469 of record JAYVXI010000154.1, on the reverse strand, counting down.
TGCGGGCAATCAATACGAGCCATGCCCGCACGCTACCGCGTTCGCTGTCGAAGCGTGCGGCACTGCCCCAGGCTTGCCAAAATATTTTCTGTAGCACGTCCTCCGCATCTTCGCGAACGGCTAACAGCTTCAAAAGCAAGCCATAAATGTACGGTGCGTGCCTCGCGTAGAAGGCATTGAGCGCATCTTCTTCGCCATCGGCCATACGGGCGAGGAGTTGTTCGTCAGTGTTGGGTGGGCAAGTCGTCAGCAAAACAAAGCCCTTATCCAGTTTGCAACGCGGCAACAATGCTCGGAACCGCGTTCGCTTGGGTTGATACGCCCGCAAGCCTTTCGAGGTTTGCTCATTCAGAAAAAGACAGAGCAAAAATTCTGCCAGATTCCGAAACAAAAATAGCAAATCGTTTCGTTGCGAAAGTGCAAACTCGCGAACTTCGCCTAGAAAACAAGCGATTTGAAGCTCCACCTGCTGTGCAGCTCAAGCGGTTTGCATTCGACAAAACTCACAAACTTTTCTTTTTTCGCAATCCGTAACGGCATCGTGCCGCGTACTGACGGATGTTTTCTAGTCGGACCGCCGTACGACGATCGGCGGATCACTGCCGAAACGACGCTTTCAACTTCATACCTGAACGGGAGATTTCTCATGGCCAATTCGCGGAAGAAGCCACCGCAGCGTGGGGCATTTCGTCCGACCATGGAACGCCTCGAAGCCCGCGATGTGCCGACGGCACTACTGGGTTTGACGAACGCGAATGCGTTACTCAGCTTCGATAGCGCCACACCGGGCACCGCCACAGCGATTGCAGTCACGGGCTTGATTTCGGGCGATAACCTCGTGGGCATCGACTACCGCCCTTCAAACGGCGTACTGTTCGGCGTCTCGAACACGAGCCACATTTACACCATCAACGCGAGCACAGGAGTTGCGACGGCCGTGAGTGCAACTGCATTCTCGCCCGCGATTTCCGGAGCGGGGGTCGGGTTCGACTTTAACCCGGCCGCCGACAAACTCCGCATCGTGACCAGCAGCAACCAGAGCCTGCGAGTCAATGCGGATACGGGTGTCACAGCAGGCACCGACACCGCTCCGTTTTATAATGCGACGAGCTACAACGATTTCTTCGGCACGGCCCCCGTCACTCCGCAACTGGCCGCGGCTGCGTACACGAAGAACGCCGACCCCATCACCGGCGCGACGGTCACTACGCTCTACGGCATCGACTCGAACTTAGACACGCTCGTCATTCAAGGCGGACCGGACAGCACGCCTTCGCCGAACACCGGCGAACTCACCATCGTCGACATTCTCGGCTTCGATGCCGGGGCCGATACCGCGTTCGATATTCAGGCAGGGACCGATGCCGCATTCGTGGCAACGGGTAGCATGTTGTATTCGTTGAACATCACGACGGGTGCCAGCACCAAGCTCGGTACGATCGTCGGATCGCCTAGCCTGCTAGGCCTGAGCGTGGTTCCGAGTGCAACGGGCGCGGGCACACTTTCGCTGCCGGCCGCTACGCTCAGCTTCCCCGCCAACCGCGGCCCATTGGCCGTGACCGTCACCCGAACCGGTGGAGCAACGGGTGCGGTTGCGATCAATTACGCCACGACGGATGGCACCGCAACCGCCGGCACCGATTATTTCCCCGGCTCTGGGACGCTCAACTTCGCCGACGGCGTGTTGAGCCAAACGGTATTCCTCAGCTTGCCCGCCGGCGCGGCAACGGCCAGCCCCGCGAAGACTTTCACGATCGCACTGAGCGCCCCAGTCGGAGCCACGCTCGGTACGACGAGTACGGCAACGATTACGATTCCCGCCGTGGCGGCATCGCCCGCACCCGTACGGTACATCGCAGTCGGTGCTGGCGTTGGTAGTGCCCCGCAAGTCGAAGTCCGCAACGCCGTGACGGGTGCCAGCGTCGGTTCGTTCCTCGCTTACGAAGCCACGTTCACTGGCGGTGTGACGGTAGCCACGGGCGATGTCAACGGCGACGGTACCGATGATGTCATCGTCGGTTCGGGCGTCGGTGGCGGCCCTCGTATCCGAGTATTCGACGGCACGACTCTCGGATCGGCGACGCCGACGATCTTGTCGGATTTCTTCGCCTACGAATCGACGTTCCGCGGCGGAGTGACCGTTGCGGCTGGCGATGTCGATGGCGATGGTTTCAAAGACGTTATCGTCGGTTCGGGCAACGGCGGCGGACCTCGCGTTCGCGTCTTCGACGGGGCACAACTCTCCGCGGGTACGCAGACGACGCTCGCCGATTTCTTCGCGTACGAGTCCACATTCCGCGGCGGCGTTAACGTCGGTTCGGGCAACTTTAATAAAGATGGTTTCGACGACATCGTTGCGGGGGCCGGTGTCGGTGGCGGACCTCGCGTTCGCGTCTTCGACGGCAAAACACCAACGACGACGCTGACCGATTACTTCGCCTATGACAGCAGCCTGCGTAGCGGTGTGACCGTTGCGGCCGGAGATATTAACGGCGACGGCACGGCCGATGTGATCACTGGCTCGGGTCTCGGTGGCGGTCCGAACGTGCGTGCGTTTAGCGGCCTCACGCAGACGAGCCTCGCGAACTTCTTCGCCTACGATTTGAACGATCGCGGTGGCGTTCGCGTCGCAACGGCCGACTTCAACGATGACGGCGTCTCCGAAATCGTCACCGGTTCTGGCCCTGGTGGGCCACGTACTGTCAAGTTCTTTGGTAGCACAGGCACGTCGTCGTTCAGCTACGACGCCTTCAACACCAGCTTCACCGGCGGCGTGTACGTCGGTTAAGACCGAAGTTTTTATTCCCCGTTTTCTTTAGGAGTCTCGAGATGAATCCGAAATCGAAGGCCGATTACGTGCAGGAACTCACGCGACGTGCGTTCGGCCAACGCGGCATCACTGCGGCCGCATTGGCGGCAGCGGGTGTTGCCGTCTCCTCGCAGCCTGCTGCGGCGGCAGGCGTGGCGCTCCCGAATCTGTATCCGCGCTGGAACGCGATGCAGTTCAATTCGATCCGCGACGACGAGAACGTCCACGTGTCGTTTCTCGTCACGGCACTCGGATCGGCCGCTCGACCGAAGCCGTCGTTCCGCAATTTGCTCCAGCCGAACCTCAAGGCGTTCGGTACCGTTTCGATGGCACTGGAAAACACCGGTTGCGGGGCATACCTCGGTGCGGTGCCGATTGTGTTCAGTAAGCAGAATCTCGCCGCTGCCGCGTCGATCGCACTCATCGAAGCCCGCCACGCAGGCTACCTCGACGTGCTGTTTAATCTCGAATCGACGGTGAATGTGCTCGGCGCGCAACAGGAATTTGAAACCCCGCTAACCATTGCACAAGTGGTGAACTTAGCATCGCCATTTATCGCGGGCCTGAACGGCGGCCCACCGCTGACGTTCAACGCCACGCCATCGCGTGCGAACGACATCGCGATTCTGAACTTCGCGCTGGCGCTCGAGTATCTCGAAGCCGAGTTCTACAACATCAACGTGCCCGTGTACTTCCCATAACGGACGACCGGATCGCGAAACGACAAACCCTCGCCAAGGACATTGGCGAGGGTTTGTTTCGTTCGATACCAGTACTCAACCGCGGCGATTCTGTTTGCACTTCGGCGGGCCGAAGATTTCCTGCAACACGACGGCAGCGGGTAGCGAGCCGGGTGTGGAGATCAGCGCGAGGAGTGCTTCCCCGAACGGACCTTTCGGCTTCGGCTGCGTACTACGCGAGATGGCGTTCGAGCCGACGAGGCTACCCGGCATCGGCGGGATGTGGTGCTGCGGTAATTGTGCGAGTTTCGGTTGCGCAGCATCACCGGGTAACACCAACGCCGAGGGTAGCCGATCCACTTTCGGCGTGACGGATGGGATCTTTTGCGGTACCGGTTTCGCTTTGCGAACGGGGCTGACGGTCGGTATCGACTTCTTAATCTTCGAGCCAACTGGCTTCACCGCAGGCGGATTCGTCGCTCCGCTCTCGTTTGCCTTCCGACGCAATTTATCCAATTCTTGCAAGAAGCGATCGATGTCGCCCGAGCCGGTCTTGATGCTCGGTTTGGCTTTCTTCGCAGGCTTCTTCAAACCATCGTCGTCGTCGTTAGCCATGGTGAAAATCCTTGCTGTTGCTTTCAATGGTTAGCCCGACGCGCCAGCGAGGGAGTGGGCTCGATGCTGGTTTCCCTCGCTTGCGCGCGGGCTAACAAAGACTTCAACTAGGTTAGCCCGACGCGCCAGCGAGGCAGTGGGATCGGTGCTGGTTTCCCTCGCTTGCGCGTCGGGCTAACAAAGACTTCAACTAGTTCGTACGGCCGGCACCGTCGGCGCTGCCGCCACCGGCGACCGACGAGATGCTGTTCCGCATCGACGTGTCCGACTGCAAGTTCCGCATGTTGTAATAGTCCATCACGCTGATCTTGCCGTCGCGGAATGCGGCGGCGATGGCCAGCGGGACTTGCGCTTCGGCTTCGACGACTTTCGCGCGGTTTTCTTCGACGAGCGCTTTCATTTCCTGCTCGCGGGCCACGGCGAGTGCGCGGCGTTTTTCGGCTTCGGCCTGCGCGACGCGAAGGTCGGCCGAGGCTTGTTCCGCAGCCAGTTTCGCACCGATGTTCTCGCCGGGTTCCAGGTTCGCAATGTCGATCGACACGATCTCGAACGCGGTTTGTGCATCGAGTCCGGCGTGCAACACGGTCTGCGAAATGATGCCAGGATTTGCGAGGACTTCTCGGTGATCGACGGCCGAGCCGATCGCTTTCACGATCCCTTCACCGACGCGGGCGATGATCGTTTCTTCGGTGGCACCGCCGACGAGGCGTTCGAGTTTCGTTCGCACCGTCACGCGGGCTTTGGCCAGTAGCTGAATACCGTTCTTGCAGACGGCGTCGAGGAACTGCTTGCCCTTGGTCGGGTCGGGGCAATCGATGACTTTCGGATTCACGCTGGTGCGGACGGCCTCGAGAATATCGCGGCCCGCGAGGTCGATGGCGGCGGCGGTTTTCCACGGGAGTTCGAGGCCGGCTTTGTGTGCGGCGATAACCGCAGCGGCGGTCTTCGGCACGTTGCCGCGCGACAGGAAGTGCGATTCGAGGTCCGGCGTCGTGACCTTCACGCCCGATTGAACGAGCGCGATTTTCTGGCGGACGATCAGGCCGTAATCGACGTTCCGCAACTTCATCCCGATTAGGCTACCGATGCCGATGTTCGCCCCGGTCAGCAAGCTCTGAATCCAGAGGCGAACGAAGCTCAGGAAGATAAACGCGAAGACGATGAAGATCAGGATGGCAATCGCGCCCACCACGATCATAATCGTCTGCATGTTAATTTCGGGTGCTTTCTGAGCGAACAAAACAGTGGACGTAAGGCTCACGGGTCTGGTCCTTTCGCGGTGATCGATCACCGGATGGTTTTGAGGAACTCGCGATGCATTTTACCTAGATTGCGCAAAATCACTATTTGCACAGTCGTTATATTACTCTCGGCAGAAACTGAGCGTGCATTTTCGTGGGTTCCCATCGCTTGCGTTAACAAATCAGTCCCGTTAGTCGTTTCTGCGATCGCGTGCATTTTCGTGGGTTCCCCTCGCTTGCGCGTCGGGCTAACAAAACTTTACAAATCATCCATGTTGAAGTCTTTCATCGCGGCGGGCTTCGCGATTTGGCGAACCACGAGTTTCCCCGCTTTCACCTCGATGCACTTCACGGTCACATCGTTTTCGATCAACATTCCTTCGGAGATCGCGTCCCAGCGTCGCCCGTCGAAGTCGACCGCACCCGATGGTCGCATCGGCGTGACCGTCTTGCCGATCCGCCCGAGTAGCGACTCGGCTTCGCTACCGTTCGTTCGTTCACCAGGGTTCGCGATTTCTTCAACGTCGTGGACTTTCAACGCCATGCGGCGGCCCCACGCATAGATGCCGAGCGTGCCGCCAATCGGGACTCCGACACACATCGCAACGATCGCGGCGAGGGTTTCGCGTTGGTCTTCGGTGTTGACCGCGATGACAGCCACGGCACCGAACATGAGCAGGAACGAGCAGACGAGCAGGATGCCACCGGTGGGCAGAAAGTACTCCCCGATGAACAGAATCACCCCGATTGCGGCAAGAACGATCGCGAACGATAGGTAATCCAAGCCCGTCTCCTTCTGGATAGTTGTTGTACGCTAAACTTCCTTGACGACGATTCGCGTGCCTTCGACTTCGATCACTTGCACGCGCATTCCGCTCGCAATATAGCCGCCTTCGGTGACGACATCGACGTATTGATCGCCGAACTGGGCCATGCCCGACGGCCGCAGTTGCGTGGCCGACGTCCCGATCGCACCGAGTAACGCGGCGGCCATGGCAGCACCCGGAAGGTCGGCAATCGTCTCGGCTTCGTCGGTTTCCGACGGCGGCAGCAGCACCATCCGGTTCATGTACGGGATGTGCGGTAGGTATCGAGCAACGATGACCGCGACGACGACCGCCGCCATGAGTGCGCCGAAATACTGGCCGATCCGCCCGCCGAACATCGTCCACTCTTCGCTCGTTTCCGGAATTTTATCGAACGTGGCTAGGCCGATGCCACCCACCATGAACAAAATACCGAGAATTCCCGACACGCCGAAACCGGGTAACACGAACATCTCGATGAGTATGAGCACCAGCCCGAGAAGGAAGATCAAACCACCGAGAATCGCGGTCTGCCCGCTGTATTGCGAATGCGCCCAAAACACCAGAATGAACGACAGTGCGGCAATGATGCCGGGGACCGTCGTGCCGGGGAGTTTGAGTTCCAGAATCAGGCCCGCGAAGCCGATGACGACGAGTAGCACCGTCACGGGGGGCTTGCGGATGAAGTCGGCGAAGCGGTCGAGCCACGATGGCATCGCGGAGCGCACTTTGTTCGAGTCGATGCCGTAAAGTGCGAACACTTCGCTCATGTCGGTGTTGTCGACGGCGAAGCGGGCGATGCCGAGTTCGACGGCGCGAGTCGCGTTCAACTTCAGTAGTTGCCCCTTGTTTTTGATCGTGCCATCGTGAACCCACTCGCCTTTCTGACCCTCGAATTCCGCCTCGGTCATCAGGCGTCGCTTACCGCGTTCATTGGCGGCCCGCACGCGGACGATCGACATGTCGCGATCGAGCATCCCGTTCACCAAAATCACCGGATAGCCTTGCGTGCCAGCCAGATCGCTGAGGTTCTTCTTCAAAAGCTCCAAGCGGTTCGGGTCGTTGCCTTTGCCGAGGAACGCCTCGAAGTCGCCGAAGATCGCCTCGCGTTCGTCGCCAACGGCGGGTGCGGCTTTCTCGTCTTTGCGACGGCTCATGACGATTTCGCTGCAACCGAGCGCGACGATCGCCGCCGTATCCGGGGCGGCCTGCGGGATGAACGCGACGATCAGAATCGGGTTCTCGCCTTGCTGAAATTTAATCAGCCGGTCCGCCAGATCGCGTGCCGCCGAAATGTCGCCACCGGAGCAATCTTGAAACTCCAAGAACAGCACGTTCCCCTTCTGGCGGATGACATCCTCGACGATGCGTACCATCGCTTCTCGCACGCCGCCATCGATACTGCCACGAAGCGTGTACTTGAACGCCACCGGCGGACGGCCACCGAGCGGGTCTTCCTTCAGGCTGTTCGCCGAGAGTTGATATAGCTCAGCCACTTCGCGCCGCGAGTCCGCGGTGACGGTCGATAACCCGAGTTGCTTGGCGCGTTCGGCGGGGATGACACTCGGTGTATTCGCACCCGCAAAAGACAGCGGCGTCGGATCCGGGATCGTCACGCCCGCTTTCTTGTACTTCTCGATGTCGTTGAGATCGACGTAGTACACCGCTCCGTTCTTCTGGCCTTTGCCGAGCGACACCGCTTTGTCTGCCATTTTGCGAATCACCGCACGCAGCGGTTCGCGGGAGGTGCCGAGGACTTCATCGTAAAAGGCGAGAACGCTCTGCGCGGCCGGGGCGTCGCCGGATTTAACGATGTCACCGATGCTCGAAGTGCGCGACATCACGAGTTCGCGGCACGCCACCACGGGCAACACCGTGTGCCCAGAGACATTCCCCGACACGAACGCGATCGTCGTTAAATCGTTCAGGCGGGAAATATACGACGCCAATTCGTAGCAAACGCCGAACTCGACCGTGGACGCATCTTTGCCGTTCGGGTTGAACTCGAACACCGCTTTGCGGATCGGCCGCGTTGCGTTCGCCCGTGCCGCTTCGACGCGGTTCTTGATGCGCGCGACCGCTTCGCTGGTGATCGGGTTCGGCACGCTGACGAATAACCCTTCATCCGAAAGGGCATTCTGCGCGAACGCTACGGTTGTCCCAGCGAACAGTATCAAAGTGGCGATTGCCAATCGGCTGGCCATCGCTCGGAAGATCGCGGCATGCATCGGTCGACGTTCCTCAGAAAGTCCCGTTCGGGTGCTGTCATTCGATTATAAGTAGCGGAGCGGGAATCATCCAAATACTACCCGGTTGTTCGTTCCCTTGCGAGAAAGATTCGATGACTCACGCCGTTGCCCTCGGGTTATTCGCGAAATGGCCGGATGCGGGTCGAGTCAAAACGCGGCTCGCTCGTGAGACATCGCCCGAGTTCGCTGCCACCATCGCCCGCACGTTCCTGTTCGACACGCTCGAACGGTTACGCGAACTCGCAGGCTGCGATCAATTTGTGGCATACGATCCGCCCGATGCCCAACTGAAATTTGCGGAACTCGTCGAAGGGCGCACACCGCCGATACTTCTGGAAGCACAATCCGCAGGCGACCTGGGCACGCGGCTCGAAACCTTCTGCCAACGTCGTTTCGATGACGGTTATGCGGCCGCGATACTCATCGGCAGCGATAGCCCGAACCTGCCCGCAAACATTTTGCATGATGCCATTCGATTGTTGCAAGACAACGACGCGGTCGTCGGCCCGACGAGCGATGGCGGCTATTACCTCATCGGTTTGCGCCGCATGTTGCCAATCTTCGCAGGCATCGCTTGGAGTTCCGATTGCGTCTTCTCACAAACGATCGACCGCCTGATCGCCGCCAAAGCACGATATGCGCTGTTGCCGTTGTGGTACGACGTGGACACCCTCGCCGATCTTCGCTTTCTCGAAATTCACTTGAAAGCAATGCGAAACTCCACCGGGGATTACCCAACATGCGAGGCATTATTGGCTCAGCTATCAGCGATCAGCCCAAAGCCGAATGGTGAATGAACGCCTGAGAGGCGAGCATAATCCCGGTACGAACCGCGACCATCCTTATAGGTTCACTTCACAAAATCGACTTCCTGTCGGCTCGTTTCGCTCGGTTCCGATGAAGTCGTTCCGCCCGCACAACCGATACCGTTTACCAGCGACCCATTTTTACCGGAGGGGCCTGGGACACCAGAGCCGGTAAAAAACGTCGCAGCGAAACGGGATCGTACAGGGGAAAACGACATGATTGGGCAAGAGGTTCTCACGCAAACGAGCGAAAACGAGGCATTGCGACTGCAACTGTTGCATGCCCAACGCCTCAGTAGCGTCGGGGAATTGGCATCGAGCGTGGCACACGAATTCAACAACATCCTCACGACGATCATCAACTATGCGAAGCTCGGCGTTCGCGGGCAAGATCCGACCGGCCAAACGCAGGCGTTCGAGCGGATTCTTCGCGGCGGGCAACGTGCGGCCACGCTCGTCAACAGTATGCTCGGATTCGCACGCAACAACGCCAACCAGCGCGAACTCACCGACATCGTCAAACTCGTCGAGGAAGTTCTCATCCTCACAGAAAAAGATCTCGGCAAGCACCGCGTGCAGATCGAAAAACGCTTCCATGGGCGGCCGACGTCGATCATCGTGCCGGGGCAAATCGAGCAAATCTTGGTCAATCTCGTCCTCAACGCGCGGCAAGCGATGCCGAACGGCGGACGTCTCAAAATTGACGTCCGCGAGATTGTCTCAACCGAGACGGTCGAGATCGCAATCGCCGACACGGGCGTCGGCATCGCACCGGAAAATCTCCGTTCGATCTTCGAGCCGTTCTTCACGACGAAACAACCGGACGAACAAGGTCGCGGCGGTACGGGATTGGGGCTGAGCGTCTGTCGGCAAATCATCGAACAACATCAGGGTCGTATTCGCGTGGAAAGCGTGATCGGCAAAGGATCGACGTTCATCATCAAACTGCCTAAGCGCTTGACTGAGGATCGCGAGTAAAGTGGCGACAATCGCCCGCGAGCCGGTTTAGCACCTGAATTTAAATAACTGTCCCATTTGGGCTGCGATCAAAAACGGAAATCACAACATTATACTTCGGGCGGTGTGATTCGATACGTTTTTGTTAGCCCGACGCGCAAGCGAGGGGAACCCGAGAGAAGGCACGACATCGCAGAAACGACAGTAATTCCTCGCTAGCGTGTCGGGCTAACAAGTATGGTTTGTAAGACCGGTGACGTGTCATTTCCGACCGTGTGAAGTATAACCGCAAAGGCCGCTGAGTACGCAAAGAAGTATTTGAGATACGGAATCCATTTTTGATCTTTGCTCTGCGTCTTTGCGGCTCTGCGTGAGAATCGTTTTGAGTTGCAATTCCTGTCAACCGGGTCGGGATGAAATCATTCTCACGCAGAGGCGCTAAGACGCAGAGAAAAGAAAAATCAAATCGTGTGATGGTTCACTCAGAGTAACAGTTCGCTTGAATTGGAACCTTGCGGAAATCATAAACTTTTACTCCGCGTACTCAGCGCCCTCCGCGGTTAAAAATTCTGCATGAGGTCACGCAGACCATGTGCCATTCCAGTCAAATGGGACAGTTAAATTTCGTATCGTTACACTCTCGCGGGTCGAATTTTGCGAAACCAGTCGGTACCATTCGACTCGAAATGGTAACAGTACTCGATGCAGATTCGCTTCTCATCCGCTCCATTTCGTAATTCAACTGTACGTTCCCGTTCGACTTGACCGCTTTTGCTAGATACCGTATGACCCCAAACACCATCGCGCGGCACCTGCCCGTGTTGCCGCTCGAGACGCTGACTTTGCTCGATCCGAAGCCCGGCGAGACGTGGGTCGATTGCACGACCGGCGTTGGCGGACATGCGAAATTGATTGCTGAACGGATCGCCCCGAATGGCCATCTGTTCGGTCTGGATCAGGACGACGCGATGCTCGCGCTCGCCACGGTGACGCTGCAAGGGCTGCCGTTCACGCTGATTCGTGCGAACTTCGATCAGCTCGATGATGTGCTGAAGAATGCGGGGCTGGGTGCGGTCGATGGCGTGCTCGCCGACCTCGGGTTTTGTTCGGACCAGATGGACGACCCGACGCGCGGCTTCAGCTTCCAGCACGATGGGCCGCTCGATATGCGGCTCGACCGCAACGGCGGGCAGACGGCAGCGGACCTCGTGAACCGCCTCAGCGAGGGCGGGCTGGCGGACTTGATATTCGAGTACGGCGAAGAGCGACATAGCCGCAAGATCGCGCGGCGGATCGTCGAACGGCGACAAACGCAACCGTTCGCCACGACAGCCGATCTTGCCGACGTGGTGAAACATAGCGTACCGTGGGGGCCGGACACGCGGCGAATCCACCCGGCGACGCGGACATTCCAGGCATTGCGCGTGGCGGTGAACGACGAACTCAGCGCGTTGGATCGCCTGTTGGCGATCTTGCCGAAAGTCGTGAAACCGGGCGGCCGCGTCGGGTTGATTAGCTTCCATTCGCTGGAAGATCGCCGCGTGAAAATGGCGTTTCGCGGGCAACCGGTGTGGCAACCGGTGAACAAGAAGCCAGTGGAAGCGACCGATATCGAATCGGCACGAAACCCACGATCTCGCAGCGCGAAGTTGCGGGTGGCGATCCGAACGTAAGTCAACATAAGGTGTTCACGGATGAGCGACCTCAATACACTCGGTTTCGACCCCATTTCGTTGCCCGTGCTACCGGCGATGAAGCCGCTCGCGGAGCCATCGTACGGTTCGACGTTGCTTCCGCCGTTGCCGAAACCGACGACGCCCGTGCAGGCCCCACTGTTGGCCCCCGCGCCGCCGATGCCGAGCATGAAGCCACTGCCGCCCACCCCACCCAGCGTCAAACAAACGCCGCTAGTCGAGCCAGCGAAACCGCCGGTGTCGTCGTCGTACGCCTGGCTACCCGAGTTCGCGCGATCGCTGTTAAAACCGACGCGGCAGAAGGGTGTCATCACCACGGGGCTGGTGAGTCTGGCCGTCGGCGCAGGCGTGTTACGCATGGTCTGGCCACCACCCGTGCCGAACCGAGCCGTTGCCGAAGTGCAAGTGGCCGAACCGGACAAAACGCCAGCCCCACTACCCGCCGTGCCGATCACGCCGCTAATAGACGTGAAGGTTCCCGAGATCTCGCTCGGCAAATTCGACCTTAACGTGCCAACGCCCACGGTGACAGGTACCCCAGCATTCGAGTTGCCGAAGATAACAATCGACTCGCCGAAGATTGACGCCAACGAAAAACAGCCGCAGCCAGTCTGGATTGATCCGAAAGGATTGATCGCACAGTGGCTGCCCTTGCCGATGACCAAAGACTTGCAACAGAAGCTGTCGGCGTGGATCCCGGAGATGCGAATCCCGGACCCGGATCGGCCGACGCGGGCACCAATACTCACACTCGTCAGCGCATCGGAGCCAGTCATTACGGTCCCGGCCGCGCCGGTCATCACGCCGCCGACTCTCGATGTGCCGAAGCTCGAAGTACCGATGCTCGTGCAGACCGGCGTTACGCCGCCAACGCCCGTGGCTCCCGTGTTGACACTCCCCGCTTCGCCAATGTTAATCGCGCCGCCACTAACGCAGCCCACGCTCGACATTCCCGCACCGAAGCCGATTCTCGAAGTGAAGAAGCCAGAAGCGAAATCCGACTTGCCCCTGCCTAAGATCGATACCGCGACCACGGTTCTGCCGAAGATCGACGTGACGCCCTCACTGCCGAAGATCGATATCAATCCGGTACTTCCCGAACCGGCGAAACTGGAGCCATTCGATGTCAAGCCCGTCGCGCCGTCCGTTGGCGAAACTCGCACCGATTACGACGTCGATTTGCACTACCCGAAGGGTGGCGGCGAAACCTGGGCGAGCGTCAGCAAGCAATACCTCGACGACGATCGTTACGGCGAAGCGCTGAAAGCCTACAACCGCAACGCGACGCTTTCGCAAGTGCCCCGCGTCGAGATTCCGCCGATCCACGTACTCCGCAAGAAGTACGCCACGCTGATCGGCCAACCGGTCGCCACCGAGAAATCGAACATTGAATGGGCGTCGGCACCCGCGTCACGGGCCGCCGGTGGCTACCGCCAGTACGCGATCCCGACCGGCGGCATGACGATGAAGGAAGTCGCGAAGGCCGCCTACGGCGACGAAAACCTCTGGGGCAAAATCTGGGATCTGAACCCCACGCAACGCGCCGACGAAGCGATGCGAGCGGGCACGAAGATCCTGCTGCCTACGGATGCGAAGATCGGCGAGTGAGCGGTTCGCGGTCACGACTCGCGGACGAAACTCGGAAAGCGCGGGATGCCGCCGTCGGTGAGTTCCTGGTAGCGGAAGGTGATCGTCGTGCCGATGGCGGGCGGGTTCCCGCGTTCTTTGTCTTTGAAACCGGTGCCGACGCTGAAGCGTTTGCCGTTCGGTAACTGCACCGCCAGCGCACCGAGTCGCCCCTTGTGCTTCCCTTTGCCCGGCTCGTGCCCGACCACGACTGCCTCGGCATCGTGAAATCGCTTCACCTTCAACAGCGTACTCGACCGCCCCGCGACGTACTTCGACCCCGGCTGCCGCAACATCAATCCTTCGCCACCAAGTTGTTCGACCCGCGCCAGTTCCGTACGCAACTGTTCGACGCTCGTACAGAGTTGTTGATCGAGCAACGATGTGTATGTGGAGTTCCAATTCGCGATCTGGACTTTCAGATATACGATGCGATCCTCGAACGGTCCCACGACGGCGGGGGCATCGAACACGAGGAACTTCACTTCCTTCCAATGCTCGCTCTGATCTTGTCGGCGCACGATGCTGACGGTGCGCTGAAATGCCTTGCGCGCGATCCAGAGTTCGCCATCGAGCGGCACCTCGGGTAGCCCAGCCGTGAACCACGCCGGCGCGTGATAGAGGTTCCCCTGGCGCGATAAAAACTGTTTGCCGTCCCAGTACGCCCGCACGCCGTCGAGCTTTTCGCTGAGCCACCACCCGCTGAGATCCTGCGCGTTGTCCCAACTCTCAGCGAGCAGAATCGGCGGCCCCGCGCTCGCTTCGCTATCCGTCACCGGCTTCTGCGGCAGTGCCCCACCGATGCGCGTTTCCTCGGCCGCATCGCCGCGATACTTGCGTAAATGCTTGCACGTTCGGCGCTCGATCGTCGTCGATTGGTTTCGCCACGCGGGACACGAACACGAATAGACACCGCCGATGTTTTTCAGCACGTACGGCTTCGAGCCGGACCCTTGCATCTCTGCGGTTTCGCCATCGGCAATGTCGTTCATCGTGGCCTCGTAACTACTCCGCGCGCAGATCGCGCAGCAGGCTCTGAATGGTCTTCGCGGCATTCAGGGTTTTGCGAATGGTGATGCGCGTCGGTGGCAGGTCCGGCCCCGCTTCCAACTTCGCGAACTGATTGCCGATCTCCGTGGCGAACCCGGCTAACTGTGCGGTCAGTTCGGCTTCGACTTCTTGCAGCCGTTCCGGTTCCGCACGCGCTTCTTCGATCCGTTCGCGAAGTTCCATCATCTCCATGAGGAAGCTCTGGTCGAGGTTCTTTTCCTCACGCACCGAAGGCCCGCCGAGCAACGTCAGCAGATATTCGCCGCGCCGAAACGGGTCGCGCAGCGTGACGTAGCCTTCGTTCAGCGCTGCCGTCAGTTCCAGACTCGTGCGCTGTTCCAAATCCCCACCGAGATGGTGGAAATCCGGGTGCAATTCGCGCGACCGCGCCAGGTATTCGCGTTCCACCGTGGCAGGGTCAACGGAAAAGCGCCTCGGTAAACCGAGGCGCTCGAAGTAATCAGCCATATTTTTCCACTACTACATGGAGAACGAGCTACCGCAACCGCAGGTCGTCTTCGCGGAGGCGTTCGACACGCTGAAGCCGCGTTTGTTCAGGTCGTCGTGGAAATCGACGGTGACGCCATCGAGGTACAGCGAGCTACGCTTGTCGACGACGATATCGACGCCGTGAATGTTGAACGTGTCGTCGAGCTTTTCGTTGACGATCTCATCGAGGTCGAGCTTGTGCTGGAAGCCGCTACAACCGCCGCCGACGACGCGGAGGCGAAGGTAGAGCTTGCCGGCGGTGCCTTGCTCAGCGACGATTCGCTTCACTTCGGACGCAGCGCGATCCGTGACGACGATCGGTGCGGCCTTGGGGGCGGCATCGTTCATTTGTAAGGTGGTAGGCTGTTCGAGTGTGCTTGTGGACATCGTGAGAACTTCCTTCTGTGTGGTGTGACCGTTAGGGGATTATATACGCCATTACCCGGCGACGGTAGCCAGTTCTGCCTTCTCGGCGACCTGATCTTGTTTTTCTTGGTAATTCTTGACCGCAGCCTTGATCGCATCCTCGGCGAGAACCGAACAGTGAACCTTCACCGGCGGCAGCGCGAGTTCTTCGACGATCTGCGTGTTCTTGATGCCGAGCGCTTCGTCGACGGTCTTACCCTTGAGCCACTCGGTCGCGAGGCTACTTGAGGCAATCGCGGAACCGCAACCGAAGGTCTTGAATCGCGCATCTTCGATGACGCCCGTCAACGGGTTCACCTTGATTTGCAGCTTGAGGACGTCGCCGCACTCCGGCGCGCCGACGAGGCCCGTGCCCACGCTGGCGTCTTTGACGTCCAAGCTCCCCACGTTCCGCGGGTTGCCGTAATGTTCGAGAACCTTGTCGCTGTATGGCATGGAATGCTCCTGGTTAGAAAGTTACTTCTTCAACTTCTCTTCGATCACGGAAAGTTGCCGTTTCATCTCGTCGAGTGTTTTCTGCTGTTGTTGTACGGTAGCCTCTAAACTTCCTGCGGATCGAGCCACGGCAAAGGCCGAAAGAATAACGGTGATGAGCGCCAGGGCAGCGGTCGCAGCGATCCACTTGGCAATGCCGAGCTTACTATCGACGTTGCCACGAAATGCGGCGAATTCAACACGGTCGTTTTTGAGGTTCCTGGCCTCTTCATCGATTTTCAAAACAGTCAATCCGAGTTTGACCGCGATGACATTCAGTCCGCTTTCCGGAGAATCGAGCCGAACGACGGTCGCATCGAGACGCAACCGCGTGAGTTTCAAATCATCAATGGCGTTGTCCAGTTTGGCATTCGTCGTAGCGGATTGTGCTTGCTGTGTGTTGAGGGCATTCACAATAGTCGCTAATTGAGCCTGTGTTGTCGCTTGGCTGTGTGCGAGAAATTTTATTTCCGATTCATATTTGACCATGGAGCTAGCAAAGTCTCGTTGATAGCCTTTGAGTTCGCCGACTATCAATTGCAGGTTTTCCTGATTGGATGCTAATACTGCAACCTGCAATTGGAGCTTCTCCTGGTTTGCCTCGAATTTCTCCTGGTTTGCCTCGAATTTCTCCTGGTTCGCCTCAAGTTTTTCCTGATTGAATGCCAACGTATTCAATGAGGTCGTTACATCTTCCAGCTTGCCCATGACTTCCGTGGAGAAGTCATCGAGTCGTTCTTCCAAGCTTTTCACGGTTGTCGGTGGCATCACTTCTCCCGAACTTCTATTATGCGATTGGCTGCGTCAGCGCGATTCGTAATGCCGCCAGGATGGCACCGAGGTTGTCGATGAACAATCGGTTCGTGTGCAATGTCACCATACAACCATCGAGTTTCAGAAACTGCCAGTTTTCGCCGGTCGTGACAATTCCGAAGATCGCAGAACGAACCGTACCCGCACGTTCGTTGAACATCTGGGCGGCAACCATCTGAGCCACGCACTGACCTAAACCCAGTTCGATGTCTCCTCGTTTCGCCTCCAGAATCATCACCAGTGGCGCACGTAATCGCGGCACCGGAGCCGTACGGGCGAGGATGAAATCGCACTCGCCGACGAGGCCCGACTTTGATCCACATCCAAACGCTGTCCCGAGTAGATGGCGAGATCACCCGAAACCAGTTCGCGGCAAGCCATCAATATCGGCGCGACCAGAAATTCCGATCGCGCTTTTTCACTGGTAATTGCCGCAATCGCCCGCCCACGGTCGAGACCCTCGTGAAGCCAGCGTGGCACGGGCATCGGCGACATTTCCGGGAACAAGTCTCCCAAACCCACTCGTAAACCGAGGCGTTCTTCTGCGGATTCCAGTGTAAAATCAGCGTACGACATCATTCTCCGATACTCAGTGCGCCGCCCACTCGATGCTCTTCAGGTCGATGCCGGCTTGTGCCATCTCGTAGAGTGGCGACATTTCGCGGAGGCGTTTCACTTCGCGCACGACGAGGTCGACGACGTAATCGACTTCGTCCACGGTCGTGAATCGGCCTATGCCGAAGCGGATGCTGCTGTGGGCGAGTTCGTCGCCGACGCCGAGCGCACGCAGCACGTAACTCGGTTCGAGGCTCGCACTCGTACAGGCGGAGCCGCTGGACACCGCGACATCCTTGATGCCCATCATCATACCTTCGCCTTCGACGTACGCGAAACTGATGTTCGCGTTGCCCGGCAGGCGCTCGGTCGGGTGACCGTTGAGGTACGTTTCGGTCAGTTGATCCATGATCCCCTTGCGGAGCCGTTCGCGGAGGGCGAATGTGCGTTTGCACTCTTCGGGCATCTCTTTCTGAGCGATCGCACACGCTTCGCCGAACGCGACGATCAGCGGCACAGGCAGCGTGCCCGAACGCATTCCGCGTTCGTGGCCACCGCCATCGATGATCGGCTCGAGGCGGACACGCGGGTCTTTCTTGCGAACGTACAACGCCCCGATGCCCTTCGGGCCGTACAGTTTGTGTGCGGTCAAACTCATCAAGTCGATGCCGAGTTCTTGTACATTCACCGGAACCTTGCCGACCGCCTGTACGCCGTCGGTGTGAAACAACACACCCTTTTCCTTGCAGACCTTGCCGATTTCCTTCATCGGGTTGATCGTGCCGATCTCGTTGTTCGCGAACATCACGCTCACCAAGATCGTCTTGTCGGTGATCGCATCGCGCACTTGCTGCGCGCTGACGCGGCCGTAGACATCGACGGGCAGGTACGTTACCTGATAGCCATCGCGTTCGAGCCGCTTGCACGTATCGAGCACGCATTTGTGCTCGGTCGACGCGGTGATAATGTGGTTGCCTTTTTTCTTGTACATCGCCGCCACGCCCTTGATGGCGAGGTTATTGCTCTCGGTGGCACCACTCGTGAAGATGATCTCTTTCGCGCTCGCTCCGATGAGGTTCGCAATCTGTTCGCGCGCCTCTTCGACGGCGGTCTCCGCTTCCCAACCGAACGGGTGGTTACGGCTTGCGGCATTGCCAAACTTCTGCGTGAAGTATGGCAACATCGCAGCGACCACACGCGGATCGGTCTGCGTGGTCGAGTTGTTATCCATATAAATCGGCAGATTCACCATATTCAAGTCTCGTCTTTGATGTTCACGTGAAAGGATACATGTTATGCCGAGGTCGGTGCGACCATCGGTATTGCGTGTCGGCCAATGTTGAGTACCGTCAGTTGCTCGTATAACTGCGACCGCATTTCGCCGGGTGCGAACAACTCGTGCAGCGTCACGCCGGTCAGAACGACCATCAGCCGGCGGTGGATTTCGGCAATCGGCCCTTTCATAGGGCAGACGTGTTCCACCGAACACAGTTCCAGTTCAGAGATCCCATCGGAGTGTCCGTGGCTGGTGCAAACCGTCAGTTTGAAGCCTTCTTCGACCGACTCCAGCAATTCAGCAAGCGTCACATCTTTCGACGCCCGCAACAGTGCGTATCCGCCCTTGACGCCGCGATGGCTGACGACGTAACCCTTCTGGCAAAGTTCCTTCAGAATGTTCGCCACGAAGGATCGGCTGAGGCCGTACTTCTCCGAAATCTCGCGGGCATTGCTGCTACCAGTCTTGTGGTGCAGGAACCCCAGTATCAGGAGCGCGTAATCGGCCTTGCGGCTTAATAGCGACATCTCGCACTCCGTTGAACATCCCGAACAACCGAATCCGCACTAGTTCTATTCCATTTATAGGCGCGAGAATCGCACACGAACAGTGCGAATTCGCTGAGAACCCGTCTCAACAAGTGAGGAATCACAGGATTTCGTTCGGCAAGCGGCGCATTGCGAGCGGTGAGGTACGCGGCATGGAGGCGAGATTGGGGCGAGTGTCACGACAGATCTGCTCCCACGTGCAGTCATCGGGCATGGCTTGCAGAACCTTCATTGCCAGTTGTTTCGCGGTTTCCATCGTCGCACCTGGTATCGCATTTAGATGAAATCGTCTTCAGTATTTAAGCGTCGGGTCAAGTCTTGCTGGGCACGGACTATTGCTAACAGTCGACAGTTTACTCCATCGAAACGGTAAATGATCCGGTATGGCCCGACGATTTGCTCTCGAAAGTTTCGGAAAGGGAATACTTCTACCTCCGAACCGATTTCTGGAAATAACGCTAACTGGGCGATGGCACGCGATATTCGCTGGCTCCATTTTCGGGCAACATGTTGCCCAACTTCCCGAGCAATCGTTGCCAGAATCATCTCGAGGTCGAAGCGAGTTGGGGCTGACCATATGATTTTAGCCACTGCTCCATCTCCTGCATGACTTGTTCATTTGGTATGCCTTGGCCTGCGTCGATCTCGGCTTCGCTGATCTCGATCTTCGCGCACAGTTCGATCCGATACCGAACCTGCTCCCACGTGCAGTCGTCGGGCATGGCTTGCAGAACCTTTATTGCCAGTTGTTTCGCGGTTTCCATCGTCGTTCCTCCTGCGTGCATTATAACCCCACCACCGCCGCCACCGCCCGCCGAGCCCGCAATCGAGGTTTCCATCGTCGTTCCTCCTGCGTGCATTATAACCCGAGTAAATCCAAGTCATCGACGAGGCGGTCGAGGTCGTCTTTGGGCTGTTGCGATTTGCCCGTTTGTCGCTTCGGGATGCCGACGGCGAGGCCGACGGCGTCGCGGCCGTCGGCGACGAGTTCGCGGTCGCGCTCGGCGACGGCAGCGGTCAGTGCATCCACCGTGTCGCCACCGCCGAACAGCTTGCTCAGGTCGATCTTTAATCCGCCAATCGCGCCAACGTCCGCGCCTGCAATCGTCGGCGTTTTGTACTCGGGGAACATGATCGCGGTTTGCGGGCAGACGCGGCTACAGGCGGGGCAACCCTTCTTGCACTGATCCTGATTCTCCGTGAGAATCCGGTCGAACGAATCGACGCCATAGACGCCAAACAGGCAGAAATCGAGGCATTCGAGGCAGTTCGTGCAACGGTTGTAGTCGATCACCGGGTACCAGCGCCGGTTGGCCGGGGCGAGCAAATCGTCCGCGTTGAACATCGGCAACGCGATCGTCGGTTCCGTGTGGCCGTTCTTGGACGGCAGCCCGAGCGAGATCATCACCGGGTTCGCGACCGCTTTGTCGATTGCCTTCTGGCGCGTCCGTTCGGTGGCTTCAGCGATGATGCGACGGATCTCGTTGACGTACGGTTCGGCTTTGTTGAAGTCGCGTAAATCGAGCGTGTAAATGTGCCGGTCCGGAATGGTTCCTGTCGCGCCGATGCCTTCGAGTGGCTTTTCCTTCTCTTTCTCTTTTTCCTCTTCATCGTCGGCGGGCGGTTTGAGCAGTGTGATGCCGAACTGCCCTTTGATGCCATCGCGATCGAGCAACCAGAATGCGGCGCGTGGGAACAACCAGCTTAATACGACCATGTCGCCGGGGACCGATTCGAGGAACATCCGCCCGGTGTGGTCCGGCCCCATGTCGTAGAGGTTCGGCACGATCGAGACATCGACGCCCGGCTCCATAATCAGTGCGGCGGCGAGGCTTTCTTCCAGCCCGCGCTTGGCGGGGTTCTTGCCGGGGGCTTGCGATAATACGACCGTCAGTTTGCGGCTCATAGTCACTCGTCGTCATCGAGGTTCACTTGGTTCTTCAATATCCGTTGCGCCGTCGCCCACGCCCCTTCCAGATAGGCGTAGTATTCACTTGCGTCCATCGTACCCGAAATGTCGGCGGCCATCTCGAACAACCATCCCGTTGCGTGCGTGTCCGAGTTAATCGCCGACGGATCGTTCAGCAAACTCGCATGGAACCGGATGTCTTTACCAGCGAGTGGCGAATAGAGTTCGCTTTGGGCCTTGGAGCTTTCGATGAAGCCGATCTCTTGTTTCATCGCGACCGCATCGCCGTCGTTGACCTTCCATTCGAGGAAGTACACGTCTTGCATCAGCCGCACTGCATACCCCGAAAACCCGAACTGGTGTCGCCCATCTGCACCCGGACGGCACCACATGTGGTTCCGGCAATAGCGCAAGTCCGCAGGCAGAATTGCGGGGTGTTTCCCCATCAGAAACGTGAGCGGCTCGGGCATGGCGGGATGCGGCGGGAAGGTTCGCTGCGCGGCAAACCGGTAGTCATCGCGATGCCAATTCTATGGAGTTCGCGTGTTTTTCGACGCTCTAAATCGACGTAAGTCTGAATTGCGGAGGCTTCAAAACCGTTTTTTCGGGTGTTTTTTCGGTTTTGGAGGCCCCAAAAAGTCGCTTTTTTGATCGCAATCCGCTGATCTCTATTCTGTATCTCGAACTCGGATTGTGGGTTACGCCGATTGACAGCGTTTCGAGAACCGGCGTAAGATGCGACCAAAAATCGACCGAGTGCGACACAAAATCGACCGAGTGCGACACAAAATCGACCGAGTGCGACAATTCTATGTCATTTCGCGACACTTTTGCGTCACTCCGTGCACGTCGCGAATTCCGACTTGCGTCGGATCGCCTGCGATTTTTTGACTGTGCCAAATCGTGTGGGCGGACGTTTTTCCGCATTCTGGAAAAACCAGGCGAGCGGCACGACGTTCGTGTGCCGATGAACGAGTTCGCGTCGCACTGAAAATTTTGCACAAAATCCGGCAATTGCGTAATCTAACGGGGTGCTTTCCTCTTCTTCGAGTGTTGCCATGTACGCGATTCGTGCTCTCCTCGTTTGCGTTGCGTTCGCGCTGGCGGATCGCTCGTTCGGCCAAGCCACCGATGCCCTTCCCGAAGGCGCGATCGTGCGATTGGGAACGACGAAGTTCCGACAATCGAGCAACGAAACGGCCTCGATGCTGACTCCCGACGGTCGCTCGATCTTGCAATTGCAGGCTCCGAATACACTTCGATACCTTAGCGTCGAGACTGGCAAGGAAATCCGCACAGTTGCGCTGAAAGAGAATGTCAATGTGTACGGTAATCGGTTCTCGCTGAATCCTGCGGGGGATCGCTTCGTGCTGTACGCTCACAACGGCGTTCTCGTCGTGAACACGATCACGGGCGAAATTTTGGCCAAGTACGAGACGGTCGACAACAATCTTCGTCGCGGTAGAGTTCCCCGCGGCGATTTCTTTCAAGGTCAAGGAGTGCCGACCCACGATGCGAAAGCCGAGCGATTTGCCTACGGCTCGCAATACCAACAAAATCAAGAAGATAATGGCAAAGCATACGTGTTGCACCTGAGTAGTGGCGAACGGATCGCGGAGTTCGATGTATTGCAAACGAGTCAAATCCAGACGGTGATTTCCGCCGATGGCAAACGCCTCGCGACGTTCGGCCAGCATTACGTGCGGAACGAGAAAGACGAACCCCAGGCGGGCGTCGTGCAGATTTGGGACATCGAAACGAAGAAGGAATTGGCCAAAATTAAGACCGTATCGAGCCAGGTGCATTGCGTGCAGTTTTCGCCCGATGGCAAGCAGATTTTTATCGGCGGACAAAACGCGGCCATGGAAGCCTGGGATGTCGCAACGGGAAAATCGCTGCGGCAATACCTCACGCGGTCCGGTGGTGGGCAGAAACTGTTCCTCTCGCCCGATGGCGCGAAGTTGGCCGGCGCTTCCAACGATGGCCACGTGCAAATCTGGGATGTGGCGACCGGGGCGAGTCTCGGTTCCGGTTTCGCGCCGGTTTCCAACGGCGTCGAAGCCGTCGCATTTCCTGCGGAAGGGCCAGCGGTTGCGTACGGGAAGCTGAATTCGACGATGCAGGTGTGGACAATACCGGGAAAAACGCTCACACCACAAGAAGGCCACTTCAGTGCGGTTAGCCAAATTCGCTACACGCCCGATGGCAAACAGATTTTGACGTTCGGACTCGATAACAAGGTCGTGCGCTGGGATGCGAAGACCGGCAAAGAACTCACGAATTACAGCCACTTCGCGAATGCGAGCCACCGTTGGCCGAGAGTGTGGTCGTTGTACAACGCCACGCTCAGTGCGGATTCCGAGTCGATTTACCTGCCGAACGGTACCGGGCTGGCGCGAGTGAACATCCAGACCGGCGAAGAAATTCACTCGCTGTTCGTACCGAGCCGACAAAACAACAGTTCGATCAACGGTGGGCTGAGTACGTCGATCGATGGGAAGCGGCTCGTTGCGAACGTGCAACACTACGTGAGAAATTCCAACGTATTTTCAAACTGTGCCTGGGACACCGAGAGCGGACGAGTGATCGTCGACCACCGATTTCTCCAAGACGAAAAATCGCCGTTCGTCATCATGGGAATTGGCTGCGGTGCGACTCCCGATGGCACCATGATGGCCAGCTTTGTGTGTAAACGAGAGCGAAATAACTATTCGATGCAAATTGAATTTCATGCGTTCGATTTGCGCACCGGCAACAAGCTCTCCCAAGGTACGATGTCTTTGACGGGAAATGGAAACGAAAGAACCATTATTGTCGTCGCATCAGATAATCGCTCGGCAATCGTGATCGATCCAGTCGGTACGATGACGGTATGGGATATTCCGACCGCAAAAATCGTACGAACGATCCTCAGTACCTCGCTCAATGGAACGATCCCTCGGTTCAGCCCAAACGGTCGGGTGTTTGCGTATTCGACGTTTCACCTTAAGCCGGTTTTGAAATATCACGTCAGCATAATCGAATGGGCCTCGGGGCAAGTCCGTAGCGAAATCCCAGCCGCTACGGCACCGCCGCATAGCCTCTGTTTCAGCCCCGATGGCACACGCCTTGCCATCGGGACAGGCGATACGTCCGTGCTCATTTACGACGTGGCCGATACGAAATGGTCAGCCGAGAAACCAAACGCGCCCGAAACCCTCTGGAGCGCGTTGGCGGGCGATTCCGCGAAACGCGCCTGGGACGCCATCCGCGAACTGTCAGCCCGTCCCGATGTGGCGATCCCGCTGCTGACCGAGAAGATCAAGCCGATCGTTGCGACCGCGAAACCGACGAAGGACCAAGTCGCGAAATGGATCGAACAACTCGACGCACCCGCATTTGCAGACCGGGAATCCGCGAGCCAATCGTTGGCGACTCACGGCAAACACTACGAGGCCGAACTGCGAGCTGCAATCGAAACGACGGCATCGCTCGAAGTCAAAGAGCGCTTGGAAAAGATTGTCGAAAAGATGATGAAACCGGTGCTGCCGAACGTGATGGAAGTCCGCGTGATCGAGTTACTCGAACGAATCGGGAACGCCGACGCACGCGCCTTGCTAACAAAAATCGCCGCCGGCGAAGCGACGCACCCGCTGACAAAAGATGCCGCCGCAAGTCTCAAGCGACTGCAAAAGTAACACCCGCGAATCGGATGCGCACTCGACCGGCCCGCTGGTTCTCACATAATCGTGGTATGCACACTTCGTTACCGTTTCGCGATGGTACACGTGGCCGCGAAAACCTCGCGGCACTGGAGCGGCACGTTGGCCCCGAATATCATGCGATTTTGCTGCCGCTACTGACCGAGTACCTGCCGACGACGGCCGACCCGGACATGGCCGCGAACAACCTCGAACGCCTCCTGGCGCAGCCGCGGGCACGGAGTTACTTGCCGCAGTTGCTCGATGTGCCGTCGCGGAACCTCGAGAAAATTCTGCACCTACTTGCGACGTCGCAGTTCTTCGCGGACACGCTGGCCATCGACCCCGATGCGCTCGAACCGCTGTTGCAACCGCCTGGTCGAAACCCATCGACGTCGGAACTCACGACGCAGTTACGGTTGGCCGTCGAAGCCGCCACCGACGATGCGAACGTCTTGCGTGCGTTCCGCCGCTTCCGTCGTCGGCAGGCGTTACGCATCGGCATCAACGACGTGATTCGCGATCGCCCGCTCGAAGAAATTAGTAGAGACCTCGCACGGGTCGCCGATGCGTCAATTGAAGTGGCGATGCAACACGCGATGCGGACCACGGCGAAGAAGTTCGGCAGCCCGACGACGGGGCAGGGCACCCCGGCACGGCTCGCGGCACTGGCTTTCGGCAAACTCGGCGGCGACGAACTGAACTACTCGTCCGACCTCGATCTCATGTTCGTTTACGACGACGAAGGCGAGACGGTCGGCAAACGCTCGCCGACTGCGAACAGCGATTTCTTCGCACGGGTCGTGTCGGAAATTCTGCGGCTATTATCGTCGCACACCGATACCGGATTCGCGTACCGCATCGATTTGCGGCTACGCCCCGAGGGGCAACGCGGTCCACTCGCACGGACTTTGGCGAACACGCTGAGCTACTACGACGTGATGGGCCGCACCTGGGAACGGCAGGCGCTGATTAAAGTGCGACCGTGTGCGGGCGACCCCGAACTCGGCCGCGAGTTCGTGATGGCGATCGAGCCGTTCGTGTATCGCAAGTATTTTAGCTTCTCCGAAATCAACGAAGTGAAGGCACTCAAGCGCCAGATGGAGCAGCGTGCGATCCGTGGCGGCGTCGATGACCGCGATGTGAAAGTCGGGCGTGGCGGTATTCGCGACATCGAGTACACGGTGCAGTTTCTGCAACTGCTCAACGGTGGCGACCTGCGGGCGGTACGGCAACGCAACACGCTGCTTTCGCTCGAAGCCCTCGAAATCGCAGGGTGCTTAACCGGGAACGAAACGTACATCTTGTCCGATGCGTATCGGTTTCTGCGAAAAACCGAGCACCGCTTACAGCTTCTGTTCGACATGCAAACGCACCGTCTACCCGACTCGAGCGAGGAGTTGCGCAAGCTCGCATTGCGGATGGGTTACGCCGAACCGGCGCGCGTCGAGGGCCGTGCGGAAGCCCATCTCGAAAGTATGTTGCGGCCTCCGCCGACGACGCTGTCGCCGCAACGGCGGTCGCCACTCGACGAGCCAACGGGGCACGCGATTGGCATGCGCGGCTTGCTAATCGATCCGCTCGATCAGTTCCTGAAAGACCTTCAAGACAAGACGCGGCTCGACCGCGGCATTCTCGATCACCTGTTGCATCAGACGTTCCCCGATGCGGACGGTTTAGCGGAACCGGAGTCGGATTTGATCCTCGACCCCGACCCCGACGATGCGACCGTGAAGGCCGTACTCGGGCGCTACCCGTTTGCCGATGTCGCGAAGGCGTACCAAAATTTATCGCAACTCGCACGCGAATCGGTGCGATTCCTGTCGCATCGCCGCTGTCGGCACTTTCTCGCCAGTATCGCTCCGCAACTGTTGCGCGCGGTGGCGGAAACACCCGACCCCGACGAGACGCTGAACACGCTCGAAAAAGTGACCGCGTCGCTCGGTGCGAAGGCGGTGCTTTACGAGCTGTTCAGCTTCAACCCGGCCACGCTGAAACTGTACGTCGACCTCTGTGCGGGCAGCCCGTTCTTGTGTGGGCTGATGATGAACAACCCCGGCATGATCGACGAATTGCTCGATAGCCTCGTGCTCGATCAACCGCGTTCGGCGGACGAACTGCGCGTGGAACTCGCGGAATTGCTACGCGGTGCGACCGATCCCGACCCGATTTTGCACAGCTTCCAGGACAAGGAACTCTTGCGCATCGGCGTCCGCGACCTCCTCGGGAAAGCGCCGATCCGCGAGACGACCGCCGGGCTGAGCGACATCGCCGAAACGGTACTGAACGCGGTGATCGACCTGCAAGAACCGCAGGTGCGCGCCCGTTACGGCATCCCGTCGATCGCACTCGCAAGTGGCGAGGTGGTACCGTGCCCGTACGTCGTTCTCGGCCTGGGCAAGCTCGGTGGCCGCGAGATCAATTACCACAGCGACCTCGATTTGCTGCTGATTTTCCAGCACGACGGCGCGACCGTGGCACCCGACGCGGATACGCGAATCGAAGTGACGACGAACTACCACGCCTTTACCGATCTCGCGCAGAAAGTGATTCAGGCGACGACGCGAAACGGCCCGATGGGGCGACTGTACGCCGTCGATATGCGGTTGCGGCCGACGGGGAAATCGGGCAGCCTGGTCGTGCCTCTGACGGAGTTCGCACGTTATTTCCGCGAGGAAAACAGCCAGCCGTGGGAACGCCAATCGCTCACCCGCGCTCGTGTGTTGCGTGGCGATGCGACATTTGCCAACGAAGTGCTCGCCGCGATTCGCACGGCGATCGTCTCGCAGCCGTGGCAACCCGATGTCGTGATGGAAATTCTCGCGATGCGAACGAAGCTCGAAGCCAACGGGCGAGGCAGCCTGAAACGCGCCGCCGGCGGGTTGGTCGATGTCGAATTTCTCGTGCAGGCGATGCAACTGAAGCACGGCGAAGCGTACCCGCAGATCATGCAGGCGAATGTCTGGGATGCGCTCGAATCGTTGCGGGTTACGGGGCTGCTACCGCCCGAAGATGCAGACGTGTTGCGCGACGGATATTCGTTCTTGCGATTGGTCGAAGCGAAATTACGAATGGTGGCGGATCGCCCGCTGACCGTGGTGCCGGACGCGGAGGACGATCGCGAGAAGCTGGCCCGCCGATTGGGATTCGAGGCGGGCGAAAGGCTAACAGCAGGTGCTCGATTCACGACGGAGCTAACCCGAGTCATGTCGTCGATTCGCCAGCGGTTTCACATCGATCGCTGAGCGATTACGACTTCTTGGCGCGGGCTGCCGGTGCGCGGGTCGGCTTCTTTTCCTTCTCGACCTTCGGCTTGGCGGCTACGACGGGGGCGGTGCCCTTCGCGGCTTCGGCTTGCTTCAGGCAGTCTTCCGTCCACCACGGGCTGAGGCGCTTGATCTTGTACAGAATCTTCTCGCGATCCGCGCCGAGTGCGGTGCCGAGCTTCTTCTTGAGCTTGAACATTTTGTCTTTGCGCATGTAACGCCGATCCAACTCGATTCGCCGCTCGACCATATACTCACTCCTTCAACGATACTCTCGGGGTTCTAGAGTGAGTCATTTCTATATTTCTCCGCCGGGCGCGACAAGGTGGACCACGCGGTTCGTGGGCATCATTTGGGCGCTGATGACGCTTTCGGCGTTGGGTTTCGTGCTGCACTTCGGGCGAAATGCCCCGTGGGCCGACGAGTGGGAAACGCTGCCGGGGCTACTGAACCGCACGCCGTTGCTGTCGTGGCTCTGGGTGCAGCACAACGAACATCGACTGCCGTTGCCGCGGCTGATTTTCTGGATTCTTTTTCAAATTACGCACGATTTCCGATCCGGGATGGTGTTACAAGTGCTGTTGCTCTCGGCCACGGCAATTGGCTTCCTGCGGCTGGCCCGTCGCATTCGTGGGCAGTCGAACATCGCCGATGCGTTTTTCCCGATTGTGCTTTTGCACTGGGGCCACGTCGAGAACTTCGTGATGGGCTATCAGATCTGTTTCGCGCTCACCGCTTGTGGTGTTTTCGGGTTGCTCGCAATCATTGCCAACACCACCGAAGGAAATCGCGTGCGTTCGGGATACATGGCCGGTGGCGTACTGCTATTGCTCGCCACAACGGGTGGTTCGGGGTTGGCATTCGTGCCGCCGATTTGCGCGTGGCTGTTGTACCTCGGGTATCGCGAACGAGCGTGGGGTTTGTTCGTCATCGCGGCGATCGCGATGGCGTACATCGGCTTCTACTTGTGGGGTTACGCTCGCCCGCCGGCACACCCGTCGCCGAATTGGTCGCAACCCGAACGTGCAGGTGTCGTGGCCGCGCAGGTGCTCGGAATGTCGGTCGGCACGCCGGCGATGTCGAACTGGCCAATCGCAGCCAGTTACGTGATCGGTGTCGTTGCCGTTACGCTGTTCCTGCTGATTCGCGGTGCGGAAAATCGCAGCCGGTCGCTCGGGCTACTGATGCTACTTGCGGGGGCGGTGGGGCTGGCGATCGCGATTGGGATCGGGCGTTCGGGCTTCGCTTCGGACACCATGGGCCTCTGGTCGCGTTACTCGTTGCTGACCGTGCCGGTGTTGGCCATCGCGTACATCGTCTGCCTGCAAGCAGGTGGCAAATGGGCACGGTGTGGCCCGATGCTTCTCGTAAGTGTGGCGGCGTTGTCGCTGCCACAGAACGTGCAATTCGGCCACGGTTGGGCGAGCAGTTACGCGCAAGACATGGACGCGATGGAGGCCGATGTGCGTGCCGGTTTGCCAACAAATGAAGTCATTCGACGCAACCGCTACCTCAGTCAACTCGACCGCGACGAGCAAATTCGCGTCGGCATCCCGCTACTGCAAAATGCCGGGATCAGTTACTTCCGCAGGGCCGTTCCCCGATGAGAAACTGGCTCCGCAACTGGTTCCGCCCGGCGTTTCATTCGCACGAATGCCGCGAAAGATTCTTCGCGATCGCATCGGCCGCCGGGAAGCCACGTGGCCTACGTTGGCTAAGCATAGAACCGAACGGCGAGCCGATATTCGCGCAAGATGCGAGGGGCCAACTGTACGCTCTGCTACCGCTAATCGTCTCGTTCGAGCCAATCCCCGGCTCGGAAATGGAAGACGTCCCCGCCGCCCGAATCCCCCGCCCCATCCTCGCGCTCTTTCGCCGCAAAGGCCGCACATGGACCACCGACGGCCGCAGCATTTTCAACTTGACCGCAACGCAAGCAGTCGAAATGTTGATGTGGAGCGCAGTGGATTGATACTTCGAGCGGGGTGATTTGATACGTTTTGTTAGCCCGACGCGCCAGCGCGCCAGCGCGCCAGCGCGCAAGCGAGGGAACCCGCGAAAAGGCATAACATCGCAGAAACGATGATAATCCCTCGCTAGCGCGTCGGGCTAACGGGAATCCATTATGAGATCGATGCCTGAACCATGATCGTTCCTCTCGATAGAGCCAGTTCCTGCACCACATAATAACACGTTACGCACTCGTGCCGAGCTGCAAAATCTCGTTGGCTCCTTCGTCGATGAGCATCGCGGCGAGTTCCTGCCCGATGGCGAGCGGGGTGTTCGCCGGTCCGCGATGTGTGGCCGTGATGCGCCGTCGGCCATCGATGGAAAGCACCGCGCCGCGGACGATTAGTACGCCGTCGCGGACTTGGGATGTCGCCCCGATTGGCACGAGGCAACCGCCGCCGAGCGACCAGAGCATCGCGCGTTCGGCGGTAATCCGGCTCCACGTATCGGCATCGTTCAGCGCCGCCACACTCGCGCGGCTAACGGCGTCCGCGTCGCGGCACTCGAGGCCAATTGCCCCCTGCCCCACGGCGGGGAGCATCCATTCGGCATCGAGAATTTCCGTAATCGCGTGCGACAACCCTAGCCGGACCAGCCCCGCCTCGGCGAGAATGATCGCGTCGAGGCCTTGCTCCGTGAGTTTGCGCAACCGCGTGTCGACGTTCCCACGCAGCTCGATCAGCGTCAAATCAGGCCGTCGGTTCGCGAGTTGCGAACGCCGGCGCAGGCTGCTCGTGCCGATGATCGCGCCTTTGGGAAGGGCATCGAACGTGCGGTGTTTCGTCGAAACGAACGCATCGCCCGTCGGCCCGCGAACGGGTGTCGCCGCCAGCGACAGCCCTTCGGTGATGATCGTCGGCAAGTCCTTCAAACTGTGAACGGCCACATCGGCACGGCCATCGAGAATCGCTTGCTGAATCGCCTTGGTGAACACGCCGAAGCCACCCATTGCACTGAGTGCAGAGGCTTGGTCGCGGTCGCCGTGCGTTTCGATGAGCTGCAATTCCACCGGTTGCGGCGCAACGACGGGCCGTAGCCGATCCGCGATGTGATTCGCCTGCCAGAGTGCCAACGGGCTACCGCGCGTACCGAGTCGGAGTGCAGATTTCATGGAGTGAATCATAGCACGGGCAGGTTGAACGACACCTTCGGAATGGAAATACGACTTCTCCGATGCTATCGAACGACTTCCTCGCTAAAATGATGCTCTTGCTACGGTCGTTCCGATTGGCTGAGAGAATCGAACATGCGTCGTGCCGCACGGCTGCGAACTATCGGGGTTGAGTTTGTGGAACTCGAACGGCGCGACACGCCTGCGATTACCGTGCGGATCGATTACAGCCAAGACACGAGCGGTTTTTTTAACGATCCGGCACGGAGGGTCGCCATCGAACGGGCGACTTCGACCGTTGCCCGTCGATTCAACGACACGCTCACCGCGATCGTGCCATCGGGCACCAACATCTGGACTGGCTCCGTTTTT
This sequence comes from Limnoglobus sp., assembly GCA_043785305.1. GTDB lineage: Bacteria > Planctomycetota > Planctomycetia > Gemmatales > Gemmataceae > Limnoglobus. The sequence continues at coordinate 21,007 of JAYVXI010000154.1, read as the reverse complement.
AATGCGATCTCCAACAACTCTTTCACGCTCACCAACCCGATCGTCAACGCGAATGAAATCGTGCTGTTCGTGGCGGGCGGCGGTATCAGTGGTACCGAACTGGCCGTCGCTTCGGGCGGGTCGTTTACTGCCAGTGGATCGACCGAGTGGTTGAACTCGGTGCGGGCACGCGGCCAGGTAGGGGCGTTGGCGTCGAACGGAACCGACGTCTCGCCGTGGGGCGGCTTCATTTCGTTCGATTCCAGCGTGTCTTGGAACTTCGGCCCCACAGCAACGGGGAATAATCAGTACGATTTTACCGGCGTGGCCGAACACGAACTGCTTCACATCCTCGGCTTCGGTCTCGGCGACCGTGCGTTCGACCGTTGGATCGTGAATGGTGCATTCACGGGGCCGAGTGCGGTTTCGGTCTACGGGTCTGCTGTGCCTTTGAATGCGGAACACGATCACTGGGCACCCGGCACGACTTTCGGCGGCCAACCGGCCATCATGGTATCGTCGATTCCGGTCGGCACGGATCGCATCGTCACCGAGTTGGACTACGCCGCCATGCGCGACATCGGCTGGCAAGTAACGAGCATCGTCCCACCAATCGTTCCACCGATCGTGCCGCCAATTATCCCACCGATCGTACCCCCAGTGGCTCCACCGGGCGCGAAGGTGCGGTTCGTCGTGGGGTCCGGTACGGGCCGACCGGATTCGGTTTCGACGGTCAGTGCCACGGGCGCGACAATTGCCACGGTCGCGCCGTTCTTCGGTAGCACGACTGGCGGGGTTCGCGTCGCTTCGGCGGACTTCAACGGCGATGGCGTCAAAGATGTCGTCGTCGGAAGCGGACCGGGAACGCCGACCCGCGTGCGGATCCTCGATGGTAAAACGTTGACGCAGTTGTTCAGTGTCGAGCCGTTTGAAACCGCATTCACGGGCGGCGTGTTCGTGGCGGCGGGGGACTTGAACGGCGATGGCACGCCCGATTTGGTGGTAACCCCCGATGAAGGCGGTGGGCCGCGAGTGCGAGTGTTCGATGGGAAAACGTTTGAAGCGATCGCAGACTTTTTCGGTATCGACGACCCGAATTTTCGCGGCGGCGCACGCCCCGCAATCGGCGACATCAATGGCGACGGCGTCGGCGATCTCGTCGTGGCCGCAGGGTTCGGCGGTGGGCCGCGCGTCGCAGGTTACAACGGAAAATCGCTAGGTACCGGTTCACCTGTGAAGCTGTTCGGGGACTTCTTCGCCTTCGAGCAAACGTTGCGGAATGGAATTTTCGTCGCCATCGGAGATCTCGATGGCGATGGGAGAGGCGAGGTAATCGCCGGAGGCGGACCGGGTGGTGGCCCGCGTGTGACGGCATTCTCCGGACGATTATTGTTGGCAAATGCGACGACGCCGATCGTCAATTTCTTCGCAGGCGACGTCAACTCGCGCGGCGGTGTTCGGCTCGCAGTTGCAAATCTCGACGACGACCGCGCCGATCTCATCGTCGGTTCCGGCGAAGGCGACGGCTCGCGTATCACCGGTTACTTAGGCCGCTCGATCGGTACAGCATCCCCACAATTCGACTTAGACTTTACCCCCGGCTTCAGCGGCGGGGTTTTCGTGGGGTGATTGCGTTCGCCGAACTCAATATTGCGACACGATCCGACCCGATGGGACTCGAAACGACAGAAGCGACGGGAAGCCTAGAAAATAAGGCGTCCCGTCGCTTCTTGTCGCCATCTGTCGCTTACTGCACAAATGATCAAGTGGGCGGTGAGGGACTCGAACCCCCGACTTCCTCCTTGTAAGGGAGGCACTCTAACCGCTGAGTTAAACGCCCGTCGTGGACATCTTATGAGACGAACCCAGTGATGGCCGGGTTCGCGCCCAGTTAGCGTTTGGCTCGCCCGAAGTGTGGCACGGCGTTCGTGGCGTCGTCGCGGCGGATGATCTTGCTTTCGCCATCGTGGCCGACGATGCGGACGAACGGCAACACGGCGGCACTCGTTTCGCAGGTGTGGCGTCGGCTCGCGTGGTGGCCGATGCGGGCGAGGTCGAAGCAGACGCGATCCCAGAGCGTGCGAATCGCGGGGTCGTGCGGCGCGAGGAATCGGGCCTTCGAAACGATCTTCCACGCCTTGCGGTTCCGCCCGAGTTCGCGAAGACCTTCGACGATGACACCGAGGTTGGCGGCGTTGGTCGGTTCGAGTGCCACGGCTTGTTTCGCGGCCGATAACCCGAGGCGTTCGGCGTGTGCTCGTATGGCGGCCCGCGAAAGTGCGGCCCAGTAGCGGGCACGGCTCGGGTCGAGTTTCGTCGCTTTGCGGAAGCAGATCGCGGCGCGGCGATCGCTGCCGTACGGGTCGGTTTCGTGGGCGAGGCCCAATCGGAAATGCGCCTCGGCATCGCTCGGATCGAGATCGATCGCTTCGCGAAATTGTCGCCGGGCTTCGGCATATCGCCCCGCCGCGTGGTGCAGCTTGCCGTTCAGACGGTGGGCTTTGCGGGCCATGTCTGTCGGCAGGTCGGGCCGCCCGAGCAAATTGGTCAGTAGACCCATCGCGAAAGCCGGGCGACCATCCTTAGCCGCCGCTCTAGCCGATGACCACAAACCATCAAAAAGGGAGAGCATCCTGCTCATAAATCCGCCTCCATGCAGTCCCTTCGCACCGGACCAGCCGGTGTTCTGGAAGTGCAGGTATACCGATTGTGCCGGTTGGAATGCAAGTCGCAATCCGATGCCAACGCGCTTCCAAAATGATGTTTCGTGCGCATTCGTTCATTCCGTAACGATTTGTGCGCGTTCGCACCTCGAAAGATAAATTTTGAAACCGCGTTTCAACCGTTCGGAGCTTCCCGCACATGCGGTTCAAGTTGCCCGACCGGCACAACCGATACTCTCAATAACACAATTACGACTCGCGACTACAGGAATATGCACATGGATCTCGCACGGTTCGGGCTGACATCGCGTCCGTTCCGACCGACCCCCGTGCGGGAGTCGTATCACGCTGTCCCGTCGCACGATGACGCACTCGCTGAGTTGCTTTCGGCGTACGAATCCGACGAAGGCATCGCGTTACTCGATGGCCCGCTCGGTTGCGGCAAAACGCTGACTTTACTGCGATTCCTCGATGCGCTGCCGAGTTCCGCGCATCCGATTCTGCTGCCGCCGACGAAGTTCCATCGCCCGGCGGATCTGTATCAGGCGATCCTTTTCGACCTCGGCAAGCCGTACCGCGATCTCGGCGAACAGGAACTGCGCCTGAACGTGTTTGATCATCTGTTGTCCGAACTGACGGCGAAGAAGCGAACGGTGATCGTCGTCGATGATGCGCATCTTTTGAACGACAATCTGCTCGAAGAAATTCGGCTTCTGGACAATCTGGAAGCGTGCGGGGCCAAGGCCGTCTTTGCCGTTCTCGCGGGTTTACCCGAACTTCGCGAACGCCTCGGATCGGTGGCACTCTCTGCACTTTCGCAACGAATCGGCTGTAAACCGCGTATCGAACGGCTTTCCCGCGAAGAATCCGCACTGTATCTGCGCGGGCAACTCGAACGTTGCGGGGGCGACGCCGATTCGCTGTTTACCGATGAAGCGATCGAACTGATTGCCGTCCACGGTCGCGGTGTGCCCCGCGTTTTGAACCAACTGTCGTCGTCGGCGTTCGCGGTGGCCGAACGGGCAGGGCAGAACGTCATCGATGCGGAAGTGGCGTACGAAGCCCTTTCGCGTGCGGGGATGGAAATTGAAGAGATCGAGACGGGCGAAGGCAGCCCGGCGCGACCTGCATATTCGGCAGGAGCCGCAAGGTCGATGGACGCAGAAACGAGCCAAAGTGGGGAAGATGGTGAATCGGGGTCGCCCCGTTCGCCGAAACAGAAGGTACGCAAGCGGCATGCAGCCTAATCGCCCGGCTGTGCCGCCCGATGCCCCCCGCCTCGAAAAGGAATTCGACTTATGGGCCGCATGTTTCGCATTATCACTGAAGGCAACTTGGATTACCCGAATTCGGGTGCGACCGCGCACGAGACCGAATCGTCTGTCAATGGTAGTGTGCCGTACATCGAAGTCGGTGGTCCAGTGCCGATCCTGCACGCCATCCCAAATCCGAAGCCGCGCGTCGTCACCACCGTGGAGCCGATGCGCCCCGCACCGGTGCCAACGTTGCCGACGCGACAGATCCTCGACGACCGCTATTTGTCGGTCGCTTTACACCAAATCGCGCCGAAGCCCGTACCGGCACCCGCGACGTCGCCCGTTCACCCGGACATCGTGGCGTACCACCATTCGACGCACGCCGTCAGCGCCGAGTATCGTGGGCTGCGCGATGAACTTCGCCGCCAGGTTGGCACGGATACCGCTTCAAAGGCGGTGCTTTTCACCTCCGCGGCGAGCGATAACGGCACGACGACCGTGCTGTTGAACCTTGCAGTAACGCTGGCGAATGAGACACCGACGCGGGTGTTGGTGATCGATGCGGACTTCGACCGGCCGAGCGCCGCCCGCAAGATGGGCTTATCCGACGTGCCCGGCCTCAGCGAAGTCTTGGCGCAAACGATGCCGTTGGCGTGGGTGCTTCAGCCGACCGTTGTGCCAAAGTTGCAGATCCTCGGTGCGGGTCGGCCGACGGAAAGCACCGTGGCGGCGATGGCGACCGATTTCCCGCGTGTCGTGGCGCAACTCCGCCAGTGGTTTGACTGGATCCTGATCGATGGCGGCGTCTGGGGCGAACGCCCTCACCGGGACAGCACCAGCCCGGCCTACGACGGCATCTACCTCATCACCCGCCACGCGGAACTCGATCGCCCCGTGTTCAACAACCTGCGTTCGCAAGTCGCCAAACATGGCGGCCTGTTACGCGGTTTCATCACGACGACGCGATAAATCGCGGTTCCGAATCGACATAAGTCACAATTCCGGAGGCTCCAAAACTCATTTTTGGGGTCTTTTTTCGGTTTTTGGCGACTCAAAATGCCACTTTTTGATCGCAAATTACTGTTTCGTTTGCCGTATCGTGAACGCTCAAGGTGGGTTATGTCGATTGCTCTCGTTTCGAGAACCGGCGCAAATAGCGACACAAAATCGACCGGATGAGACAGTAAATCGACCGAGCACGACACAAAATCGACCGGACGCGACAATCTCACGACACTTTGAGACACTTCTACGCACGATGAAAATTCCGACTTACGTCGGATCGCCTACGATTTTTTGACTTATCGCATTCGTGTGGGTGATGGATTTTCACCATAACGAAACTGTTCGCGCTATTTTTGATTTGCCGTCGGCATCGTGCGGATCGCTTGCAGGTCTTCCGGACTCTCGGCGTACCGCGCGTACAACTCGGTATTCATCACCTGGTTGTTGCGGTCGCCGCGAATCGCCGCCGAGATTGCGGCCAGGCGAGTATGGTTGCGCCAGTAGTTATCGAAAGGGCTACCCGGATCGCGCCGGAGTGCGATGCTGACATCGGTGAGGAGTATCGCCGCACGTTCGAGGATGATCGGCGATTCGCTTCGGAGATCGCAAGCGATCCGACCGTGTTGCAACAGAATATCGTTCGGAAAATGGAACAACCCCTGTTCGACGTACTTCTCGGCCTCGGCCCATTTATTCCGTTTTGACATCGCCTTCGCGCAGCCGTAGTAGCTTAAAGCGGTTCCGGAAGCCACGATCCATTCTTTGCCGAGTGAGATCGCTTCCTGCGAACCTTCATCGGCGAGTTCCGCAATTAGCAACCCCCACGGCAAGTCGAACGTCGGTGCGAGGCGAATCGCCGTTCGCAAGTCTTCGTAAACGTCCTTCGCGATAGCCGGATTTTTCCCAACCTTACCACCCGCCATCAACAACAAGGAGAAGCCGCGAATCCACGCCGCCGTCGCGGCTTTCTCGGGATCGGGGTCGGTCGATAGGATTTTCAGCCGGTCGAGGTATGGCTGAATCAACTTCATCGCTTCGGGATCGAACGACTGTTCGGGGTTCGACTTGGTATGAATAGGACGGCTGGTGTGACCGACTAACAAGCCCAAAAACAAAGCATGAGGGTCATCCAGCGTCGGAGGCAGGAACTTCCCGACGAGGTCCGCCGTGTCGTTCTGGTAAATCTGAAACTGGTCTTTGGGCTTAGCGTTCTGCGCGATTCCCCGAACCGTGTCGCGGAACATGAGTAGCCCCATGCAACGGGCGCGAGTATCGAGGCCACATTGGCCGTTGTCGGTCTGAAATCGTTTCCCGGCCGCGATGACCAGATCGTTCGTTTCGCTTAACGCTGTGCGAAGGTCGTCGGCCGCCACTGCACGTAATGCCTCAGCGTTCGCAGGGCTTGTTGCCCCTGCCGGCACGATAGCCGGTGTCGCTTTCAGTGCCGTTACCCGATCTGCGGCAAATTTCGTTTGCATGATGGCGTACGTCATACGGGTTTCAAAGTCCGTTTCCGGGGCGAGGCTCACTGCGGTTTTCAGTGCCGCCAAGCATGCATCCGTTTGGTTTCGGTGCGAGTGCAGATTCGCCTTGGCCAAGTACGGCTCGTGGCGATTCGGGGCCAGTTTCATAGCACGATCGATCTCGCCTTCGTCGGACCCTATCGGCAAGGAGTTGTGCAAATCGAGGTGCGCCTGAAAATCGTCCGGGTGGTCGGCCACGGCCTTGCGGCGCAAACTGGTGAGCTTCATCCGGTACATTTTCGCCGGTACGACATCGCCCACACGTTCCAGGTGGTCGATCAATTCTGTCAGCCGCACAATGCTGTCTGGAGTGATGGCAATCGCCTTCTTCGCATCCGACAATGCACGACGTACCAACGGCGTATCGCCCCGGTATTGCAGCTTCCCTTCCGCGATCGTCACGCAAAACAGGAACGACGTTTGGGGGAAATGAATTCGATCCCGCGCCGTCTCCGCATCGGCCGCACGCATCGAACTGGCTGCGACAACCCACACAACCACCGCAATAACGATCGGCATTCTCATGAACGGAACCTCCCCGGCGGGCATCTTCATCGACGAATGCCTGCTTACCCTCATCGCGACGGTTCGAGCAATATCAGCTGGTGGTGGTGAGTGATGAGAATCAATTTCGCCACTCGCCACATCTGAAACTCGCCACTTTTGACATTCGACACTTCCTACATTTTTGCCATTTGCACCGAAATTGTAACTTTTACCGATCCAGCCGGTTAAAAAAGGTAGTTAAACCTGGTAAACTAGTTGCCTTGGCGGACTTTGTTCTCCAAAACTATACTTGACGGTAAAGTTTACCCGGCGCAAGCCCGGCGAGATTATCTGTTTCACTTACGTCGGCGGTGGCGGGCGGTGGCCCGCAGAAGGAGAATCTTCGGTACACACCCGTGAACCGTCTCGAAATCGCGTGCCGCGCCGATTTGCGTCGCACTCCACGAATATAGGTTTCCTCTTCGTGAGGTCGTTCAGAATGCCCAAAATCGCCCAACTCGTTACCCGCTTGCCGTTCCTCGGCCGGTGGCTGCAACCCGCAGAAGCCCCCATTGCATACTCCCAGCGCCGCGTCAGCGGTCCGACGATCCTCACGGCGAAGGTTCCCGTGCTCGTCGGCTCGAACCTGTCCCGCTCGTTCGGAACCGGTTCGACGAAGATGTATGCGCTCAAGGATGCCTCCGTCGAATTCCAGAAGGGGGAAATGAACCTCCTGATGGGGCCGAGTGGCAGCGGGAAGTCGACGCTGTTGGCGGTGTTATCGGCGCTATTGCGCCCGGATAGTGGCACGGTCACGGCACTCGGGCGCGATGTCTGGACGATGGAAGACAGCGAAATGGAGCGGTTTCGCCTGGAGCATTGCAGCTATATCTTCCAGGGTTACAACCTGTTCCCCGCACTGTCGGCACGGCAACAACTCGAAGTCGTGTTACGCTGGGGCGAAGGCGTTTCGGCCCGCGTGGCTCGCAAACGGGCCGACCACGTTCTGGGCCAACTCGGCATGGCGAACCGCGCCCACCTGCGGCCATTGGCACTATCCGGCGGCGAAAAACAGCGAGTGGCGATCGCCCGCGCACTCGTCAAGAACCCGTCGTTCATCTTCGCCGACGAACCGACGAGCGCCTTGGACTGGGAAAACGGCCAACAAGTGATGAATATGCTCAAAGAATCGGCGAAGTTACGCGGCGCAACGGTACTGGTCGTCACGCACGATCACCGGTTGGAAGGCTACGCGGATCGCATCTTCAAGATGGCCGACGGCACGATGAAAACCGATGCGCAAGAAGCCGCCGAGTCGGCAGACATCGGCCGCACTCGCCACAAACCCCTCGACGTCGACACCGGCGAACTGACGCCGTTTCCGAATGCCAAGAACCTGACACGATTGCGACTCAGCGACCCCCACTACCCCGTGCTCAACGGGAAGTAGAACGGGTCGTTTTTGGTTTGAAGTTTCCGCGACGGATATTGGAGTGAAGAGCGATTTTCACGTAGCCGAAGTCGTGAGACTTCGGGACGCGGCAAGTCACCGCGTCAGAAGTCACGACTTCCTCTACGAATTCACCATCGCGCCGATTGAACTCGGGTTTAGCCCCAAGTGAAGTGAAGTGAAGTGAAGTTGCGGGTGACCGTGTTTTTGGGTCATCTCGGTTCGGGTTCACCAGTTTTGGCAATGGCATGGACGCATTGATTCGATGGCGGAATTCCTGCCATCGAAACCTTTGTGGGTCGTGGTTTTCGGACCTTTCAGGACCGAAAACCGGCCTCTCTCCGAAACGAGAATGTAACAGAAATCGGATGATCGTCGTCGCAGAAATTCGATGAAAAGTCCAACGTCACTTCAGTTCTTGCGGAGATCAGCAGATTAGCTTTCTTTCGGTGCCCAGAACTCGACGCCCATCGCGTCGGCTAATCGTCGCAGGTCGCCCATCAATGCGAGGAACTGGTGCGGCAACAGTGCCTGCGGGCCGTCGGAAAGCGCTTTCTCGGGGCAGTTGTGAACTTCCACGTGAACGCCGTCGGCACCGGCGGCGACACTCGCGCGGCACATGCTCGGAATCAGGTCTGGGCGGCCCGTTGCGTGGCTCGGGTCGACGATAATCGGCAAGTGGCTTTGGCCCTTCACGTTCGGTACGGCGCTCATGTCGAGCATGTTCCGCGTGCTGTCCTCGAAGCTGCGAACGCCGCGCTCGCACAACACCACGCTCATGTTGCCTTCGGCGAGGATGTACTCGGCCGACATCAGCAAGTCTTTCACCGTCGCGCTCATGCCGCGCTTCAGGAGTACCGGCGTGCGGGTGCGGCCGCATTCTTTCAGCAGGTCGAAGTTTTGCATGTTGCGGGCACCGAGTTGCAACATATCGGCGTAGCGAACGACGAGATCGACCTGCCGTGGGTCCATGACCTCGGTGACGACGGGCAAGTCGTACTTTTGGCCGATGTCCTTGAGGATTTTCAGGCCGTCTTCGCCCATTCCCTGGAAAGCGTACGGGCTGGTTCGCGGCTTGAACGCGCCGCCGCGCAGGATGTTCGCCCCGCCGGCCTTTACGTACTTCGCGATGATGTCCATCGTCTCGTAGTTTTCGACCGCGCACGGCCCCGCAATCATCGCCAAACTGCCGCCGCCGATCTTCACTTTACCCACGTAAACCGACGTGTCTTCCTTGTGGAACTCGCGGCTCGCGAGCTTGAACGGCTTCATGATCGGCAGGACTTGCTCGACGCCGGGGATCGCACGGAAGTTCTCCGATTGGCCCTTGGTTTCATCGCCGATCGCACCGATGATCGTGCGCGATTCGCCGCGACTGACGTGCGGGGTGAAGCCGAGATCTTTCACCGTGGCAATCGCGTGTTCGATCTGTTCGAGCGTCGCATCGGGCCGCAAAACGAGAATCATGGCAATGCCATCCATTGTGTCCCTCGCCGCGAGTCAGAGGGCACCACGGCAAAGAGCGGAGAGAATCCGAATATCGATTAGGTTATCGAACCGCGCTCATCCGACCATGAGGCGTCACTTTGCGTTCGGTGGTAGTCCCGCATTCGCTGCGGCTTTGAAGCCGGAGTGCCAGATTTGCGGCATGTACTTGTAAAGATCGAAATTCGGGTCGTTCTCGGGGTCGTGGCACTTCATGCACATCGAAGAAATCGCCGTCGCGGTGTACTGTTGCTTGGCAGTCAGTTGCACGGGTGACGGTTCGCCGAGTTTGACGGCGGCGAGCTTCACGATGGTTTCCTTGTCGGGAAGCACGTCGGTCGGCTGCGTTTTCCACGAACTCATCGCCGCGAGGAACGTTTTATCGCTCGGTAGACCGGCATGCCCGCTACCTGGCCCGTGACAGCTTTCGCAACCGACGTGGCGAAGGTGCTTGGTGTTTTCTTCGTTGGTGTAGCCGCTCTTGTAACCGAAACCGACGGTGTGGCAGACGACGCACTCGCCGTCGAACTGGCGATTACTCGGCCGTTTCGCGTACTTTTCGAGTGCTTCCATCGCGTGGCCGTGCTTGCTGTCCTTCCACACTTTGTACTCGTTCGGGTGGCACGACTGGCACTTATCCGAGCCGAGGAACGTGAGGTTCGCGCCGGGGTTTTGAATCTGTGCCGAGTGCATGAGTGGCTTCTCGGTGAACAATGCGAGCAGATTATCTTTCTTCACGCGCCCCGTGTACTCTTCGAGTAGTTGCAGTTGCTTGCTGGCTTTCTCGGCGGCTTCGCCATCGGGAGTCAGGAACTCTTCACGGAGTGGCACGAGCTGGTACTTCAGGTCGTAGCCGGTTTCGGTTTTGAAGACGCCAATGACGCCGAGGTTCTGCCCTTTGTGACCCACCTGGATGATGAAGGTTTTGCCGTTGTTGACGACGGTCGGGAACTGTGGTGGTTCGGATTCTTCGATCTGGCAGACGACGACGTTGAGTTCGGGAAACGCCGAGGCCGCCTTCGTCGCTTCGTCTTTATTTCCCGCATACAACAGCACATTGATCGGCGGCTTCTTCTCGTGCGCCTTGAGTGCCGCAACCGAAAGTTTCAGCACGTCGCCACTTTCCAGAAAGGCGAACGACGGGTCGATCTTTTTGACTTTCTCGAACACGCTCGGCCCGATGACCGAGGTGATTCCGACGGCGACGTGATCGACGCCTTTCGTTTTCGATACGACTTCGATCGCCTCGACGAGTGGCCGTTTCCCGGCACCTGCGAAGAGCTTATCGCGGGAGATAATGCCACCTTTATCGTCGTAGCCGGCCAAGTTTGCGGACAGCACGATCGGTGGGGCATCGGCGTTTTGAAGCGCGTATCGCGAAAGGATCTGCCAGAGTTGCTGGTTGAAATCGAACTCGCCGAGGCCGACGGCGGCGTAGCCCATCTCGGCGAGGCTCTTCATCGTGTATTCGTACTTGAGCCAATCTTGCGCGGAGATCTTGCGCGGCGAAGAGATGTCGCCCAAGTCGAGTGGCACGACCGGCCAGCCTTTGGCGCGCAACGAGTCGATGAAGTTCGCACGGCGTTCGAGGCCACCCTTTTGCGGCTTGCTACATCCGCACGGCGACATGTACCCGAAGGTCTGGCCTGTCAGCACCAACACCATTTCGGGTTTTTGGTCTTTCGGCCACGTCGCGAATAACGGCACGCCACCGACCGACGTCACTCCGACCGGCTTCGGCGTGGTCGCGCCGCCGGCGACACCGTCGGGAGCCGGTTTCATGCCGGTATCCTGGCGATGCGATACCATCGCAATGCCTAATGTCAACGCGAGCAAAATTAATAGGATCGCGCCGATTCGTATCGGACCGCCAAGGCTCGGTGATGCCATGACATCTTTCACACCCGTGGCTGGGTTTTCCTGAAACATCGTGAAGCCTCCGGTATCGCGCGATTTTTGCATATCCCATGCATAGTCGAACTCGCCACGTCGTGCGAGGTCAGCTTGCATTCGTTCCAATGAAAAATCATCGGCCGTGACCGGAAACCGGAATGCGGACGTTGATCGGGTTGGGGCCCTTCGTGCGGAGATAAACGATGCCGTCCCACGGTGGGCGACGGCCTTCCTTCGGCAGGATTTGGACGTTCAACGTCCAGTACTTACGGTTGAGTACGATCTCCGATGCGGCGAGTTCCACTTTTAGAAACTTCGGATCGCAGAGTTCGGGCACGACTTCGAGTTCGAGTTCGGTTCGCTCGGTCCAAAGTCGCGGTTTGAGTTTTTTGCCCGCATCGCTGTCGTATCGCTCGAAGTTGATTTTGTTGTCCGATTCGAGACGGATGGCACCATAGATGGTGCCTTTGATCCCGACGCGGTAGGTTTTGTCTTTACCGCCCTGCGAACTCCCTACGTGAATTTCCTTCTCGAACGGCCCGATGTCCAGCGATTTACCACCCGCTTCGCGATGGACATTGATCGGAATTCGATAGCCGCTGCGGATACGAACGGGGTATTTGAACGTGTTCGAGAGATTGAAAGCCAATTTGTCGAGTTCGACATCGGTGAGCGCGATCGCTTTATCGGACGTCACGTACGGGTCGTTACCACCGACGACGATCTGCGGTGGCGGAAACGCATCGAAGTCGCGCACGATCGAATACACGAGGAGGTCGTGCGTGCGGACGTTCGTGCCGTCGGGAAATTCCCCCGCTTCCATATCGCGCGGGTAGACCTCGAACGGCTCGCGACCGGCAAACTTGACGCCGAACGGCAGCGGTTCCGTAATCATGCGTTCGTTCTTCTCGTTGAGCACATCGAAGTGAACGGTTACGGGGGTCGGTTCGCCGATTGCCTTGATTTCAAAACCGAGTTCGATGAGTGCCATGCTCGTGGCACCCGGTCCGGTCGCCGCTGGAATCGCGAACGTCTTTTCGGGATGATCGAAATCGAACGTCTGCCACTGGAGTTTCGACCGCATCGCCACGTAGGCAATACCCGAGAGAATGTCGGGGACCGGCGAAATGCTCGGCATCGTGCCCATCGCGATCGTTCGCAACTGCGTCTGAAACTCTTCGGTGGGAATCGCGGCGGCCCGAGCACCGGTACACTTCGAGCAACTCCGCTTCACGGCAACGATTTTGAGTTCGTGCGGCCTTCGGTTGCCCACGGGGAAACCGACCCAGTTGCCTTCGGTGTACAGTTCGTAGAAGCCGGGGTAATACTGATTGACGATATTCGGTTCGGCGATCGGATCGGGATTGTAGTACACGAGCGAATACGGCACGTGCAACGGCGGCCCTAAGTCGGAGGAACCCCCGTCGGGATCGTTCGCAGGGGGCTTCGGCGTATTCGTGAACTGCGAGAGGAACGTCACCCCGAACACGAGGGCGACGACTAAACCGATCGGTAGGATTGTCTTCATCGTCGAATTCATGGCCGCTCGTTTCGTAACCGTAAGGACGTGGCGTTGCCCGTACCTTCTACGCCTCTTCTGATTCTACAGTTCGCGGCTCGCTTTTCTGCCGAATCGAATCGCGAAGTTGTGCGGCCGCTTCGTAATCTTCGCTCGCAATCGCGCGGTCGAGCTTTTCTTGCAAGGTTTCGCCGAGGTTGTGCCGTTCGCGAATTTCGGCTTCGAGCCGCCGTAATTGCATCAGCATCGGGTCCGAATCCGGCTCCGCATCGGCATCGAAGCTCGTCAGGAAGCTTTCGATTTTCCCGAAGCCGACGCGAATGGAATTGATGGCGGCTTCGGGATCTTCGGCGGTGGCATACGCTGCGGCGGCCGCTTGCGTGCGATGAAACAACACGAAGCCGCGATACTGTTCGTGCGACCGCGTGAACTCGTCCGATGGCGAGTGATCGCGGACGAAATCCATAAACGAGAGCGTGTGATCGGCATCTTCGACCGCACGGCTGTACTCGCCGAGCGACAGCCAACAGACGCGGCGATGGTAGTACTGCATGAACTCGCGATCCGCTTCCACGCTGTGCTGTTCGTTCAGTCGAAAGTTGCGACCCGCGAGATCGGCGGCCTTCGCTTTCGCTCGCAAGTAAGCGAAGTACGTCGGCTGACCGTGCGGCCGCGAACCGTCGGGGCGATCTGCCACTTCGAGTTGCATGACGCCGAGTTCGACTCGCATTTGCAGGATTTCGCGGCCATCCTTCGCACGAATCAGCCGGGCCTGCACGGTTTCGGATTTGTAGTGCCAACCGCGGAGCGCTCCGTCGATATCTTGTCTCATCGGTCGCTATCCTTCTTCTCAGCGGGCGTGTTTGAGGAAGCCGGCGGCGGAGTTTTGTCCACCGGTGCTTTCATAGGTAGCGGTTTTCCCGCCGCATTTATCGGGCCAACCGCCACGATCGCGATCTTCTTCGGGTTCAAATACTGCTTCGCCACCGCTTGCACGTCGGCGGGAGTGACCTTCGACACGGCCTCGCGGTATTTCTCTAAGACATCGTAGCCCAAACTGTACCGTTCTGCTGCGAGTAATTCGCCTGCCACTTGTGCGCTCGTCGTCAGCCGGAATGGCAGACTACCGAGAAGATATTTTTTGGCATCGTCGACTTCTTGCGCCGTCGGCGGTTCGTCGCGAATTCGATTCACTTCTTTCATGAACCCATCGCGAACTGTGGTGAACTTTTCCGGGAACGTGCCGATGTAACCGGTGAACGTGCCGGGCTGTTCGCCCGCCGAATCGGCGATCGTCGCTCGCACCGTGTAAGCCAAACCTTGCCTGTCTCGCAAGCTCGCCGAGAGACGATCCGTGAAACCAGGCCCCGTACCCAAGACGTTATCCATGACCAACAGTTTGTAATAGTCGGGGTTTTTCCGCGTGATGCCGAGATGCCCAATGAACACGTGCGTCTGCGACGCCGTGGGATCGCTGATAATTTTTTGAATCTGCCCATCGAGTTCCGGCGGCGCGACGACGGCAAGCGGTTTGTCCTGGCTCGGCTTCCATTCGGCAGTCTGAGCTTCGATCGATTGAATCATCTCTTCGGCGACGAAATCACCGACCAGAATCACCGTCGTTCGGTTCGGCACGAACGTCTTCTTGTGAAACTCGCGACATTCTTTTGCCGTGATTTTGGACACGATCTCCTTCGTTCCCGATGCAGGCCGACCGTACGGGTGCGGGCCGTACACCGTGGCTTGGAAGGCGTTTCGCGCTCGATTCTGCGGTTGCGTTTCCGAGTCCGCAATCGTCGCCAGAAGCTGCGAACGCTTCGCTTCGAGTTGCTCTTCGGGGAACGTCGGCCCCATTAGGCACTCGAACAGCAACCCGAGGCCGAGCTTGGCGTCGGGTGAAAGCACCTTCACCGACCCGCCTCCGGAACTCAGCGAGAGCGTGCCGCCCGTGTCTTCGATTAACGTCGAAATTTGCTCGGCGGTGTGCTTGGCCGTGCCTTCTTCGAGCATGTCGCCCATCAACGTCGCGATGCCGTTCTGTGCGGGTAACTCTTGCAGTCGCACGTCCGCAACCGACGCCGTCGCTACGACGATCGGCAACCGATGATTCTCGAGTAGCACCAACGTCATGCCGTTCTTGAGCACCACACGCTTCGCATCTTTGAGCGAAAACGTACCGCCACCACCCGCAACTTCCGCACGATTCATTCGTGACTTCGCCGACGCTGGTTCTTTCGGTGCGGTGGCACCCGACTTCTTTTCGTCTTCGGGGATCGTCCAAACGATCGCCGCCGACGATTCTTCGAGGTATTTCGCCGCGACGCGCTGGATGTCTGCGGGCGAAACGGCGAGTACGCGATCGAGATAGGTATTGAGGTCGTCCAGTCCGTCGATGGTGGCGGCTTTGGCGATCAAGTCGCACAGGCTGTGAACGCTTTCTTTCGAGAACACGAACGAGGCCAAGATCGAACGACGGATGCGGTTGAGTTCGACTTCGCCCACCGGTTCCGAGGCCAGTCGCTTCAGTTCCGCGAACACGAATTGCTCGGTCGCCTTGCGGTTTTTGCCCTTCAAGAGTTCGACCTGAATGCCGAACCAACCGGGGTAGCGGCCCGAACTGTTCGACGAGCCGATCTGATTCGCGATCCGTTCGCCATCGACGAGCTTTTTGTAAAGACGCGACGTTTTGCCGGTCGAAAGCACGTCGCTAATCACATCGAACACGACATCGTCCGGGTGTTTCGACGCGACCGTATTGAAGCCCATTAGCAGGCGCGGCACGTCGAATTTCGATTCCATCTCTTTGCGAACGATTTCCTTACGCGCGGGGTGCAGTGGCGCGGGTTTGCGTGCGGGCAACTCGCCCTTGGGGATCGGCCCGAACAGCTTGCGAATCTTCACCATCGCTTCGTCGGGATCGAAACCGCCACAGACGACGAGCGAGGCATTGTTGGGGTGATACCACTTGTCGTAGTGCCGTTTGATGATCTCCGCCGTGGCGGTGCGAACGTGCTTTTCTTCGCCGATCACCGGGTGTGCGTACGGGTTCATCTTCGGGTACAACTGGCCCAACATGCCCTTATATTCTTGGTCCCACGGCTGATCTTCGTTGCCTTTTAGCTCCGAAATGACTGCGCCTTTCTCTTGCTCGAACTCGTGCTTCTCGTCGATTTTCACGTTCCGCATCCGGTCGGCTTCGATGTCGAGTGCGATCGTCCAGCGGTCGGCGGCGAAGTCGAAGTGATACGCGGTGAGGTCTTCGCTGGTGTAGGCGTTGTTGCGGCCGCCGTTGCGTTGCGTGGCGCGGTCCACGTCGCCGGGCAGTAACTTATCGGTGCCCTTGAACATCAGGTGTTCGAGGTAGTGCGACAGGCCCGTTTGATCTTTTTCTTCATCGGACGAACCGACTTTGTAAGCCACCATCGTGGTGACGACCGGCGAGCTTTTGACGGGCAGCAAGTACACCTGCAAGCCGTTCGGCAACGTCTCGCGACGAACGTCCTTAAACAGGTTTTTCGCCGTGACGACGAGACTCGTCGGCTCGACGGCCGCAACCGGTACTGCGAGGAAAACCGCCACGAACAGCACCGCGTTAGCCAAGAAACGTTGTCGCATCGTACGAGCCTCAAAGCGATCCGCGAACGAGAAGCTTTCTCCACTGTAGTATCCATAGGCGCAATCGTCACGACTAGCATTATTCGGAAATTCGCTCCAAGGCGATTTTCGTCATATATCCAAGCCCAAACGAAACAAGCCGGGCGATGGTTCGCCCGGCTTGCGTGAGTTCGATCGTTGCCACCGATTAGTGGTTCAGCATGAACTCGTTGGTGTTGAGCAGTGCCCAGAACAGATCCTGGAAGAACGGGGTATGGTCGCCCGTGCTCGGTGGCACGAACCGCGGACCCGCCGGGATGACGACCGAGCCTGGGTTCTTCATCGGCTTCTTCGGTTCCGGTTTCGCGACGGCTTTCGGATCGACTTTCACCGGTGGTTTCGTCGAGTCCGATTTCGTTGCGTCGGCTTTCGGCGCTTCGCCCGCGATGAACTGCCCCTTCGTCATGAGCGTGTTGATCCGCGTAACTTCCGCCGAGGTCGGGTGGCGGCTCAGCGTACTCAGGAACAACTCGTCGATCATCGCGCCCGTATTCAACGCGGCGGTCTTCTTCTTCGAGTGTTTCTCGACCAAGCGAACGACCGGATTATTGGCACCGGTGCGGCCGATTTCCTCGTTGAGTTCCTTGCCGTTCATCAACAGCAACGCCTGAACGACGGTCCCGTTGAAGTTGATTTCGTTGCCTTCGTCGTCGCCGAAGTTGCTGACCAACTGCTTCATGAAGTCGTTCCGCTGGGTCTTGCGGTCGCCGCCGAGGTCGGCCTTGGCTGCGGTCATCAGGCTCTCGAACAGCACTTCGGGCGACATCGCCTTCAGTGGCATCCGTGCGAAGTACGGCTCGAACTTTTGATCGACGTAATCCTTGTTCGCAACGTGGCTGAGGCCGTAAACGTCGCTCGTGCAGATCCAGTACAGGAGTTGCTTCGGGTCGTACTTGTACTGTGCGAAATCGGCTGCCAGCTTCGATAGTAGTTCGGGGTGAACGACTTCATTGTGGCTGCCGAAGTCGTCGATGCTCGGCTCTTTGTTCATCCCGCGGCCGAACAGGTGGCCCCAGATGCGGTTGACGTATGCCTTCGAGAAATTGTCGTGCTTGACGACGTAATCGGCGAGTGCCAAGCGGCGCGATTTCGTTTCCGTCTTCGCGATCGGCTTGTGGTCGGGGTCGCCCGATTCGGCTTTGCCGAGGTCTTTGAGGAAGTTCGGCTTGATCGCCATCAGCTTGCCATCGCGGCGTTCGTAGAAGATGATCCCGGACGCATTCGAGTCGGGTGCGTCTTTGAGTTCGATCTCGAAGTCTTTTTGCGTCGTCATCATGTTGTTGCGGACGACCGAGCCGATTGGCGTTTTGGTGCGGATCGTCTGGCGGAAGAAGGCGTTGACGCCCCAGAAGTCCGACTGGATCCACTCTTTGTTGAAAGGGTGATCGTGGCACTGGGTACAGTTCGTCTGGATGCCCATGAACAGGCGGGTGACGCGCGACGTGATCGGCACGGCGTCGAACTTGCCGAGTTCGGCTTGTTTCTCTGCGGGGATCGGTTCGCCGAGGTGGTGGATGATGAAGTTGGCTGCGTTCGAGTCGATGCGGGTCGTGCCGCTGGCGGTCAGCAACTTGGTGACGAATTCATCGTGTGGTGTAACCTTCGCTTCGGTGTTGCCACCGAGTTCGTCGGTCAGCCAGGCGTTCATTTGATCGCGATAGGTGTGGTGGCCCGAACGGGTCATCAGCCACACGGTCCAGATGTTCGCCCAGTGTTCGGAAAACTCGTCGGTGTACGAGAACTTGAGGATCTTATCCTTCTCGAGTTTGATCGACTGCCCGTTATGTTTCGGCTCGTAGCTCTTCGAGTACAGGAGACGTTGAATGAGGCGAGCACGCTTGCCCGCTGCGCGATCTTGCTCGAAGTCGACGACTTCTTCGGTCGTGGGGATTCGCCCGATGAGGTCGATGAACGAGCGGCGCAGGAACTCGAAATCGGTCGCTTTGTCGGCGGGCTTTTTGATGCCCGCTTTCTGCCAACCTTCGGCGATTAACTTGTTGATGATGTCCGATTGCGGTGCCGGTGTGGCGGGCGTCAACTCGGCCGCTTGCACGGTCGATGTCAGGGCGATCATCAGCCCGGTAGCGAATAGTCTGGAGAAGGCGCGTTTCATCCGGAGACCCCCTGGGGATATGAGGGCGAGAACGATCCGTCGATCGTTCCGCCACAATTACCATATTCTAATCGGCGTGCCGCGACTGAGTCCACCGTTTTCTGGCGAAGCCAACCTGCGAGACCATCGTGTAAGAATTGAACACTAGGACGCGGTATTCGGTTTCGGAGTTCCCAGCACCGATTCTTTTCCCATCAATTTCGGCAGAATGTGAAGATATGAACGTCGAACGAAAAACGATCGTCGAACGCACGCAAGAATCGGATACCGAGGAATTGCTCGATCGTGCGACGGTATTCCGCGAAGATATGGAACCCGATGCGATTCGGATTATCGAAGCGGAATTGTCGCGGCGCGGTTACACCGAGGACGCGATCCTGGCCCACGCCAAAAATCGCTGCGAATCGAACATCGTCGGCGATGACGGCACCGCGTTACGGTGTAGCTTGTGTGACCGGCCCGCGATCGTCGAAGACCGCGATTGGTTCCGCGTCTTCGGCAAACTGCCGATCTTTCCGCGTTCCGTTCGGTATTGCGAACTTCACGCGAGGGAACGGCAACCCGTCGATACTGCGGAAGATCGCACGGACGAGATCGTTACTTGACGAGGTTATCGACTTCGGCTTGCGAAATCAGCGTCGAAGGCTTGCCGAGCTTCGTGCTCAACCAGCTCATAATCGAAGGAATGTAAGGAAGCTGCTTGGCCGCCTTGACCAGTTCGGTCATCCGCTTGTCGCGATTCACGCGCTCTTTGCGCTTCAGGCCACCGTTGACGGCGCGGGAAATCGCGTGATTATCGCGTGCGCGGTCGTTGCGGGTGGAAAAAGACAGTCGCTCGGCCATCGTAAACCCCTCACCGTGATTTATTTTGCGAAAGCGTCTAGTTTAGGAACACCCCGCCGAATGGACAGCCCCATTTCGGCGAGTCTGCTCGCTAAATTGCCGGACGAATCACCGCGTATTCGGCATCGCTCAATACGGGAGTGGCTCCATCGGTCGAGTGGCCCGGCTCGAGGTGGACCCAGGTTTTGCATCCTTCGTAGGCGGGTTGCTCGATGGCGTCGAACGGCACGGGCACGCGAAACACTCGCACGGATAACACGTACAGCCCTGGCGTGCGGTAGTGGAAGCGCATTTTGACGGTTTCCGGAGTCCAAATATGGAATGCATCGAGCGATAACGCCACCGCGAGGTCGTCGATCAATCGCACGTCGCCGACCTCGACGAACTCCTGGAAGCGGATGCGGTCGGGAGCAGGTCGGTTGGCGTTTGCGGCTTGAATGAAAGGAATGGCTTCGGGTTTCGTGCCACCTTCTTGCTGATGGACGAACGTTGGGTACAACCAGAAACGGTCGTGTTCCGGTCGGAAAATGCCACCCGATTCTGCGATGCCGCCCTTCCGCAAAATGATCGTCTGCCGCCCGACGGCCAACGCCCGACAAATGACAGCCCACTCTTTGAACGCGACGGACAGCATCGTAACACCTCTTCGCAAATTCGCGACTGTCACCGGCATGATTGCGTTGGCAGTGTATCGCAGGAATCGCGACACGGCAGGCGATTTAGCATTATTTAACGAGCTTTTTCTGATTCTCGTTCACGGACGTTCGTTCGGGTTGTTACACTGATAGCGATTGCAAATTGCACGTCGGGGAGGCTCATCGTGAAACGCTATTTGACCACCTTTGTTGCCGTCGCGATGCTCGTTGGCCTGGGGCTGACGATTGGCTGTCAGCGTGCGGTCGAACCGGGGATTGATCTTGGGCCGCCACCGCCCGAAGTGCCACCGGAGGATTTGGCGGCGCTCGTCGAGGGCAACAATCAGTTTGCGCTCGACCTGTACAAGAAACTTGCAGAGACGGAGAAGGGCAACATCTTCTTTTCGCCGTACAGCATCTCGTCGGCACTCGCGATGACGTACGCCGGGGCACGCGGCCAAACCGCCGAGGAGATGGCCAAGGTACTCGGCATCACCAAGTTG
>JAYVXI010000153.1:0-5205 GCA_043785305.1 Limnoglobus sp. | reverse complement strand
TCGGTGCCCCGGTTTGCGGCCACGCTCGGCAGGGTATCGGCGGTGCTGAGCTTCGCACTCGGCTTCGGCGCTTCGACTTCGCGGACGATGCGGAGGATTTCCATCAGCGCCGCTTTGCCGAGCGACTTGCGGTCCACCGGCGTCGAACCCGTCAGCAGTTCGTATAGCAACACGCCGAGCGAATAGACGTCGCTGCGGGTGTCGATGTCGAGGTTGTTGAAATTGGCCTGCTCCGGCGACATGTACTCCGGCGTGCCGACGATCGCGCCGTGCCCCGTGACGAGCGAATGATCGGTGAGCGACGCGCCCGTTGCCTTCGCTACGCCGAAGTCGATCACCTTCGGCACCGGCTTATCGTCGTACAGCGCAACCAGCACGTTCGAGGGCTTGATGTCGCGGTGGATCACGCCCTTTTGGTGAGCGTGCTGAATCGCATTGCACACCGGCACAAACAGCTCCAGCCGCTGTCGCGGCGTCAGTTTGTGCTCGTCGCAATACTCCGTGATCGGCACGCCCTTCACCAACTCCATCACGAAAAACGGCCGGTTGTCGTGCAATCCCGCGTCCAGCACTTTGGCGATGTTCGGGTGATCCATCATCGCGAGCGCCTGCCGCTCCGCTTCAAATCGCGACAACACGGCCTTCGAGTCCATCCCGGCTTTGATCACCTTCACCGCCACGCGCCGCTTCACCGGCTCCGTCTGCATCGCCATGTACACACTGCCCATGCCACCTTCGCCGATCGCTTCGATCAGCTTGTACTTACCAGCGAGAATCGTTCCGATTCGTTCTTCACCGAGTGGCGGTTCGATGCTCGAAGTGACGGATTCGTTAGAAGACGTGGCAGTTCTGCCGACCTCCGCTGCCCGGTCGTGTGCCGTGAGCAGGGCATTCACTCGGGCCAAGAGTTCGCTATCGGCTCCGCAACGCTCGACCAGTCGGGCGGCGCGAGGGGTCAAATCGTCGATCGCGGCGAGTTCCAGGAACAGCGATTTCACAACGACAGGGTCGGCAGGCATGGCAAGTCCTCGGGGGTTCAGCTTCCAATGCGACATGCACTTCGAATCCGTCTCACGGATTTTCGCCCAGTGCCTCTTGCAGCCAGGCGCGGGCGTAAGTCCAGTTGCGGTACGCAGTCGCCCGAGATACACCGAGAGCGGTCGCCGTGTCGTCAATCGACAGACCGGCGAACAGGTGCAATTTGGCGACCTCCGCCGCCACCGGGTCTTCGCTGGCAAGTCGGTGAAGGGCTTCATCCAGCGATAGCATCAAGTCCGGATCGGTATCGGTTCGGCTGGGGATGTCTGTCAACTCGATTCGTCGTCGATCGCCGCCACGCTTCTGACGTGACGTGCCGCGACAGTGATCCACCAACACCCGCCGCATCGCCTCCGCCGCAGCGGCAAAGAAGTGCCCGCGCCCATCGAACTTTTGATCGCCGATCAGTCGGAGATACGCTTCGTGAACCAGTGCAGTCGGTTGCAATAAATGGTCCGGCGATTCCTGCTGCATCCGCACCGCTGCCAGTTTCCGCAACTCGTCGTAAACCAGCGGCAACAGTTGGGCGGCCGCATGGCGGTCACCCTGCTGGAGTCGGTCCAACAGTCGCGTCACTTCATTCATGCGCGGATTGTATTGCGCCGACGAGAAAGGGAGTTTACCCAAAGTGCGGGGACGCAACTCTGAGCATACTCACACCGGCTGTAATACTTGCAGTTGTACGGAGGCGACGAAGTCTTTCACGGTGACGCGATAGTCGTTCATGTGCGGGGCTTGCAGGTGCAATTTTAGTGCGGGTAGGTCTTCCCATTTCTCGACGACGGTCAACGTGTTTTCGCGAAGTGGCGGCTGGACGGCCAACCCCGAACCGACGTCCATTGCCACGCCGTACTCGATGCAACCGGCCTCGGCGCGTACGAGTGGCGTGAGCGAATGGAACGCTTCGAGGAACGCAGCCCGCGTACCGGGTTTGATCTCGATCGTTGCGATCACGTGAATCATGCTTGCATTCCTTGTATCGGTCCTGCGAAACTTACATCGTCTCCAGCATATCCCAGCCCTTGCGGTACTCGCGTTTGATGTACTGCGCGGCTTCGGGGATGCTCGCCGTCAGCTTCTCGCCGTCGAAATCGAACGGCTTGCCGGTGCGGATCGCGACGTTGCCGAGGAGGAACGCAGCGGCCAGCATGGCGGAGTAATCGAAGTTCGACAGCGCGATCGATGGCTTGCCGGCTTTGATTGCGGCGACCCATTCGTTCTTCTGGTTCTGGTCGTTGTTGCCGTTGTATGCGGCCAGTTTCTCGGGCTTCGTTAGGTTCGCTTCGTCGGGCTTCGGCGTGATGATGCAACTGCCGCCGTAGTCGCTCGGGCTGTAAAGTATCGCCTTGTCGCCGACGAGAATCGAACCGCTGCCGACGAGTTTCATGCCCGCAGGCACGGCCTTCGCGAGTAGCTCTTCGGGTGGGAGCATCTTCTTCTCGCCGTTCTTGCCTTCGTACCAGTGCAGCGTGACGGGTGCGAGTTCGCCGCGTGCGGGGAAGTCGAGCATCACGTGCGCCCACGCGGGTGCGGTCTCGGGGTTGACCTCGCCGCTCTCGGCTTTCACGCGGTTCGGGCTGCCGAGTTTGAGCGCCATGAACGCCATGTTCGCGGTATGGCACGCCATGTCGCCGATTGCGCCGGTGCCGAAGTCCCACCAGCCGCGCCAGACGCTCGGCGTGTAACCGGGTGCGTAAGGGCGTTCCGGTGCTGGCCCGAGGAACGTGTCCCAGTGGATGTTCTTCGGCACGGGGAACGTGCCTTCGGGGCGCTTCGTGAGCACGGGCGATTGCTTCCAATATTCGCGGGGCCGATCCGTCCAGACGTGACATTCTTTGACGGTGCCGAGGATGCCCGATTGCACGAGTTCGACGGCGCGGCGCAGGCCAGGCAGTGCGGTGCCTTGGTTGCCCATCTGCGTACAGACGCCGTGTTCCTTCGCGAGTTTCTTGAGCAAGTGCGCCTCGAACACGCTATGCGTCAGCGGCTTCTGGCAGTAAACGTGCTTCTTGTTTCGGATGGCGAATGCGGCCGCCAGTGCGTGGTGGTGGTCCGCCGTGCTGACCGTCACGGCGTCGATCGTGCGCATCAGTTCGGCATCGTCGTACATCTTGCGATAGTCGGAGAACGTCTTAGCGTCGGCCCAGAGTTTCTTCTTCGCGGCCACCGCGTTGTCGTCGATATCGCAGAGCGCGACGACTTCCATCAGTTTGCTGGCCTGATCGATATCGCTCGAGCCTTTGCCGCCGATGCCGATGCCTGCGACGCGGAGTTTCTCGTTCGCACCGTAAACCTTCGATACCGAAGATGCCGGGCCGGTGAACAAATACCCGAGGCCACCCGCTGTCGAGAGTTGGCCGAAGCGACGCCGGGAGAGTGTGCGAGCCATGGAATGGGTTCCGATATGTGTGGGAGGGAGAAAATGCACGCGGCAGGTGTGAACCCGCCGCGTGGCGAATCATCGCGAATGCTTACGATTTTTCCAGCATGTTCCAGCCCTTGCGGTACTCGTACTTGATGAACTGGGCGGCATCTTTGCTGCCCTTGCACTCGAGCGTGACCGGGTCGAACTCGAAGCCCTGTCCCGTGCGGATGGCCACGTTACCGAGTACGAACGCACCGGCGAGGTAGCTCGCGTAGTCGAAGTTCGACAGTGCGATTTCGGGCTTGCCGGCCTTGATCGCGTCGACCCATTCGTTCTTCTGACCTTGGTCGAACTTGCCGTTGATCGCCAGCTTCTCGGGCTTCTTCGTGTTCATGCCCTCGAAGGCGGCCGTTGGCCCGAAGTACACTTCCGCACCGTAATCGTTCGGCGAGTAGGCGAAACCCTTCGAGCCGATGACGATGCTACCGCTGTTGACCAAGCTCTTGTTCCGCTTCGGATCGGGGTCGATGGCGAGTACCTTGTCGATCAAATCTTGCGGAGGCACGAGCTTCTTACCGTCTTTGCCCTTGCCTTCGTACCAGTGAACGGTGACGGGTGGCAGGTCGCCGCGTGCGGGGAACTGGAAGGTCACGTGCGCCGAACTCGGGCAGGTTTCGCCGTTGACATCGGTCGCGGTCGCGGAGACTTTGACCGGCATTTGCAGCTTGAGCGCCATGAACGCCATGTTCGCGGTGTGGCAGGCCATGTCGCCGATCGCGCCGGTGCCGAAGTCCCACCAGCCGCGCCAGTTGAAGTCGTGGTAGCAACCGCGTTTGCCCTTGCTCGGCCCGTGTGCATAGGGGCGTTCCGGTGCTGGCCCGAGGTACGATTGCCAGTCGAGGTATTCCGGTACGGCGACTTCGTCGTAGCGCTTCGTCACGCCGGGGGCTTGCGGCCACACGGGGCGGTTCGTCCAGACGTGAACTTCGGTCACATCGCCGATCGTCCCCGCTTGGATAATTTCCACCGCACGGCGCAGGCCGTTTTCGGTTGTGCCCTGGTTACCCATCTGGGTGCAAACGCCGTTTTCTTTCGCGACTTTGCGGAGCAAGTCGTTCTCGAACACGGTGCGGGCGAGTGGCTTCTGCACGTAGACGTGCTTCTTGGCACGCATCGCCATCGCGGCCGGCAGCGCGTGCATGTGGTCGGGCGTGCTGATCGTGAAGGCATCGACGGTCTTCATCAGTTCGGCATCGTCGAACAGCTTGCGGAAGTCCGACACACCCTTGGCGTTCGGCCACTTTTTGAGCTTTGCACCGAGGTAATCCTTGTCGACGTCGCACAGGCCGACGACTTCCATGAGTTCGCCGGCTTGGTCGATGTCGCTCGAACCTTTGCCGCCGACGCCGATACCGGCAACGCGCAGCTTCTCGTTCGCACCGTAGGCTTTGGACACCGAGAACGCGGGACCGGTAAAGAGATACCCGAGGCTACCGGCGCTCGTGAGTTGCACGAACCGCCGACGTGAGAGACGCGATGACATAGGAAATTCCTTTCGATGAAACGGAATCGACACAGGCAGGCCCAGTGGCGATTCACGCCACCGTGGGAGACAGTGTAGACGCGAACCGAACCGCGTGCAACTACCGATGTGCGATAACGAGCAAACGAGCCACCGGGTTCATCTCGGTGATAGACTCCCACAAACGAGCCACCGGGTTCATCCCTATCGCGTTCGGCACGGCGTTTGCCGTGCTTGGTCCGAGCCCAAAATGAGATTGGAGCTACGTGCCGATCGACCT
>JAYVXI010000152.1:0-5218 GCA_043785305.1 Limnoglobus sp. | reverse complement strand
GCCGCGTAGTCTTCGGAGCGAAGCGCGTGGGCTACTTACGTGGAGCACGCGGCTCGCGTGCAGGGCAGTCAGACCACACGCGAGCCGCGTGCGCTACTTATCGCTGCGAATTCATCCCGATTTGGCATCACCCACACGAAAGCGCATAGTCAAAAAATCGCAGGCGATCCGACGTAAGTCGATTTTTGCATCGTGCGCCAAATGACATAGAAAAGGCGCATTCAGTCGATTTTCGGTCGCATTCGGTCGCGAAATAACCGGTAGTTTCGGCTGATGTGAAATCGAGAGCCTCGACGTAAGCCACGACAGGAATGCAGGATACCGAAAAAACCCTCGGAACCGATCGGCGATTTGCGATCGAAAAGTGGCCTCTTGAGACGAAAAAACACACCAAAAACCAGTTTTGGAGCGTCCGCAATTGTGACTTACGTCGATTGTGGCGACTTCTTTTTCGTCGGTTTCGGCTTATGTTCGGGTTCGATAACGCCTTCGCGGCGTTGGGCGAGCATGAACTCGTAGAGTCTGGCGACGGCGGTTTCCCATGCCCCGGAACGGGCTTTGCGCACGATGGCATCGAGCGCATTGGCGGCGCTCTCCGGGAGTTTGCCCGCCTCGCGATAGCCCTTCAAACGAACTTCGCACTCGCCGATCCGCTTCTCGTCGCGGTTGCGCACCGCCGTGTATAGGGCATCGACGGTGTGGAAGACTTCCTCGCTCGTTCCCATCTGCGGCGGGCGACTCCAGTAGTGGATAACGACGAGGATCGCCACCAGTGCCACGATGCCGACGAGTGCATATTTCGCATAGTTTTCGCGGCTCGTTCCTTCATTTTCACTCGACACTGAACACCTCCCCGCTATCGCGCGTCGAGAGCGCCACGAAGGTCAGCGGACGAATGAACGTGGTGATAAACCGCACAGAACCATCGCCCATGAGCACGTTGCAACCGGTGCCGTGCTCGCCCCACATTTGGTCGGTGTGGCCGAACGGATCGTTCGGCGCGTGGATGATCACTTGCGGATGATCGTGCGTGTCCGGCCCGCTATGCACGCCGACCAGACAGCCCGCGCCATTGTTCTCCGAAGGCCACGGTCGCAAATCGAGCCGCGGCGGCGTGACGGCACCAGGGACGACGCCGACCCAGGTTTTATTGCTCAAAATCGAGCTATGTTCGCCGATGAATATGGTGTTTGATAGGCCATCGGAAACAGCCGCCACGCTGGTTTTCGAGTTGCGGTAGAACACGCCATCGGTGCGCGCGAGCTGGTTGCCGTTCTCCGGGATCGGCTCGGGAATGTCGTAGTCGTAGCAGTAGGCGGTGGTGCGCCCCCACGGCTGCGTAATGCCCGCATTCGTGACGTAATGCGAATGCGCGAAGGCAATCATGCTGCCATCGGAACGAGTCATCGGCACACCGTGGCGACGGTCGACCCCTTCGCTTTGCACGTCGAAACCATCGCTGCCACCAGTGGCCGACGGACAGAGAAACAGGCTCACTTTCGTTTTCACGGACACCGCAAAAGCGGGCGACCAACACGGTTGATTCACGTCGAATTGGCGGAAGAGATTCTCTTGCTCGAGGAACGGCAACAGGAACACGCCCCACGCCCAACCGGGCATGCCGTTGCGGTACTGATCGCCATAACTGACGCCGAACGCGGAACCATCGAACCGCGTGTTCGCAGTGACGTACGCAGGCGGAAACTGCCGGTTGATGCCTTCGTAGTTGTGCAAGCCAAGGCCGATCTGCTTCAGGTTGTTCAAGCACTTCAGCCGCGATGCCGACTCGCGAACCTTCTGCACGGCAGGCAACAACAGTCCGATGAGGATCGCGATAATCGCGATCACAACGAGCAGTTCGATGAGCGTAAACGCCGTTCGACGTCGATTTTGCATAGCTAACTCCATGAAAGTAGGTTAAACTAACTCGGCTATTAGTCTCAGCTAATACATAGTGTTCGTCAAGACAAATTTGCTCGAATGATTACTGTTTTGCAAAATACCCCTTTTGCGTTCGCCTTGACCCGAGCGGACATTACGGGGTAACGATAACCCAATTCGTTTCTCACTCGACTCCGGTGACCTGTGGCCCAACCTTTGAATCCGCACGATCTGGCTATCTGGTTCGTATCCCTGCTTCGCCAGCGCACGGCCACCAACGATGCCGAAGAGGTGCGCGAACGGTTCCGCGAGGCGTATTCGCAGATCGAAACGATCTACCGCGATGGTACGCCTGCCGAACGCGAGGAGATTTACGAGGAACTCGCCGAACAACTGGTGCCGGACTTGCCGACGTGGGAGTTCTCGTGCGTGGCGAACACGTGCGGGATGGGCGTCGAAGCGGGTACGAACGCCGACGTGGCACTGCCTGCGATTCTGGAACGGCTGCCGTCGGTGTTTACCGGTGCGAAACTGCTCCACGACCAGTTAAAAGAGCATATCGGCACGCCGCACCTGGAGATGATCCCCGAAGACGAATGGGAAGCCGCCGCTGCGAAATCGACCGAAGCGGCGCAGCTCATTCGCGAATACCTGGCCATTTCGTTCCTGTCGCGGGCAGCGATGGCGATGCTGTGCCGGGACGCGCGACTACGGCGATTCGCCCGCAATCAACCCGCCCTGGTGCAGGCCGTCGTGAGTGCGCGCGAGTTCAACCGGTACGCCTTTTACCTGGGCGAAGTGCTTCAGTGCGTCGATGGCGAAGAACTCGTCGTGATCGACCTCGTGCGCAACCTCGGCTTCCGCGTTCGGATGCATGCGGTCCGCAATAACTGCCAGTTGTTTACGCTGTTGCAAGACGCGCTTTTGAACCACCCAACGGCCGTAAACTGGGACGGGCCGAAGCCGAGTCCACTACTTGCGAGCATCGCCAAAAGCGAACGGATGATCCCGAGCATTACGCAGGAAGAGTGGGATGCGGCGGGCGTGGTCGGCGAGACGGGCATCTACGATACTGGCATCTGGCAGTTCTATCAGTGGCCTGCGTTGCAACCGGATCGTGCGCTCGAAACGTGGGAGGCGGCCGCACCGTATCAGCCGTGGTGGGTCTGGGGCGAACTGCATCCGGCGGACATCGTCGAGATCGACGGGATGCGGATCGTGCTTCTGGGCCAGCCCGAAATGCTACGAACGTGGCAAATGGACTTCTTCGCGCCCGTCCACCCTGCATTGCGTTCGGGCATCACCGTGGAAGCCGTCCTTTCCAAAGAATCGGTCGAAGCGTGGCTCAAACGAATCTGCACGATGCCCCGCGAACCGAACCCACTGCCACCCGTTGAAGCGATCGAATCGACGTAAGTCACAATTGCGGAGGCTTTGCGCAGCGATAAGTAGCGCACGCGGCTCGCGTGTGGTCTGACTGCCCTGCACGCGAGCCGCGTGCTCCACGTAAGTAGCCCACGCGCTTCGTTCCGAAGACTACCCAGTGAATGCACGCATCTTCGCCCGCAATTTGGGCGGCGGCCGAATCGTTCAGGACGGATTTTGGGACACGAACGAGCGGCCGCGCCCCTGGATCACCGATGATGGGGACGGACTCACCGGGGTATTGCTCGGGCAGGCAATCACCTCGTTCGAACTCGCCAAGCATTCACTGACGGTTGGATTCTGCGGGCTAACGCTTTCGATCGAGGAGGCACCCGAAGGCCGCCCGATCCTCGAAGGGAGTATTCTTGTTTCGCGCGACACCACGCCGCACCATCTGACCGGTGGACGCGGTATCTCTAGAATCGCTGTCAGCGGTTGGAGGCGGTCCGCGTTGGACGGCTCCCTGCACGCAACTTCTTGGAGGCAAACATGAAAGCGATTCTCTCGGCAGCGTTGATGCTCGGGTTCTGCGGGCTTGTGGGCGCGGCGGACGACAAGGCGGATCCGGTCGGGACGTGGAAGTGCGAGTACGAGATCGGCGGCCAGAAACGGACGGCCGAACTGACGATCGCGAAGGACGGGGACAAGCTCGCCGGGACGATGAGCTGGCCGGATCAGAAGGACGTGAAACTGAAGGACGTGAAACTGAAGGACGGAGATCTGACCTTCTCCGCCGAGCGGGTGTTTATGGAGAACAAGATCGCCATCGACTACAAGCTCACGATCACCGGCGACAAGTTCAAGGGGAAAGCCGCGTCGGAATTCGGGGGCAATAAGCAGGAGTTCGACATCGAGGGCAAGCGGGAGAAGAAGGACAAGTAGCGGTTGGGCGGCCTTAAACACCTCGCCGAACCGCTCCCATGGCAACCGCAGCCGACGCAACCGACCAAGCCATCGGAAAGCGACTCGTGGGGAACTCTCCTGGAGCACGTTCGGGGCGAGTGAACGCGCGGGTCGCACCTGGCGACCCGCGCGATCGCCCGAAGGATCACCGGACGACCAGCCCGGTCGCTCGGGTCGGTAGCCCGCCGACGGTCTGGCTCGCGGTCAGCGCTCCGCCCTGGCCGATGGCGTAGGAACCCACGGTGCCGTCCC
Source organism: Limnoglobus sp. (assembly GCA_043785305.1). Classification (GTDB taxonomy): domain Bacteria; phylum Planctomycetota; class Planctomycetia; order Gemmatales; family Gemmataceae; genus Limnoglobus. The sequence continues at coordinate 757 of JAYVXI010000152.1, read as the reverse complement.
CGCTGTTGAGTACGAACAACCCCCGGTTGCCGAGGTTGACCACGTCGGTGGGTGCGGCCCCGGTCTTGGCGGTGATGCCGTTGGCGTCGAGGCGGGCGAGCTTCCCGCTCCCATCGATTTTGTACCCGGTCACCGTGCCGCTGCCAGTGTTGGTGGTGTAAGCGTTCTCGCCGTTACTAGTGATCGCGATCCAGCACGCGGCGGTTTTGGTGGTCGGCACAGAGGGACTTATCACCTTCAGCAACCCGGCGTCCGCGTCGAGATCGTACGACGACACAGCGCTGGCGTTCGCGGCCCCGCCGAACGCTTCGGACACGATCAGCAGGTCGTCGCGGGTGAATGCGAACCCGAACGGGGTTTTCCCGTTCGACGCGACGGACTTCCGCCCCGCCGGCAGGCCGTTCTTATTGACCGCGAACAGGTCGATCGTGTTGGTCCCCTTCTCGGTCACGATCAGAACGTCCCCGTCCGAGTTGAACCCGATCTGTGCAGGGCCAGTGTTCGCCGCACTGAGCAGCGCGACGGAGTTCCGCAACGCGCTGAGTTGGCCGTGGTCCCCGATCTCGAATCCGGCGATAGAGTCGGCCCCGCCTGCGGTCCCGCCGCCGGCGTTGAGAACGTAGAGAAGGTCTTCGTGGACAGTCAAGCTGATCGGTCGCGTGCCGCCGCTGTTCACCACCTGCACCGCCCGCGCGCCCCGGCGACCGAGCTGGAATACCGTGATCGTGTTGCTTCCAGGGTTCACGGCGTAGAGGTA
>JAYVXI010000151.1:0-15990 GCA_043785305.1 Limnoglobus sp. | reverse complement strand
GTGGGGCACGTTTTTTACGTGCCATTTTCTACAATGGCACGTAAAAAACGTGCCCCACATCCTCACCGGTCCAGGACGGTGCGGACGGTGCGGGCGAGCGAGCCGGGGGTGTAGGGCTTGTCGAGAAAGGTGATGCCTTCGGTTTGCAGGCTGTCGCGGTCGGCTGAGTAGCCACTCGCGAGGATCACGGGCACTTTTGCGTTCAACTTGCGGATGCGCGAATACGCATCTTTCCCCGATAGATTCGGCATCGAGAGATCGAGGATGACCAGATCGAAACGCCCGCCGTTCTTCTCGAATTCAGCGACCGCTATCGCGCCATCTTCGGCGAGTACGACTTCGTATTTGAGCTGTGTGAGGATGGTGCTGGCGAGTTTGCGGATCATCGGTTCGTCGTCGGCGATGAGGATGCGTTCGCCATTACCAAACGGTGACTGGATTGCGGCGGGCGTGCCGTGGAGTACGGCCTTCCCGTAATGTCGGGGGATGTACGCATCGAAGCGGGTGCCGAAGCCTAGCTCGCTCTCGCACTGAACCCAGCCACCATGTGCTTCGATAATTCCGAAGACGACGGCGAGGCCCAACCCGGTGCCTTGGCCGATCTCTTTCGTCGTGTAGAACGGTTCGAAAATCCGCGACTGCACTTCGTCGCTCATGCCCGAGCCAAAGTCGCGCACCGTCAACCGCACGTAGTCGCCAGGGCGGGCCGACGGATTGGCTACCACCGTTGCGGGGGTGAATGTCACGTGCCCCGTCGACAACTCCAACCGGCCTCCTTGTGGCATCGCATCGCGGGCATTTAGGCAAAGGTTCATCACGATTTGATTGATCTGCCCAGGGTCCGCCAGTACCGCCCAGAGTTCCGGCCGCGTATGAACTTCCATCACGATCCGCGGGTCGATCGTTCGGCATAACAGTTGAACCGTCTCGCGCAGTACGCTGCCGAGGTCGGTCGGTTGCAGTTGCAACGGCGTACGGCGCGCGAAGCCCAACAGTTGCGAGGTCAACTCGGCAGCGCGTCGGGCGGCCCGTTCGGTGCTCTTCAGCAGTTCATCTTGCGGCTGGCCGCGTAGTTCTTCGCGGGCTAACTCGATGTTCCCGAGCACGACCGTCAGCAAATTGTTGAAGTCGTGCGCGACGCCGCCCGCGAGTTGGCCGACGGCCTCCATCTTTTGGGATTGTCGCAGTTGATCTTCGAGCCGCTTGCGCGATGAGCCATCGCGACCGATCGCAACGAGACCGATGATTTCGCCGGAGTCTTCGCGGATCGGGGAAAACTGCCAATCGACGAGGACGTCGCGGCCTGACGGGTGGTGAACCCACACTTCCAATCGACCGGGCTTACCGGTTTTTAAGGCACTCGTTTCGGCGACCCGACACTGGGCGGCCCACTCGTATGGGAATAGCTCTACGCAGCTTTTCCCGATCATCGCACTCATCGGCATCGCCGCAAAGTCCTCGAATGCCGCGTTCCCACCGGTGAAAAGCAACTCGCGATTCTTGTACAAGATCACATCGGGGATCGAATCGAACAGGGCGCGAAGTAGCGCGTGCTGTTCGCGGAATTCGCGTTCGGTGCGAGTGCGGTCGGTCACGTCGCGGTAGTTGAACACGACGCCATTGACGTCGGGATTATCGAGTCGACTGACGGCGGTCATTTCGATGTTGCGCCAACTGCCACTGGCGTGCGCCATCCGCACGCGCCATACGACGTCTTGCCCCGGCCGCGAGATCGACTGCAAGAGTTTCTTACGCGCTTCGGCACGATCGTCGGCATGAATCGAATCGAACAGGCTACGGCCTTCGAGTACGGCGGGCAGGTGGCCGAGAATCCGCGTCAGAGTCGGGCTGGCGTACTGCACCTTCCCCCGCGCATCGGCGACGAGAATGCCGTCGCCAGATTTCTCCACCATTGCGCGGAACCGCGCCTCGCTTTTTCGTACTTCCGTCTCGGCGAGTTGCGCACGGCCCAACGCATCGCGGCGGTCGGTATCGTCGCGCACCGTGTAAAGGGCATAGGTTGTCGGCTTCGCGTGCAATCGCGTCACGGTGATCGTGACCGGCAGCCAGCCCGGCGACTGCCGAACGCGCAGCAGGAAACCGCCCTGTCCGTGGAACAGCGTCGTCTTCTCGGTGGCTTCGCGGAGTGGATCGGAGTTGGTTTTCGCTTCGTCGAACCGAAACAGATCCGACGCCTGACAGCCGTTGAGTTCGTGGCGGGGAAACCCGGTCAGACGCAGCCCCGTTTTGTTGACGAGGAGTATGCAATCCGACTCGGGTTCGATCAGGAACAGCGCATCGCCGTTTTCCTCGAACAACCGCGAGGCGAAATCGGGCTGGCCGAACACATCCGCCAAGATGGCGTCGGTACTGGTAACGTCTTTACTCAGTGGGTCGAGAGAAGAGACCGCCATAGAATATACTTAGCACCGATAGTGTCGACGACAGAAACTTCTCTCAGGCTATCGGACGCGACATCGATCCGCAATGAAATTCACGAGGGCAATCCATGGCGACGATCATCGACCGGCGTACCGTTCTGGCTGGGGCGGGTGGAATCCTGGCCGCAACGGGTTGGACGGTCGCTCGCGCCGACGAAGCCAAACCCGTCGAGCCGTTCCGATTTTGCTTAAATACCAGCACCGTACGCGATAACGGCAAATCGCGGCCGATCGTTTCGCTCATCAATATCGCATCCAAGGCCGGTTATCAGGCGATCGAACCGTGGATTTCCGAACTCGATACCTACGTGAAAGAGGGCGGCTCGCTGAAAGATCTCGGCACGCGAATCGCCGATGCGGGGCTGGTCGTTCCCAGTTCGATCGGGTTTGCCGAATGGATCGTCGACGATGAAAGCCGACGCAAAAAGGGCCTCGAAACGGCAAAGCGCGACATGGACTGGGTTCGGCAGATCGGCGGGACGAAGATCGCTGCGCCGCCGATCGGCGCGACCGGCGGCACCAGCAGTCGCGACGACCCGAAGGCGAGTCAGCCAGTCTTCGATTACGTCCTCGCGGCCGATCGTTACCGCACGCTTTTGGAACTCGGACTCTCGATGGGTGTGACGCCACAAGTCGAAATCTGGGGGTTCTCGAAGACGCTCAAACGCCTCGGCGAAGCGTTCCTGATTGCCTCCGAATGCGGCAAACTCGGCGGGTGCATTTTGCCCGATGTGTACCACCTCTATAAAGGCGGCTCGGACTTCGCGGGGTTGAAGCTCATCGGCGGCGCGGCCATCGGCATCTTCCACGTCAACGATTACCCGAAGAAAGATCGCGGCACCATCAGCGATGCCGACCGCGTCTACCCCGGCGATGGCGTCGCCCCGCTCGGCGACATCTTCCAAACGCTCCGCGACATCGGCTATCACGGCTACCTCTCGCTCGAACTCTTCAACCGCGAATACTGGAAGCAAGACGGCCTAACCGTGGCGAAAACGGGGTTGGATAAGATGAAAGCCGCGTTGGCCAAAAAGTGATCGCGTCAGAATCGAAGCCGTGGAAACAGAACCGTTCACGGGTTCTTCGTTTTGCTGTCGAACGGCTGCATTTTCAACGTTTCAGACGCCGTAGGTCGCGGCCGAAGAGGCTTTGCGATGAGGCCCGACGAACACCAACGACAACATCCATTATGGTTTTTACGTACCGCGTGCTCGCACTGTCGGGCCTCCCAAAGCATCCGGCCCGACCTACAAAACCAATCACGTCAACGGTTACGCGAAAACAGACGAACCCGGCTCTCTTTCGGAGGCCGGGTCGCGTGGGTCGCCCCTTCGACGACGAGGGGGCAATTGCTTAGTACTTCGTCATTTCGTTCAGGATCTTCTTTTGCATGTCGGGGTTGGCCCCGACGTACAAGTGAAGGTGATCCTTGTCGATGTAGATGACCTGCGTGCGTCGCTTCTTGACGTACGTGGGGAACGGGTAGCTCGATTGCACCGTTTCGGTGTAATAGATCACGTTTTCCCAGTGACAGTGGTGCAGTTGCGCCATGCCGACCAGCGGGTAGAAACGCGGTGGATCGATCGTGTCCACGAGGCGGTTCTTGACGATTTGCACGTCGCCGCGGAATTCTTCGTACACGTACGGCACGCCGCGGGCGATCCGCGGCAACGCCCGCAAGACTTCCTTATCGCTCGGTGCATCTTCGCACAACGGCATCGGGTAGCCATCGCGGATCGGCCCGAGAATCGGCGTTCGCGTATCGTTCGTGTGCTGATACTTCTCCTCCATCCGCTCGGCGACCCATGGTGGTGTTGGCACCAGCAAGAACGCCATCGGGTGAAGGCCACAACCGGTGGCGGCAGGAATCCCCACCGCGACCAGGATTAACAGTTTGCGTCGGACCCAAGACATCGCTTCCCCTCCGAAGAATGACGGCGACCCCATCAAACGCACCCCCATGCGTCTGACCACGCCGGTTACCCCGAAGGGTGGGGTCCGGCCGGGTTCGCCCAATCGTCCTTGGCTAAGGGTTGTATCGACAATAGGGCCAGCCGAGTTGAAACAAAGTGCCGAGCAAACCGTGTAAAATGTGCGAAACGCGGCGAAGTCGATCAAGATGGGGATTTGAGGGGAGATAGGGTATGTTGCCACCGCGACTCATCGAAGAGATCGATGCCCTCTGCCAAGCGGGCGTCATTCAAAAAACGCGGACCGAACGCACGCCCCACGAGCAAAAGCTGTTCGTTTCTGTCGGCGAACAGTTGGCCCTCTTGCAGCGCACGAACAAGAAGCAGTTGAACAGTTACCCCGTCTGTTGGGTGATATTGCAGATCTATCACAGCGAGCAGGCGCTCGAATCGGGCGTGGCCGCCAAAGATAGCGGTGCGTTCTTCGCGCTCAAGGAAATCGAGACGAAACCGCGACGAACGAAGCCCATCGTCGACGAACCCGTCGACAATACGACCGCATCGCGCGCCCCGAAAGCGAAATCGACACTTGAGGCGGTCGTGTCGGCGCTCGATATGAACGACGTTGAGATTGTCCGCCTATTGGAGCGTCGGCGATCCGAGGAGCGCACGGTCGCGTTCGTGAAGAAGTTGAAGCCAGTCGCATTGGGCGGCCTGGCAATACTCGCGATGATTCTCGCCAGTTATGCAGCACTCACATTCAAACGCGGTGCCGAGAAAGCGGGCGGGGACGTGCAACAGATCCAGAACCGTACGGGAAACTTCTCCGACGACTCGGGTAAAAACCCTCAAACGCCGTTACCTGGGAAACGAAAGTAGATTGATTCTACTCGCGTGGACTGCTACTTCCGCGGGCGTCTTTCGCTCGAATCGTTAGCAGCCAAATTTATCCGGTTTCGCGTGGTAGTTTGTAGCGTTTGCGCGACCCTCATTTCCTGTTCTTCTCACGATCCGATCACATCCGGTTAGATGCGTTCCTCATTGCAGTCCGATTAAGCGTGTTAGCCGGACCGCAGGATGCGCCGGCCTGGGCGGCAATACGTCGCCCAGGCATTCTTCACCGTCACGGATCGACGAGGTTCAGATATGTTTACGACCTTGCTTCTTGGGTCGGCGCTCGCAACGGGTCAACCGCCGGCACTGCCGGAGATCCCGATCTTGCCCGCCAAGGTGTCGGCACAGGCTGCACCGCAGCCAATGCCCATCCCGAAGGTCATGCCTTCCCCGATGGCGATGCCCGCGACGCTGCCACCCGTCGTGGTCAGCCCCGCTCCCGCAGCGGCAGCCGAAGCTCCAGCGGCCCCCGCCGAAGAGCCACCCGCACCGGCCACGAAATACCTCGCCGAGAAGTTGCTCGAAGGCACACCCTTCGGCCAACTGCTCTCGGACAACGGGATTAAGATGTTCGGTTGGACGCAGATGAACTACACCGGTAGTTCGGCGAAACGATCCCATGGTCCGATCACGTTCAACGACCGTGCGAACTTCTTCCAAATGAACCAGAACTGGCTGGAATTCAACAAGGCCATCGACACCTCGAAGAACGAAGTCCAATACGGCTTCCGGGTTTCGACGATTCTCCCTGGCTACGACTATAAGTACACGGTTGCCCGTGGCCTCATCGGCGGCCAAACCGGCCAATACGGCTTCGATGTTCCCTACGGTTACGGCGAAGTGTTCCTACCCGGCATCGGGGCGAAGGGCACGACGTTTGCCGTGGGTCGCGTACCGACGGGCCACAGTTACGAAGTGATCGACGCGGTGAGTACGCCGTTCGTCAGCCGTTCGTACGGCTTCCAGTACAACCCGTTCACGCACACGGGCGTCCGTGCCACGTCGCAGATTGGCGACGATTTCACGATTTATAACGGAGTCGTGACGGGTGCAGATGTGTTCATCGATCCGGCTGCAACGGCCAGTTACATCGGCGGGATCAAGTGGGCACCTGCCAAAGGGAAGACGAGCATTGGCTTCAACGTGTTCTTCACGGGTCAAGGCTACAACATTAACGAAGCCTTCCAGCATTACAACGCCTACAACATGCAGATCAGCCACAAGTTTACCGATAAGTTCACATACGTGCTCGATGGCACGGCTTCCAACGCCATCAGTTCCGATCCGAACGGGCCAGCGGCGGGCCGAGCCGCAAGTTGGTTCAGCTTCATCAACTACTTCCTGTACCAAGTGAACGACAAAGTCGCGAGCAACCTGCGGGTCGAACTGTTCGAAGACTCGCAAGGTATCCGTACCGGTACCAAAGGTACCTACTTCGCAACGACGTACGGCCTGAACTGGACGCCAAAAGACTGGCTCATCGTGCGTCCGTTCGCTCGCTACGACAACAACAAGAACGGCCCATTTGAAGGCAAGAACAACCTGTACACCGGTGGCATGGAGTTGATTTTCCGCTGGTAATAGCCGCGCAAGTGCGACCGGGGCGAATTCGCCCCGGTCGTTTCATTTCCGGGCGTGGTACAAAACAGGGTATGAATGGGAGGCACGTTAAAAACGTGCCCCACGTAAACTGGGTGGGAAGCGTCTCACCTCGAGTGGATGCTCTCCCTGGGTAACTTCCATACAGGCCACGATGACAACCGAACGCATTGCTAACTTCTTTCGCGAACGGATCGTGTTCGCGAAACTCGCCACGATCATTTTGTGGGTCAGTTACGCCATCAGTTTGATTCTCGGCAACCCGGCTATCCCGTCGAACCTCAAAGGCGAAGTCGCGGCCGCCGATCACCTCGCGTGGTACACCGCCGCACGCCTCATTCGCGAAGGCCAACCGGAGAAAGTCTACGATCACGACTTCGTGAAGGAGTATCAGGCGAAGCTGTTCCCGCCGGACCAGTGGACGACACTGATGGCGTACCGCAACCCGCCGTTCTACGCGCTGCTGTACTGGCCGACTTCGTCGCTGCCGTTCGTGTATAGCACGCTGATCTGGACGCTGATTCACATTGGGTTGTTGTGGTGCGGCGTGCGTTGGGTTGCCGAAGATCCGCGTTCGCCGTACACGACGTTCTTCTGGGTGTTTTCGCTGTACCCGATGTTCTGCGCGATCAGTTACGGGCAGAACACGATCCTCAGTTTCGCGATCTTCGCGGGCACGTATCGGCTACTCGCGAACGGGCGGTCGTTCACGGCGGGGATGGTTGCGGGATTGCTGCTTTTCAAGCCGCAACTGCTACTCGGGCTGGTCGTGTGGGGCGTGCTCGACATTCGACGCAAGTGGCCGTGTTTGCTTGGTGTAATCGCAACGGGGGCGTTGCTAATCGGTGGCAGCTACCCGCTCGTGCCGGAGGTCTGGCAGGGGTTTCTCGTTTCGTTGAAGTCGAATGTGAAGTTCGATAACTTCGAGCAATGGAAGATGCACAACCCGCTCGCGTTTTGGCGTCTGCTAATGCCGCACGCGACATCGTGGCACTGGCCGCTGGCGGGTGTCTGTTCGCTGATCGCCGTCGGCGGCTTCGTGCAACTCTGGCGAAAACGCAAACAGGACTTGCACGTAATGTTCGGCGGCGTCGTGTTCCTGACACTCTGGGCTTCGCCGCACGCGATGATTTACGAATGGGGCCTGCTCGCGCTCACCGGCCTGTTGTGGCTACCCGAACGCAAACGAAACCCGAACGCCTGGTTCCTGCTGTACGGTGCCGCCTGGGTCGTAACGTTCCTGAGTTCGCACTTCGCCGAACTGCAACTGACGCTCCAAGGCCTCGACCCCGCGAGCCGCGACGGCCTCGCCGTGCAACTCAGCATTCCCGTACTCGCCATCGTCGGCTGGCGCGCGATCGGGTTATTGTCGCCGGTCAGACTCGACGTAAGTGAGAATTGCGGACGGATTTCTGGTCCCGGCTGTTAAACTGAGTCGTTCGGCGGCGGAGTTGACAAGAGGAGGTGACCCGTGACCCGTTTTCAATTGGTGGGATTGCTGAGCGTCCTATTGCTGTCGGCCGGCGAGGTTGAGGCGGACGACGAAGGAGCGATGAAGTCTCTACTCGAGAAGGTGGTCGAGGCAGCCGGCGGGAAGAAAGTCGCCGACGCGAAGGCGTGGACTCAGACGACCCGGTTCAAGGATCCGACGCTGGGCATCGCCACCCACCGCCACTTCGTCGAACTCCCCGACAAATTCCGCTCCGAGGTAGAATTCGAGAGCGATACCGCAGACGGAAAAAAGAAGAATACCATCATCGACATCGTCAACGGCGATAAGGGATGGCAGACATCCGTGTACGACGGCAAGTCGGAGGGTACCGTAAAAAGTGGTGCCCGCCAACGGGCCGCCGTCCAGTCGCAAGTTCAGAATTGGGGCGTCTTCGTGCCGCTGACCCCGACCATGCCGGGAGTGAAGGCGAAACTTCTCGGGGAGTCGAAGGTCGATGGCCGGGCCGTCATCGAAGTGGGGACCGATCGGGGGACGGAGCGGCTGTACTACGACAAGGAGACGAGCCGCCTGGTCCGTCAAGAAGTGGAAGTTAAGACGAAGGTCAAGAAGCGGGAACTGACGGTGATGACCTTCGACGACTATCAGGACTTAGACGGCGTGCAAGTCGCCCGCAAACAGATCTGGAAGCGGGACGGGAAGGTGGTCCTGGAGATGGAGGTGATCGAATTCAAGCCGGCCGACAAACTCGACAAGAAACTGTTCGAGAAGCCGTAGCGCCACTTCGACGCGCGATTGTCGCGACGTATCAATTCTTTTCTTATTCTGGTAGCCGCAGGTCTTTAGTCTGCGTTTTCCACCGGCAACGACTGAGGGTCGTGATGAGTCATTGAAACACGACGGTTCGTGCGCCCGGAATGACCGTTGTGGCGGATCGCGTCGCGTCTCGAAGACTCGCCACGACTAGTTTTTGAGTGTGGAATCCCCCGCGCAAGCTAAAGACCTGCGGCTACCAGAGAATGAAGAATGAAGGACGCACTTGCTACCCGAAAATATCGAGTAGCGGCGTGCCGGTGCTGAGCGGTTTGGTTAACCCCTGCTTGGTCACGCGCGATTCGTACGGCACGCCGAGCGCGTGGTAGATTGTGGCGCTGAGGTCTTGTGGGCGGACTGGTTTATCTTTCACGTATGCGCCGATCTTGTCGGATTCGCCGTAGACCATCCCGCCTTTAATGCCTCCACCGGCGAGGATTGCGGGGTAGCAGTGCGGCCAGTGTTGGCGACCGGGGTTCTCGCCGGGAATGATCTTCGGCGTTCGCCCGAACTCGCCCGCCACCACGACCAACGTGCTTTCCAACAAGCCGCGATCCTTGAGATCCGTCAGCAACGCGGAGAGCGCTTCGTCGAGTCGTGGCAGGCAGAAGCCCATACCGTACGAGCCGGTGCCGAAGGCGTTGCCCATGCCCATATTGCTGCCGTGCATATCCCAACTCGAACTGGGCGGGCCGCCGAGTTTGTCGCCCGGTGCGGTGCCCGTCCAGCCGTTGACGGTGACGAAGCCGACGCCCGATTCGACGAGCCGCCGTGCGAGGAGCAAGTTTTGGCCGAGCGGGTGGCGTCCGTAACGGTCGCGGAGGCGAGGGTCTTCGCGTTCGACTTCAAACGCCTTGCGCGGTCCATCGGAGTTCGATAACTCGAAGCCGCGGCGTTGCAGTTCCTGCCAGTCGCGCTGTCCATCGCTCAGCGTCGGGCAGAGATCGCCGAGCAGATTTTGGCGACCGTGCATTCGCGATGGCGTCTCGCTGGCGAGAAATGCCTCGGGTGCTTTGAAGCCGGGCAATGAAGGATTGTCGGCGGCGGTGCCGACGAATAGCGGCGCGAACGGCGCACCGAGCGAACCGCCCGTGCCGATGTTCGGGGCGCAAAATACGGGGTCGCCGATGCACTTGATGAGCCAGACGTACGATGCCGCGTTGCGCTCGCTGGGGCGAAGTTTCGACAACACCGATCCCATATACGGCGCGTCCGCCGGGGCATCCGATTGGCCGCTGAGGCTGTTGTGCATCGCGTCGAAGTGGTTGCTGATGTTGCCGGGGTGCGTCATCGAGCGGATCAGGCAGAAATCGCTGGTGAGCTTCGACAACTTCGGGTGCAACTCGCTGATTTGCATACCGGGCACGGCCGACGCGATCGGCTTGTACGGCCCGCGAATCTCGAGCGGGGCTTCGGGCTTCAAGTCCCACGAATCGAGGTGACTCGGCCCGCCGCAGAGCAAAATGAAGATGCACGATTTGCCGTTCGGCTTACCCGAACCGCTGAGCGGAACGCTCGCCGTGACGGTACCCGGCAAGCCCATGCCGAGCGCACCGACGCCACCGAGTTGCAGCAACTGACGACGCGAATAGGTCTTACTCATAAGTCCATCCGAAACGTGGTGAGGCAGGCAGGTAAATAAGAGCGTAACAGGTCGTCCGCGCGACTGCAAACACTCAAAATCGAAATGGCGGCGAATGACGAGAAATGACATTCCCACGTCGTTGACTACAATTCTGATCATGAAATACGCGATTGTCATTCCGGATGGATGTGCCGACGAACCGCTCGATGTGCTCGGTGGCCTCACGCCGTTGCAGGCGGCGAAACTGCCGAACATGGACCGGGCCGCGCAGCTCGGTGTCGTCGGCCTCAGCAACAACGTGCCCGCATCGCTGACGCCTGCGTCCGATGTCGCAACGCTGTCGTTGTTCGGCTACGACCCGTTGAAGGTGTATACCGGTCGCGCGCCGCTCGAAACCGCTGCCATGGGCATCGCGCTCGGGCCGAACGATTGGGCGATCCGCTGCAACCTCGTCTACGTGCAAGATGGCTGCATGTGGGACTTCACCGCCGGGCATATTTCGAGCGAAGATGGCGCGCCGCTGATCCACGCGATTCAGCAGGAACTCGGCGGGAAGGAAGTCGCGGGTGGTACGCTCGAATTTCATGCGGGCGTGCAGTACCGGAACATCTTAGTGTGGCGCGGGCGTTCGGATTCTGCGCCGTTTGCAGGTATGAAAACGCAACCGCCGCACGACATCCCGGAGAAACCGGTCGCCGATTATCTGCCGCAAGGGGCCGCACGTGACATCCTGGTGTCACTGATGGAAGCGAGCAAGCCGATCCTCGCGAATCACCCCGTCAACCTCCGTCGTATCGCCGAGGGCAAACGGCCCGCCACGCAGATTTGGCTTTGGGGGCAGGGGAAATCGCCGACGGTGCAGCCGTTCGGCGAAATTTACGGCAAACGCGGCGCGATCATTTCGGCGGTCGATCTCGTTCGCGGCGTCGGCGTGTTGCTCGGCTGGAAGCGAATCGATGTCCCCGGCGCAACGGGTTACCTCGATACCGACTATGCCGCCAAAGGTCGTTACGGCGTCGCCGCGCTCAAGGATTATGATCTCGTCTGCGTTCACGTCGAATCGCCCGATGAGGCTTCGCACGAAGGCCGGGCCGATGAAAAAGTGAAGGCGCTCGAACGCATCGACGAGCATATCGTCGGCCCGCTCTTGGAGGCCTTACCGAAGTACGGCGACTGGCGAATTTTAATCGAACCCGATCACCGCACGACGTTGCGAACCCGCGCCCATGCGTACGGTGCGGTGCCATTCGCGGCGGCCGGCACGGGTATCGCGTCGGCGGGGCAGATGAGTTACGATGAAGTGACCGCCGCACAGGGGCCGCTCAGTTTCGACCCCGGCTGGCAGCTCATGCACTGGTTCCTGCGAGGTTCCGCCTAATGCGACTTTCGATCTTACTCGGCTGCCTGGCGATGGCGTTCACCCCGGCACTCGCGCCCGCACAAGATGCCTCGAAGGCGTTGAAACTCCGCTGGTATGGCCAGTCGTATTTTCAACTGGAGACGCTCGCCGGGAAGAAGATCGTCTTCGATCCGCACGCGATTCCGGAGTTCGGCAGGCCGATCGTTTCCGCCGACATCATCCTCTGTTCGCACTTGCACAACGACCACGCGCAACCCGAGTTGGTCGAAGGCTACAAGAGCGCCCGCACGCTATTTGGGCTGAAGGAAATCAAAGGTCGCACGCCAGACTGGGTACGGATCGACGAGAAAATCGGCGCGATCGCGATCCGCACCGTGGGCACGTATCACGATGCCGAGAACGGCATGGCAAAGGGTAAGAACACGATATTCATCGTGCAAGTCGACGGCCTCACCTTCTGCCACCTCGGCGACTTGGGCCACGAACTGAGCGAAGACCAGGTGAAAGCGGTCGGCAAAATCGACGTGCTGATGATGCCGATCGGCGGTACATACACGATCAACGGCGATCAAGCGAAGAAGGTGGCCGCCGCACTGAAACCCCGTTTGTTCATCGTGCCGATGCACTACGGAGTCCCCGGCTACGACGACCTCAACGGCCCCGAAGAATTCCTCGACGGCTTAAAGAACGTCAAACGCACCCCGCTGAGCAACGAGCTAGCCATCGCACCCGACGCCAAAGCCGACGAACCGACGGTGATGCTGCTCAGTTGGAAATCGCCCGGATTGGGGCAACCGAAGAAGTGAATCGCGTTAGCAAGCGAGGGATGTTATCGTTTTTGCGATGGCATGTAAATCCAGCGGGTTCTAACAAAACGATCCCGTCTCTTGTTCAGCAAATCCCTTTCACCACGTCGCCACGGCTGGCGGGCAATGGTCGGCCTTGGGCGTCGCGAATTTCGGATGCGGGGTCGATGCCGAGCGCGTGCAAGATCGTTGCGGTCAGGTCTTGCGGCGTGACTTTGCCTTCCTTGGGATACGCGCCGATGGCGTCCGATGCGCCGTAGGCTTGCCCGCCTTTAATACCGCCGCCTGCGAGTGCGACCGAGAAAACGTGCCCCCAATGGTCGCGGCCGCCGCGACCATTGAAGCGCGGCGTTCGGCCAAATTCCGACATGCATACCACGAGCGTTTCATCCAACAACCCGCGTTCGTTGAGGTCGTTGACGAGCGCCGAAAACGATTGATCGAGCGTTGGGGCTAACACCGTTTTGAGGCGTGCATTTTCCTGCGCGTGCGTGTCCCAACACGGCGCATCCGATGGCTCTTCCGGCCCGCGAAACCAGTTCACTTGCACCAGCGATACGCCCGCTTCGATGAGCCTGCGCGCGAGCAAGCAGCTTTGGCCGAAGTGGTGGCGGCCGTAACGATCTCGCACGCCGACCGACTCGCGGTTGAGGTCGTATGCCATTCTTGCTTGCGGGGAGCCGAGCAAGTCGAAGGCTTGCGTCGTGTGGCGATCGTACTGTCCGACGGGGCCAGCGGTGGTGCTCGCGAGGCTGCGGTCGAAGCGTTGCAGCAAGTCGCGGCGATCGCTGAGTCGCCCGAGTGGCACGTCGGCCATCAGCGTGAATTCGGGGATGCGGAACTGCGGCGAGGCCGGTTCGCAGCGAAACAGCCACGGGTCGCTGGCACGGCCGAGAAACCCGGCATCTTGGCCTGGCCAGACGGAATTATCGGTGTTGAAAATGTGCATAGGCAGCCGCACCGCACCCGGCATCCCGTGCTTGTCCCCCGCGATTCGCCGCACTAAACTCGCCAGCGTCGGCCAGTCGTTCGGCGGGCCGGGGTTGACGTTCTCCGCATTCATCGGCGCGTGCGGCACGCCGGTCAGCATGGAATATCCGCTCGACGAATGGGCGTTGTCGCCGGTGGACATCGCCCGCACGAAACAGACTTTATCGGCCTGTTGCGCGAGCTTCGGGAACAGCGAACAGATTTGTACGCCGGGCACGTTGGTCGCGATCGGGCCGAACTCGCCGCGAATCGTTTCGAGCGCATCGGGCTTCGGATCCCAGGTCGAATGCTGCGGTGGCCCGCCGAGCAGGAACAGCACGATGCAGTTCTTCGCCCGCTTCGCAGAAGTCGGCGAACTCGCCTGAATCCGATTCAACGTGGGCAACGACAGCCCGAGCGCAGCGAGGCCGCCGGCACGGAAGACTTCACGGCGCGACACGCCATCGCATAGCGATGCAGACGATTCACGGATACTCAACATGTGAGGCCATCCTCCGGACGATTGGGAGAGTGCAAAACGCGCAGTTCGGCGGGATGTTAGAGAGCGTACCCGATATTCGGACCGCAAGCAAGCCTGCGAAAAACGAACCGCAGTGACACAGCGACAGTTAAGCCTGAAGGCCCAGGTCGAGAACGTCCCTGCCACGAGCGAGTTCGGTGGCATTCCGTGTGAGAAAGCCTCAATCGGGAGATCGGGGCGGTACGCAACGATTTGCAAAAGGCCTGCAAACATGCATCAGGTAGTCGTCGATGAATGTAATTTACGACGAGACCTCTGGCAAGCTACCCGGCCGAGTGGCCTCGAATTCTCGGGCAGCCGGTAACAATTCCTGTTCCATGTACTCGTGGAACCAGTGAAGGTCCACCAGAACCACACCCATCCGATACCAGAGCTGCGGATGCTCTTGCCAGAACCGCTTGTTTACCGTCAGGGCGTTGTACAGCAGCGTGCCGTGGTTCATGTTGCCGCCAGCGAACGGGTCCACCAACTCCAGTACGTCGAGGGCCATCGGCATCAGGACCGGCAAACTGATCTGCTGGCCCAGCATGAACCGCAGATCCTCCGCAGTAAACTCCTGGAGCGGCTTCCGCCGGGCCTCCTCAACGGCAACTTGCCACGGGTGATCCGGTTCGTCCCAGGAGACACCTTCGAGTTCGTCAAGTGACTTCACGGCCCAGACGACGCCTTCCATACGAGCCTCTCTTGCCGACTGATAAATTATTCTGCAACTTGATCTCGATACAATGCGTTCTTACTTTGACCTATCTCAACGCAACATCGCAAGGAAGGTGTTCGTTTTCAAACGGTCGAGCCATTGCGTCGAGTTTCACCAAGGTTCGCCTTATTTGCGCTCGGTTCCCCACTCATAACACTTCGATGAGATAGGTAGTCAGCCAAATGTCGAGTTGTTGGAACCGTGCCTTCAGACGCTCCTTGGCGGCGACAAAATACTCGCGGCTCTCTGTCCCATCGGGTGCGTCTACAAAAACGCGGATCAGGTCGTCGCGATAACTCTGCCCGTCCGACCGCCAACGTCCACGAATTGTCTGCGTCTCGCACGAGACGGCCCCAAATTGCTCCTCGAACTCGATCAACGTGTCGACTACCGCCGCGTCGGGGATAGGCGTACCGTCGTTAAACCGCAGTGGGAGCAAGACCTCGAAACGCCGTACCATTCTGCTCATAGGTGGCCGGCCCTTCGGCGGTGAACGAGACGCCCTGGACTGCCAGATACGATAGCGCGTCCTCGGGCACGAGCATTTCCCCGGTCGGCCAGCTCTTGAAGCTGAACCGCCCCGCGAGTTGAGCCAGCGCCGACCGCTTGGATTCGGCGTTCGAGAAACGAATGAGGATCATACAGAAAATATACCCCTCGACGCAGTGCCGAAAAGTGTATCGACAACGCTTAATTAGATTTGATCCATCGTCCATCGCCATGTCAAGCCTCGAAATGCAAAATGCAGGAATTTCCAACGGACGTTCGTACAACGCCCATACGAATGCGGTCGGTCAACTGTGCAAAACTCGCTGTTCGGCAGGATGTTAATTCTACTGTATCGTTATCGTTTTTGCTCGTTCTTTAATGGTGGCGGCAGGTTACGTCTGCGATAGCGGTAGTAACGTGCCGATTCGATTCGCTG
>JAYVXI010000150.1:0-5266 GCA_043785305.1 Limnoglobus sp. | reverse complement strand
ACGCCTCGGGGATTCTCGCACTCGCCGAAGCGTATCGCATCATGAATCGCGGCCTCGCCGACTTCTTCCTCGTCGGCGGCACCGAGTCGAAAATTAACCCCGTCAGTTACACGCGGCACAGCACTTTCACGCCGTTCACCAAGAAGAACGACACCCCCGCCACCGCCATCCGCCCGTTCGACTTGCATCGCGACGGCATCGCCTTCGGGGAAGCCGCCGCCGCCGTCGGCCTCGAAGATCTCGAGTTCGCACGCAATCGCGGTGCGAAAATCTACGCCGAAGTCGTCGGTGTCGCCGCCGGGTTCGATAAGGGCATGAAGGGCAAGATCCTCGCCCGCATCATCCGCAACGCGCTCGCCGAAGCGGGCATTGAGCCGTCGGAAGTCGATCACGTGAACTCGCACGCCGGCGGGTCGCCGTACCTCGATGCGTTCGAGGCGCGTGCGATTCACGAAGTCTTCGGCCACGGCGTTCCGGTCTATGCACTCAAGGGGCAAACGGGTAATACCGGTGCCGCCGCAGGCATTTTGGAACTGATCGTGAGTGCGATGGCACTCCACGAAGGGAAACTTCCCGGCACGATCAACTACACGACGCCGGACCCCGAGTGCCCGGTGAACGTGCATGTCGGCGCGCCGCGAACCGTGACGAAACCGTACGCGGTGAAGATCAGTTACACCGATATGGGCCAATGTGCGGTGGCCGTCCTGCGCCGTTACGATGGCTAATACCACCATGAGAACCGATATGCGGAAGCGCGTCGTCATTACGGGAATGGGTGTCGTCACCCCGATCGGCCACACGGTCCGGGAGATGTTCGCCAACATCTTGGAAGGCGTCAGCGGCACCGCACCGATCACGCACTTCGACGCCAGCACTTTCCCGACCACCTTCGCCGCCGAAGTGAAGAACTTCGACCTCGGCCACTGGATCCCGAACGCCCAGCGGTTCACGAAAGCCGGGTCGAACGCCCGCTTCGCGCTCGCTGCGGCCCAACAAGCATTGGCCGACGGCAACCTACTCGGCGCGAACGGCCTCGACCCGACGCGGCTCGGCGTCTACCTCGGCTCCGGCGAGGGCAGCGAAGACTTCCACAGCCTCGCCAGCAGCGTCGCCGATGCCACCGAAGTCGGCGGGTATAAGGCCGACACGGGTAAGTTCTGTAGTGCCGCGTTTGGCCGGTTCGATGGCGAACACGAACTCGAAGTCGAGATGAACACGACCGCCGGTCACGTGGCGTACGAGTTCGATTTATGCGGGCCGAACCTCACCTGCCTGACGGCGTGTGCCGCGAGTGCGCAGGCTATCGGCGAAGCCGCCGCGATGATCCGCCACGGCGACGCGGACATCATGGTTGCGGGTGGCGCACATAGCATGATCCACCCGCTCGGCGTCACGGGGTTCAACCGGCTAACTGCGTTATCGCAACGCAACGCCGACCCGAAGAAAGCGAGCCGCCCGTTCGACCTGAATCGCGACGGTTTCGTATTGGGTGAGGGGGCCGGTATGGTCATCCTCGAAGAGTACGAGCACGCGAAGAAACGCGGCGCGACGATTTACGCCGAACTCACGGGCTACGGCTCCACTGGCGATGCGTATCGCATGACCGATCCGCACCCGAAAGGCCGCGGCGCGGTGATGTCGATGCGGAACGCTTTGATCGACGCGGGGTTGAAACCGGCAGACATCGGTTACATCAATGCGCACGGCACCAGCACATCGGCGAACGACGAAGCCGAGACGGCGGCAGTAAAAGGGGCGCTCGGCGAACTGGCTTACACCACCCCCGTTTCGAGCAGCAAGAGCATGCTCGGGCATCTGATTGCAGCAGGTGGCGCGGTCGAACTGATTATTTCCATCCTCGCCATGCGACAAAACGTACTTCCGCCGACAATTAACTACGAAACACCCGACCCATTGTGCGATCTTGATTATGTACCGAATCAGGCGCGACCGAAGACGGGGGTACGAAATGTGCTCTCGAATAGCTTCGGCTTCGGCGGACAGAATATCACGCTGATCGCGAGCCGAACTTAAAGCCGAGAATCTCTGTTCTGGTAGCCGCAGGTCTTTAGCCTGCGTTTGCCACGAGCAATCGCTGAGGGTCGTGATGAGTCCTCGAAACACGACGGTTCGTGCGCCTGGAATGCACGTTGTGGCGCATTGCGTCGCGTCTCGAAGACTCGCCACGACTGGTTTTTGGGGGTGGAATCCCCCGCGCAGGCTAAAGACCTGCGGCTACCAGAATAATTAAGAGTTCCCGAACCGGGGTCACAGACCCCAGCTACAAGAGTCGCCACGATTTTACCTGCTGACGGGGAGCATTGCCCGATGCCCGATTGGATGTTCTGGATACTCGGTTTCGTCTTCGGCCCCGTACCAATTGCTGGTATCGCGATCGTCGGTTTCTACGCCTATTACCGCTTCCGCTACGTCGACGTCATCATCCGCATTTTTGAAGAAAAACCGCTATTCATCATCCCGCGCGGCAACCCGATCGACGGTGCGGAGGATGTCCGCATCCTCACGCCCGAAGGTCTCGAGTTGCGCGGCTACTACCGCAAAACCCCCGCCGCCGTACGCCGTGGCGTGATCCTGTTCGGCCTCGAATACGGTTCCAGTCGCTGGTCGAGCGTCAGCTACAGCGACCGCCTTTCGGCCATTGGCTACGACGTCTTCACGTACGAACCGCGCAACCAGGGCGATAGCGACAAGGACGCCACCTACGAACCGATGCCGTGGTCGACGGATCGCGACCTCGCCGACATGCGCACCGCGATCAAATACTTGCACTATCGGCCCGATGCCGACCCGGCGGGCGTGGGCATCTTCGGCATCAGCAAGGGCGGCAGCCTCGGTTTGCTCATCGCCTCCGAAGATCGCCTCGTGCGTTGCGTCGCCACCGATGGCGCGTTCGGCACGTACACCACCGTCGTGCCGTTCCTCCGCAAATGGGTCGGCATTTACCTGAAGCGCCGCAACTGGATCCGCAAGCGAATTCCGGACTGGTTCTACGGGATGCTCGGGTTGGCTGCGATCAAGAAAGTCGCGAAGAAGCGGAACATCGAGTTCGTCAGCGTCGAAAAAGCGGTTCGCCGCATGAAGCAACCGCTGCTGATGATCCACGGCGGCGGCGATAATTACATCAAACCCGAGATGGCCGAAACGCTGTTCTCGCAGGCGAAGCGCGTGACTGCGAAGGAACTCTGGATCGTCCCCGGCGCGAAGCACAACCTCGCACTGCACGTTGCCCGCGAAGAGTATCATGCGAAGTTGATCGCGTTCTTCGATCGCCACCTCGGCGGCAACGTCCCGCAACCCGCCGCCGCACCGATGCCGCGCATACCCATCGACGAACGCCCATTGGTTCCCGTCGTGGCCTAACAGAGCGATTCTCAACGTAGTCGAAGTCGTGAGACTTCGGGACGCGGGAAGTCCCTTTGTCAGAAGTCCGATTCTGCGTCTGCGATCGCGATCTGGACCTTGAGTCGTTCGAGTACCGCCCGCACGTTCCTCGTCACATCGGCAACGGCCTCTGCAATCACATGCGTAGGGTCGTCGTAGCTGGCGGGCTTCCATTCGATTTCAGTGAAGGAGATACCATCCTTCCGCAAGCACCACCAAGACTGAATTTTCCGAGCCGATTCCCCGCAAGGGGTCGGGTGCGAGACATCGCCCGTTTTCACGATCCCGCGACCCTTGCGAACAGATTCGTAAGTATTTGCGCCTCACCCGACCCCTTGCGGGGAATCGGCTCGGAAGCGACCGACATCGCGACGGAAAGCGCAACTTCAAAACTGGCGCTGCGGGTTGGCACGAAACGGATCCAGTGCCCCGGTCGAATCATAACCGGATGCGATAGTCCATGCAAAAGACCGAAGCCGAGTACGCGGAGCAAGAACGAGCGCGGCAAGAAAAGAGCTTCCACCGTAGGGCAAGAGAGTTGGGCTACGAGGTCCACCATACACCGACAAAGGACGAGCCGATACCAGCGATGGCCTGAGTAGCGAGATGGAATTGACAATTCAGAACGCGATGCGGCTTTGCAAAATTCAACGACGGCCATCGCAACCGGTGCGCGCCGAAGGCGATGCGGAACACCAGTCACAAGCGCGGGTTAGTGTTCACCGCCCAATGAAGTTCCTGGGTGGCGTCTGCTAGCCCAGCCCGAGGTGCTCGACGAACCGATCGTCGAGCGAGTAGTTACAGATGGCGAAGTGGTGCCGCATCTGCCCGTCGACCACGGCCGCCACCTCGTCCCACGACCACCCCTCGCCCGCCGGCTTGAGGGCCGCAGGCGAAACGGTGGCGACGTACCGGGCGGCCTCGCCCAGTGTCCGCGGCCGGGCGCTCAGGAATGTCCGGGCGAGCCACCCGTCACCGCGAGCGCGGGGCCAGCGTGGGATACCCAGCGACTGACCGACCTCGGCCCAGACCGCTTGACCGTCGGCCGCTGGCAGTACGGCCAGCAACTCCGTCGCGGGCCGGAGAGTCGCGGAGTCCAACCCGAGGCAGCCGGCGAGGCCGCGGCGAACGCGGTAGAACGCCCGCTGCGACAGGCACCGCGGGCCGCGGCTCTGGGGGAGTTGGCCGTGCAGGTAGTCGATCAGAAGCCGGGGCGTGGTGATGTTCGCGGCGACGGTATCGGGGATGCGGACCCCGACCGCCTCCTCCACGCCCATCACGAACTCCACGATGTCCAGGCCCATCCAATGCGCCCTCTGCGGCCGAACAAGTGTTTATTTCGCGATTCGCGCGAGATAAACACGTCTCTTTGCTTCGCTAGGAACACCCAGCGATTTTCGCGAATCGACTGTCTTTTCACACTTTCCGTGGATTCACGGTTGCATCCGGTGCGCGAGATAAGCAAATAAGTGCTTCTCGCGCTATCGGTCGTCGAGCGGGCTTTTCACTCCGACACCCTTGTTCATCACGTGCAGATAGACCATCGTCGTTTCGACGCTCTTGTGACCCAACAGTTCCTGCAAGGTCGCGTGTTTGCCGATGCCAGACGCTCGGACAGCGGCTGTGAATCCGCGGCGGACCGAACCCTCGTGGGCATGGTGCCGACAGAGGAACCCCGTTCCCGGTTGGGCGAAGGTTGGCGACCATGTGTGGAATCGTAATTGTGTCGCAGGCGCGTGTCAAACAAATTGTGTGGGGAATTTGGAAGTTCCCACGGACGTTCGTCCGTGGGCTTTGGGTTGGCTAACCCCATTAGCATCAAGTTAAGGAGTTGGGCTTGTAATAAAGCGGAAGTCCTTCC
>JAYVXI010000149.1:0-5276 GCA_043785305.1 Limnoglobus sp. | reverse complement strand
CGCGATGGTGACAGAACGATGACAACCGAAATCACGCGGGGAAGAAAGGAGTGCTCGGCGACCGTTTTTTGGTCTTGCAAACGGGGTCCACTTTAGTTGGCTCCCTCCCCGATTGCGGGGAGGGGTGGTGGGGTGCAACTCACCCCCCTCAATCCCCCCGCAATCGGGGGGAGGCCAGATCTCCCTCCCCGGTTGCGGGGAGGGCTGGGGATGGGGTGCAACTCAACCCCCTCATCACTGCTTTATCCTTCAATACTAGGAGATTTCCGATGTCCACGATCTTGAACGATCTCGCCTCCTCTGCGAATCTGAAACAGACATTACCGCCGCAAAGTTACACGGAAAACCTCGATGGCGACTCGGTCGATCTGATCGCCTCCGACGGTTGCGGCTTCGCCGTGCTTCTGCTCGGTCAACTCGGCGTCGGCACGACGCTCGCCGCAAAACTCCAAGAATCGAGCGACCTCGTCACGTTCGTCGATGTGCCGAACGGCGCGTTCGCCACGTTCACGACCGGCGTGGATACGCATCTGCTCCGCTTCACGCGAACGCATCGTTACGTCCGGATGCGGCTCGCCCTCAGCGGCACCGCCGACCTCTGCGCCGCGATCGGCCAACAGCGCAAGGAACTTTTGTAGCCACCGGAAGTTTCGCCACGGGTTTTTTGTAGCTGGGGTCTGTGACCCTGGTTGTCCCACCGGCCTCATAGAGGCCAGCTACACAAGAAAGCGACTGCCGACGGACGACGGACATGTGACCATTAAACTCGCGGAGATTGCCATGAGCATCGAGAGTATCGACGATGTGAAGTTGGGCCTACTGATCGTCGGCGTGGCAGACGATGCGCTGATCGCGCAGTTGCAGACGGCGGCCGATGGCTATTTCGATACGCATTGCGGACGGTCGTTCGTCGGCGGGACGTTCACCGAATTTTTTGCGGGCGGCAGTCGCGTATTGTTGCTGCGTCAGTATCCGGTGCTGGCGGTGGCATCGGTTCACATCGACGCGCTCGGCGACTTCGGCGTGCAGACTTTACGCGACCCGCAGACGTACGTCCTTCACACCGAACGCGGCGCGATCGAATCGCGGAACGATGCGTTCTCGTCCGCACAATATCCGCGTGCTGTGCGGGTGATTTACTCCACAGCCACGGGTGCCGTTCCGGCCGATGTGTCGCGCGCCTACATCGAGCTAATCGGCCACTGGTACCGACAAGCCAAAACGCAACGGCAACTCGGGCACATCAACGTGCTTTCGCAAACCGCCAGTGGCGTCGTCACCACCTACCCCTGGGGCCAATCGGGCGGCTTCCGCATCCCCAACGGCGTCGTGCAACTCTTAGCGCCGCACCGCGTACCAACGGTCTGATCCGAATGCGATACTCAATAGTAACGTTCGCCGAATCGTTTCCGAGTATCATGCCAACAAACCCAACGACACTTGCGTATTGATAGCAGTTCCTACGAGGGCGTCACATGGGTTGGAAACGACTGCTTCTTAGAATCGCGACGGTGGCCGTGCTGTTCGGGCTGGGGTACGTCGTTTGGCCACGCAAACCGATTGCGATTGTGGTTGCAGAACCATTATCCCCCTTGCAGCAAATCGAATCCGACCTGCAACTTCGTGCGGAACTCAAAACGGATAAACTGCTAGTCGCAGGTAACGACCCGTATATTGTGGTGTCGCTATTCAACAGTTCGAACACCGTCACGCATCGTGTGGTCAAGCCAGGTCTTGGGTCCGAAATTGCGTATCGCGAACCGCACATCTACTGGACGGCGACGATCGACCGCGGCGATGGCAAGCCGGTTCCCGTTCCGGAGCGGCAACAATACGGCTACTGTGGCCTTGGCCTGGCATCGTCGAGCTACTGGCCGAAAGACGCGATCTCGTTCGCACCGGGTGAACACCTCGATATTGACATCCCGCAACAGTTCGAGTTCCAGCAGGCGGGCCGGGTGCGGCTACAAGTCCATTACGAGTATCTCGGGGGCAAAGTCCGCGCGTGGGATCCCAAGTCCGATGCTCTCGCATTTCTGGCAGGTGTTCCGCCGTTTCATCTCCGATCGGCGGAGGTCGAATTCGATGTCGTTCGCCCGCTCGATGTCCGGGTGAAAGTGAAAAAGGCGATGAAGATCAACCGGGAAACGCGCCTGTCCGATCTGCTCAGCATTCGCCTGATTAACAGTTCCAACGAAGCCATTGCATGTGCTTCGCCCGAAAATGGCAGAGTGAGATTCCGCCTCGAGGTCAAGGATAATGCGTGGCCCGTGCAACCGGTGCCGACGGAAACGCCGGCATCGAAATGGAAGCACACCACGATCGAACCCGGTGCGGAAGTTTCCCTAATCGGCCCAGGCGAATTCGATGGCACGTGGACCTATCCGAGGACGGGCCGCCTCCAGTTGCGCGCGATCTACATGCAAAATACCGACATGGGATTTACGTGCCTCATGTCTGACTGGGTGGATGTTCAAGTCGAGGAATGAGCCACCGGGCTTTATCCCGACGATCGCGCAAGCCCCGCTCGCAGTTCGCGGACTTCGTCTTCGAGTTGCTGTCGGCGGATGCCGAGCGCTAAGCTATCCGAAACCGAGTGGAGCGTTTCGAGGATGTCGTCCGAGAGCGTGTGGCGCGCGAAGACGGCCATCACGCCGACCACGCGGTCATCGACGATGAGCGGGTGTCCGGCGAACGCGACCATTCCCTCGCGGATCGCCCAGGCCTGATCGCTGACCTGCGGGTCGCCGACCACCGCGTTCGTGCGATGCGGCTTACGATCGAGTGCAATTCGACCGATCTTGAACTTGCCGACCGGGATCCGCGAATGCGGTCCGTCGAGGTGGGTATACAATCCGGCACTGGCCTGGAGTTCGAGCGTTGCGGTCGATTCGTTCAACGTCCAGACGCGGGCGAAGGCCACGGCCAGGTGGCCGACGGCCAGTTCGACGAAGTTTTGCAGCGAGTCTTTGAGGCCGACGCCGCGAGTGAGCACCGCCCCGGTTGCCGAGACGAACGCTGCCAATCGCAATCGTTCGGCGGCCTCCGCCTCCGCCTTCTTCCGGTCGCTGATGTCGCGAGATATTCTCGAGGTTCCGACGACGGTCCCGGCCTCATCTTTCACCGAAGAAACGGTGAGGGAAATGGGAATCGCGGTACCATCCTTGTGAACGCGGACGGTTTCGTAGTGCTCGATCCGTTCTCTGTGCTTCAAGTGGTTCAGTATCTCGGATTCTTCGCCATCGCCGCCCGGAACGAAGAGCAGCAGGAGGGATCGTCCGATTACTTCGTCCGCCCGGTAGCCGAACAGTCGTTCCGCGCCGGGGTTCCAACTCTGGATGATGCTATCGAGCGAGGTGCTGTAGATCGCGAGATCGGCGGAATCGACGACGGCCGCCAAGTGAAACCGCGACTGTTCGGCACGGCGGTGGGCGTCCGCCTGTCGAATGCGCTCCGTCACGTCGCGGGCCACCGCGTAGATGGCCCGCTCTTCGGGTACGGATTGGGAACTCCATTCGAACCAGAGATAATGGCCGCGAGCGTGCCGGTAGCGGTTGACGAACTGGACGCACGGCTCGCCGCAGTTTAATTGGGCGACGACGAGGATCGTTTTGTCGCGGTCGTCGGGGTGAACGAAATCGAGAAACGGGCGCGTGGTCATTTCCTCGAATGTGTACCCGAGAATCCGCTGGAAATTGTCGTTCACCCGTATGAAGTAGCCCTCCATCGATGCGATGCAGAACAGGTCCAACGAGATATCGAAGAACCGAACGAGGTCTTGTTCCGCCCGTCGCTGTTCGCAGTGGAGGTGCGCCATCATCACTTCGACGACATTCGCGGCGTCGGCGGGCCGGTCGAGGAGATCGGGCGACAGACACCACTTCGCAAGCGTGACGGGGTCGAGCGGGGCTTGGCAGGCGTTCAACCGCAAGAGCGTATCGGCGGTGTTGGCATGGGCGGCTTTTTCGTAAACCTCCCGCCCGTTGACACCGATATACGGCGGCAGCCCCGTGAGGATTTCGCACAAAATGCTGCCGAGCCCGAACACATCCGCGCGCTTATCGACGAGATCGTTCTCGCCGCGGGCCTGCTCGGGCGAGATGTACGCGGGAGTTCCGAATACCGTCCCGATTAACGTCTCGGTGAGCGTCGGATTGAGAGGGATCGTGGGTTGGCTGGCGATTTCCTCGGACGGGGCCGCAATTGGCTCGGGCGGTTCGATCTCGCCGAGCACCTTTGCCAGCCCCCAGTCCATAACCTTGACCACACCGAACGCGCCGACCATGATGTTCGCGGGCTTGAGATCGCGGTGAATCACCCCTTTGCTGTGCGCGAACGCGACCGTTTGGCAGATCTGGAGGAAGATGTTGAGGAGTAATGGCAGATCGCACAACGCATCCGTACGGCGTTGGAGGATCTGTTCCAACGTCAGACCGTGTACCAACCGCATCACGAAAAATGGGCGGTTATCGGGCGACATCCCCAGTTCGTGGATCGGGACGATCCCCGGGTGCGGCAAGCGGCTGGTGATCCGGGCTTCTTCGAGGAATCGCCGAACGACGCTCGGTTTCCCTTTGTGTTCTTCCAGTAAAACCTTGACCGCAATTTCCCGATTGAGTTGGATATCCCACCCTTCGTGGACGATGCCCACGCCACCGCGGCCGATCTCCCCACCGACGAGGTAGCGTCCCGTGGGGTCCGTCGTGGCAGGCTGGGTTTCGGCAATCGTCGGCCCGCGCAAATCGCTCCGGTTACCGGCATCGTCGTCCGTCCCATTCCGGCAGAAGATGTTCGTCGTTCCGGCTTCCCACAACATGGGAACGAAATCGACGAGCGTCAATTGCGGATCGATCGGTACTGGCGGTTCGGCGTGTGGCGTAATGGGCATTGGTAGGAACCTCACGATTCGGCGGTGGAGCATCCGCAGAACCCGTGGGAAATTATCGTACGAATCCTTCACGAGCGACGGCACGAGGCACAATCTGGAACGAATCGGTGGGTAACGGTCGAACGGCCTTCTGCCTCCAATAAAAATACACAATTCGTTTCCGTATGCACCATCATTACCAGGCGAAGATCGAACGTCAAGTAGCAAAAGCGCCGGTTTTAATGATTCTCCGGATGCAAATACTCTCATCTTACGAGCCACCGAGTTTATCTCGGTGGAGGTTGCGCTTCCCACCGGGATGAACCCTATCGCGTTCGGCACGATATTTGCGCGTTGCGCGAGGGTGAGGCCTCCGTTTAATGTACGGCTTCTCTTACCGGGAGTGCCG
>JAYVXI010000148.1:0-5318 GCA_043785305.1 Limnoglobus sp. | reverse complement strand
ATCGCGTCATCTCCCGCGAGGTCGATCGGCACGTAGCTCCAATCTCATTTTGGGCTCGGACCAAGCACGGCAAACGCCGTGCCGAACGCGATAGGGTTTATCCCGGTGGGAGACTCCCGCAGGGATGAACGACGGCTCATGGCTCGAACCCACACGAAGCATTTCGCTTTCATGCGACCCGGACGGGGTGGCACGTATTCACGTAAATTTTCAATGATTGCATATCGATCGTCAACTCGTTATGCTTAACCTGATCAAACAGTGGATTTGCAGCATACCTCTGGAGTAAGAATGAACTGGGAACAATTGGGAATCGCCTATGCCATTACGTTTGGCTGGGCCATCGTAGGTTCTGTCTCGATGGGAGTGGGCGTGTTTCTGGCGTTGAAGATATTCACGCTGGCGACACGAGGGGTCGACGAGTGGAAATTGATAAACGAAGGCAATATCCCAATGGCGATTATTCTGGCCGCTCTCATCATCGCAATCGGGCTGGTTGTCTCCTCAATTACGCGAACGGGAGGAGGATAACCATGACTTTATTAGTGCGAATCCTCTTCACAATGCTCTGTTTCGCATTGACTCATGTTGTTGCCCAGGCCGGCGGCAAATCTGTAAGCGTTCAGGGTTACACAAGAAAAGACGGCACCTACGTTGCTCCTCACATGCGTAGTGCGCCAGGCACTGGAAGTAGTATTCCTACACCTCGGTACGATGCCCCGAGCGGACCGCGGCTAGAGCCGAGAACCACGGCGAGAGGTCAAGATGAGGCACACAAAGCGGAAGCAGAACAAGCACCTGCAAATCGTCCAGATACGACTTATGGCATAGTAAAAATCAAGAATGTTAATGCGGAAGTGCGCAGTGTTAGAGTCTCAAGGCCATTGTTTGTCAGTAACTCAAAACACAAACTCTCGTCGAAAGCGTTACTCGTAATCGAATTGGCCGTGTGTCTCGATCGGGCCGATAAACCAGTCCGATTTCATACGTTTGCTGGACCAAAAGTGACTCTGAAGAATCAGAAGAACCGTAGTTTCAAACACGTCGAAACCGACGACGAAGGGCTATTGCCGAATGGCAGACGAACGGAACTTTCCGATTTAGGAACGGGTAAAATTGTCGACCCTCTCGTTTTTGAGGTGCCAGAAGACTTCACGGAAGAATTGAAACTCGAGGTGTTCTGGGAGTACGCTGGCAACGAGCCGATTGTATTCCTGATACCTGCGTCACAGATTTCCAAGTGAGGCGTTGTATACCTCCAAATCCCACGTGCTACGATGCCGCTGCGCCCAGTTCGGGTTCGTAACTGCGTCCTCCTACGTGGGTAAGATGTATCAACGCCGATTTTCGATGTTCGAGTTCAGTTAATACTATATTCATAGTATTAACGACGTAAACCGGGGACAACTATGTCAATACGAACACTGCTTGCAATTCTCTTTTCAGCGTTACCACTTTCAGCTCAAGACTACAAACAACCTTCGCCGGAAGATAAAGCGGCCATCAAGGCAGCGATCGTTAAAAAGGCCGCTGATGGACCAGAGACGTTAAAGAAGGAGGTGGATGTCGCCAAATCACTCATCAAGAGATACGAAGGTTACAGACTGAACCCTAACGCAATGCCGATCGATCAACAACCGATGCTTGGCCCAATCGAATTCCCATCGCGCTCAAGCCAAAAAACTGCCTTGGATGAACAGCGAGCGTTGCTTGTGGATCGACAAACAAAACTGAAACTCTTGCCTACAGACCCGAGCGCGATTCTCGACTCGATTCGTTCGGATTCTAAACAAAATGGCAAAATCATCTACGGCACAATGAGGCAGAAAAACTTGGTAATGTTCGACTTTGCCGAAGACGGGCGATGGATTTTACAGCACTTATATACGGAGCGATCAAGCAATTTCAGTGGGGCTGGTTTCGCTGGTTCTATGGGTGATAGTGAATCGAAACGTGTTGAATACTATCGAGTTAAGCCTGTTAGTGACGCAAAGCCAAAAGCGAAACAATCTATGATCGGGAAGCTACCAGGCGCATACGTGGTTGTGTCTCAAGAGCATCGCATCAAGAATGCACGCAAACAATCGGACGAATGGATGTGGGATATTGAGATCATTGAAGTTACACCTGCCGAGGTCGAAGCCGAGCGATTGAAGAAGTAGAGGCCGCCCAACGTGGGAGGATGACGCTGTGACCCCGTTCGGGTCGTGGGAACTCGGCATATTTAACGACCGTGTAGTTCCGCGCATCCGAGATATGTTGCTACAATCCTATACCACACGCCACGGGAATCGAACATCGAGTGATGCTTTTCAGGAAATTGTTTCGTGCTATCAGTGTGGGGCACGTTTTTTACGTGCCATTTTCAAAAACGGCACGTAAAAAACGTGCCCCACAAAATCTCGTTCCCACGTCGGGCTAACAAAACCGTTCCGGTTTCACCCACCTACACGATTTCGTGCTGTCAAAAAATCGGAGGCGATCCGACGTAAGTCAGAATTCGCGTCGTGCGCGCAAATGCATAGAATTGTCGCCTCGTGTCGATTTTCGGTCGGTACGTGCGGCGAGTGCCAATCGAATGATCCTCGACGTAACCCACAAAATCAGTTCGAGATACGGCAAAATACCTCGAAACAGATCAGCCATTCGTCGGCCAACACGGGTTCGCGGTTCAAGGTCGAGAAAATGGCATGGAGGTAAACCCTCGCCAACGATTGCGGCATGGTTCATTCCTTGCAGGTGAACGGCCCCTTTCAGGGCCGAATCGTGGGTGCGACGAATACCCAAGGCTTTGCCGGTTCCACCTTGGGCGGAATAGGACAACATCACAGGCGCACCAGAGCCACCCTTTCCTTTCAGGGTCGGGGTTCTGTTTTTCGGTCCTGAAAGGGATCGCTCATGTAGCCCATGATAAAACCATTGCTGTTGTGGCGGGATCGCGCCTCGCCTTGACACCTTATGGGGGTTCTGGGTATCGCTGCGGCCACACGGTGAATGATTTCCCTTGCAGGATGGTGTCTCATGCGTTTATCACGCCGCCAGATGATCGGTTCGACGCTCGCACTCGTCGCGTCGGGGTTGCCCGTTTTGGCACAGTCGGAGTCGGTGCGCCTCGCCGAAGACACGAAACCAGGCGAGTTCCAGCACTTCGATATTACGCTCGCCGTTTCCGGCGCGATGAAAGTCGATCGCGAGGGGAAGATCGAACGACTGCCGCTCGAAACGCGCGCGAAGCATCAGTTCGTCGAGCGGAACGAAATCGCCACGGGAACGGGCACCGGGAAAGTCGTGCGATATTACACGGAAGCGACGTCGGATAGTTTCGTCGGTGGCGAAAAATCGAAGCGCGCACTCGGTGCGGACCGTCGGTTGATCGTCGCACAGCGCGGCAACGATGGTACCGTGCAACTCAACCCCGATGGCCCACTGACCCGCGATGAACTCGACTTGGTGGCCGAGCATTTCGATACCTTCTGCCTGCCTTTGTTGCTTCCAAACAAGGACGTCAAGCCCGGCGAAACGTGGCTGATCCGCCCCGAAGCCGCCCAGACGGCGTGCCTGTTTGCGGGGTTAATTAAGAACGAACTCGTCGGCAAACTGATCGAATTGAAGGACGGCAAAGCGATCTTCGCGATCGACGGCAAAGCCGAAGGCATCGAACACGGCGCGAGCGTGAAGGTGGCGATTGCGGCACGCGGCACCTTCGACATCGTTGCGAAAAAGGTCGTTGCGTTGACGTGGGAACAATCCGACGACCGCGACCGTGGGCCGATTGGACCGGCGATTGAAGCGAAGGCAACGATCGTGCTGACCCGCACGCCGGTAACCGAGGAGCCGAAGGAACTGTCGGCCGCCGTTCGCGAGAAACTCCCCGCCGAAGGGAAGATTCCCGAACTGTTGATGCAGCTTCGTCACACCGACCCCGCCGCGAAATTCGAGATGATCTACCCGCGCGATTGGCATATCGTCGTGCAAAACAATACGCACCTCGTGATGCGGTTGATGGTGAAGGGCGAACTGATCGCACAAGCGACGATTGCCGAGTGGAAGCCGACCGACCTCAAGGGCGACCGCAAAGCGACGCTGAACGAATTCGTCGATGCGACGGCGAAACAAGCCAATTGGGAGCCGAAGAAGGTACTCGAGAACGGCCCCGTCCCTGCGGGACTCGGTCGCCAACTCTATCGTTTGTCGGCGGCGGGCATGCAAGACGGCATGGCCGTCGTGCAGTCGTTCCACCTGCTTTCCGGGCCCGATGGCCAACAGATCGCCGTCACCTGCCTGACGAAACAAGAGACCGCAGGCAAGATTGGCACCCGCGATGTCGCACTCGTCAATGCGATCGATTTCCCCGCGAAGAAGTGAACCGACGGCGAGCGCGCTAGCCGACGGCTCGCGCGACTTCGCCAGTTCGCGACTTCTCTCCTCCCCATCCACGGTTCGGTTTGTTATCGTGATAGAGTGCGCTGGTTTGGCAGGGAAATCGACGATTGTCGATAGGAACTGCCGAACCGACGGGAGTAGATGAGGACGGTATGCGGATCGGAATCATCAGCGATACCCACGACCGGCTGGAAATCGTCGCCGATGCGGTACGCCTGTTGGCCGAGAATCAGGTCGAACTCATCTTGCACTGCGGCGACATCGAGACTGTCGAAACCGTCGCGCTCTTTCGACCGATTCCCACGCACTTCGTCTTCGGCAACTGGGACAAAGAGAAAGTGAAACTCGCCGCCGCGATCCGCGATGTCGGCGGCCACCACCACGAATCGTTCGGCGCGATGGAACTCGTCGGCAAGCGCATCGCGTGGGTACACAGCCACGACCGCCACCAGTTCTACGAACTCGAACACTGCAATTATTTCGACTACGTCTTCTACGGTCACACGCACATTCGCGAACAACACCGCACCGGGAAAACGCTCGTCGCCAACCCCGGCGCGCTCTTCCGTGCCAACCCCAAAACCTGCATCGTTCTCGATGTTGCGACTGGCGAAGTGAAACCGATCATCGTGCCGACGATCGGCAAGCCCGGCGACTCGATGCAATCGGCCCCAGGGCTAGTCAATCGCTCCTCGCCGAACCTGCCGCCATTACCGCCAGAACCCGGCACGAAGGATGTTTGAGAGATCGGCGTGAATTGCGACGTATTTTGTTAGCCAGCGAGGGGAACCCGCGAGATGGCACGTCATCGCAGAAACGATGATAATCCCTCGCTAGCGCGTTTTGAAGTTGCGCTATTTTCCGTGCAATAACATCGTTTTCCTAGGCATTTTCGAGTTCTTTCGATCCAGGCACCGTAAAAAGCGACGCTTGAG
>JAYVXI010000147.1:0-41393 GCA_043785305.1 Limnoglobus sp. | reverse complement strand
GCATCGCGTCATCTCCCGCGAGGTCGATCGGCACGTAGCTCCAATCTCATTTTGGGCTCGGACCAAGCACGGCAAACGCCGTGCCGAACGCGATAGGCATTAAGCCGGTGGCTCGTTGGCGGAATTCAGAATCGACACGCTGCAACATTTCTGACCTTTCGGAAGCCTTTCTGGAAGTGGCAAATGTCCAGGCCAGTAGCTGGACTCGAGATCGTATCGATGACGATCCGCAACTTCCAACAGAAGCCGCTCAAGAACGATTATCGGCGTACTCTCAACAAGTGTTTTGGCATTAGCCAAACCCAGGCCTACGACGCCTCGCACTGCTACAATTGCGTTGATTCTGTTGTTTGGATCGATGGAGTTTAAGCGCAAGCGGAATCGCTTGCCGACGACGTCTCTCCAACTTTGCTCGAGTTGGTCCGCGATGGAACGGTATCGGGTCATGAGTCGACGATAAGGGCGATTTTGCTCGATACGCTCCGATATCTCGACGACGAGGCGAAGGTAACTCGCACGGTCGTCGCCTCGCTCTTCCAGCCAATCTGCATACACCAGACGAGTCAAATCATCGCCTGGTCTCAGAGCAATCGCCGCAAGAAATTCGGTTTCATCGCTCATATGTTTGTCGTCGCGAAGTGATGGACTAAGAATATTACCACGAGCTACCGGGATGAACCGGATTAACTCGGTGGCTCGTGGCTGCCGTAACGCATAGGTCGCTTGGCCTCAGCGTTCCCAACCGCTAATCATTCTCGTCGCTTCGCCCAGTTTCGTTTGCGTTCCATTGCCGGACGTGTGCCAGAGTTCAAAGCGAGCCTCGTAGCTCGAATTCCACCCACCCTCATGAACCGTGATTCTGGCGTTGTAGGGGAAGAAACGAGTGCCGTCCGCAGACCATCCCACGTACCTCCGCGATCGATCCTGCTCGGCCGAGAGTTGCTTTCCGGTCGCTGTCTTGAACACGCGGGTCTCAATGTGGCCCGCAGAAGTGGAACTGACGAACGCATCCAACTGATAGATGCCAGTCTGGAAGCCGTCCGTAACTTCAAACGATGCCGCCTTCGGTAGCGGTCGGGGATAGAAGTCCTTGTCGGGCATAACACCGGTTGCACGGATTTGATCGCGGTGGGTCAGCACGGCGGCGAGTTCTTTCCCGACCTCCTTCAACGCCTCTTTGGTGAACATCCTTTCAACGGTCGTAGCTTGGTCGAAAATTTCGAGGCCGATCGTCGAACCTTCTACGATCACGTACGACGAATTCCCAGGCGACCCGGAGTGCTGACTCTCAACGACCATTGGCACGTTTGCCGTACCGGGTCGAGTGCGAGTGACATTGCCGCGCTCGCGGCCGAATCCATACACGCCACTGAATGTGAGCAGCACGCGCGTTTGGGAATACTTGCCGCCATGGTGTGACGAATAAAAGCCGTTGAGTTCCGTTTTCAGTTGACCGTCGACACGCTCCCGCCGAACCGCGAATTTCTTGCCGCCTTCCTCCTGAATCTCCCACCGCTCATTACCGGCCAAATAGCGGAACAGGATGTCGCTTGCAGCGGCGTCGAACTTCGAGAGCGTGTCGTCTACATTTACCCGTGCGATATCAGGCGTCGTCAACTCGCCGTACATATTCGAGCCGCTTCGCTCGGTGGCGACCGGTGCATTGATTTGGGGCGCGCAGCTCAAACTACATAGAGCTAGGACCAGTAGCGTATTTTGTCGCACGGCTACCCCTTTTTTGTAATCGTCCATTGAAGCTGAGAGCATAACGATCGATTGTTCATTCGACTACTTCGTCTGCACCAGCCAGATGTTCCGGAACTGCACGGGG
The DNA here is from genome assembly GCA_043785305.1 of Limnoglobus sp. Lineage (GTDB taxonomy): Bacteria > Planctomycetota > Planctomycetia > Gemmatales > Gemmataceae > Limnoglobus. The sequence continues at coordinate 39,562 of JAYVXI010000147.1, read as the reverse complement.
TGGCCGTGGTCTTGGAGCATTATCGGGCCGGGCTTGCTCGGGTCGCCACCGCGACCGGCACGGGTGTTGTCGACGGGCACTTTCACATTGTCGTGAACCTTCACGCCGTTGTGGGTGACGGTCATCCGTACGGGTTCGGTCTTCTTGCCATCGGTGAATACTGGCGATGTGAACTCGATGTCGTAGCTCTGCCACACCGTCGGGGCTTTGCAGACGTTCTTCGACGGGGCCACCACTTCGTAAATTGCGGCACAGTCGTTGTTTTTGCTTTCGATGCCGTAGCTATCGAGGATCTGCACTTCGTAGCGGCCTTGCATGTACACGCCGGAGTTGCCGCGGCCTTGGCCCTGCTTCAACTCGGGTTCGTACGGGATGCGAAACTCGACGTGCAGCGTAAACGAGCCGGCGAAACTCTCCTTCGTGATGATATCGCCGTGGCCTTTGAAGCCTTCCATCGCGCCGTCGTTCAACTTCCACTCGACCTTCGATTTGCCGTCGGATTTCGTCCATTTGTCGGCCGATTTGCCATCGAACAGCACGAGTGCGCCTTCGGGAGCGGGCATACTTTTGAAATCGACGAGATCGTCGGGGCTTTTCACCGCGAACTTCGCATCGAGCTTCCATTGGGCCGTCGCCGCATTCGCAAGGACAACGACGGCAACCAGAGAAAGGACCGTTCGGAACATGGAAAGAAACCTCCGGAGGGTGAAACGGGGCAAACGCCAGACGCAGCCTTTTGTACGTAGCCGCGACCTCAAATTTGGAGATCGTCGGGGATCACACTGGCGCGGGGCACGCAGACGATGCCATCGCGGATGTGATAACGGCCAGCGGGGTCGTCGAAATCGACGTCGCCAGCGTGGTCGCGGATACGGACACCGTGTCCGATGCGACAATCTTTGTCGAGGATCGCGCGTTCGATTTGAGTGCCGTTGCCAATGTTCAAATCGGGGCGACCGAGTTGCCGATTCTCTGCGATGTCGGCGACGGTTTCAAATTTATCCGAGCCAATCATCACGACATCGCGGAGTTTGCACTTCGAGCCAACGCGGCTGCGTACGCCAATCATACTATGCGAGATCGACGAACCCGCACCGACGACGCAACCGTCGGCGATGGTGCATTGGTCGAGCGTCGCCCCGTTGATGCGGCTCGCGGGCAGGTTCCGCATCCGCGTGTAGATAACGCCTTCGGGCTGGAAGAAGTCGAACGGCGGCTCCGGTTCGGCGAGTGCCAAACTGCAATCGTGATAGCTCTTAATCGTGCCGAGGTCTTCCCAGAAGCCATCGAACAGGTGGGCATGAATGTGCCGATCTGCGACGTGATTCGGAAACACATTCGAGCCGAAATCGTGCGGGAGCAGGTTCGCGTTGTGTAGCGGATCGGGCACTGGCGTGTTGAGCATCTCGAACAGTTTGTCGGTCTTGAACAGGTAAATACCCATGTTTGCAAGGTAGTTTCGCCCGTTGCTCTTGTAGCCTTGCGATTCGACCCACTTATCCGGCGTGAAGTAGGGCTTACGCGCCTGCGCCGTTTTCGGCTTCTCGGCGAAACTGCGAACGCGGCCCCCATCGTCGATTTGCACTAGCCCGAACCCTGGCGTTTGGTCTTCCTTCACGGGGATGCACGCGATCGTGACGTCGGCGTTGCTCTTGCGGTGCGTTTCGATCATCTCGCGATAATCCATCCGGTAAAGTTGGTCGCCGGAGAGGATCAGGACTTCGTCGGGTTGTTCGCGTTTGATGTAAGCGATGTTCTGCCGGACGGCGTCGGCGGTGCCTTGGTACCAGCCGATATGTTCGTCGTAGGCTTGTTGGGCGGCGAGCACTTCGACGAAGCCGCTGCTGAACATGTCGAACTTGTACGTGTTTGAAATATGCCGGTGCAAACTCACGCTGAGGAACTGCGTGAGCACGTAGATCTTGTTGAGTTTGCTATTGAGGCAGTTCGAGATCGGGATGTCGATCAGCCGATACTTACCTGCCACGGGCACGGCCGGTTTGGCGCGTTGTTTCGTGAGCGGGAACAAACGAGCACCCCGGCCACCGCCGAGAATGAGCGATAAAACCTGACGCATAATGCGCCTCGCAGACCGCAGGAGAAGGTTGGAAACTGAACGCTATCCTATAACCTGCCGACGATTCGCGAAAGTATCAATCGGGCAACCGGCAAAATCGGGCCACCGAATCGGCCAACCACCCCGCCCGTTCCGTGCAATCGTTCATCGCGATCCCGCGATATGCGTTTCCGCCGAGGAATAAACCCGCGTGACTCGCCGCTGCCGTCTCAATTCGTTCGACGCGGCTGAGGTGGCCAACGAGATATTGCGGAATCGCACGCGGCCAACGCACGACCTTGTGGAACGCCGGTTCGCCCGTCACGCCCATCGTGATTTTCATCTCGGCATGGACGCAGCGCAGCAACGTTTCGTCGTCGTACGCGGCCACATCGGGGCGACTCATTCCACCGCAAAGGACGCGCCAAAGCACGTATCCCGGCGGGGCGCGGTCGGGGAAAATCGACGAGCACCACTGCACGCCGAGCGCATCGCGGCGCGTCCGTTGTGGGGCGATATAGCCGAAGCCATCGAGGTCTAGCGGAGCGTGTTCGCGCTTGTAGCCGATCGCCACGACGTGAACGGGGGTGTAACCAATCGCGGCAATTTCGGTGGCGAGAGCCTCATCGACACTCATCAATAATTCCGCTTGCGCGTGGGCTGGGCAGGTGACGACGACGGCATCGACGCTCCACGATTCCGTCCCACTTCCGCGAACGAGCCAACCGCTAGAACTCTTTTCGATGCGCCGCAGATCGACGCCCAACTTCACGCTGTCGCCGAGTTGTTCTCTCAGTGCGTCGATGATCGTGCATAGCCCGTTGCGGAACGACCACATCCGTTGCGGGCCGGGGCTATCGCCCCGTGCGAGGGCATCGAGGCGACGTTGTTTGGCGGCCCGCATGAAGCCGCGAATCACGCTGCCGGTTTCGCGCTCGAACATCGGCAATCGGGGAAACGCCGCCGCCACGCTGAGCCTCGCGGGATCGCCACCGTGGATGCCCGTTACGAGTGCATCGATGAACGTCGCCGCGACTTCCTTGCCGAAGCGACGGCTCGCGAATTGCTCGATCGTCTCGTCGGGCGGCAGTTTCTTCGGCGTCCCGCGAAACGGTTCCGTAAGGAGTTTGAGCTTGCCGATAAGGGAAAGGACCGGCGTGCGCAAGATGCCCGATGGCGATGCGGGGAGCTTGAACATCTCGCCGTTCTGGTACAGAAAGCGATTCGTCCGCGAACCTTCGCTGGCAACGATCAGTTGATCTTTGAGGCCGAGATCGTGACACAGTTCGAGCGTGGAACGCTTACCATCGAGGAAGCCGTTCGGGCCGCGTTCGACGGTGAAGCCATCGATGTGATCCGTCCCGACGTTACCGCCCGCACGTTCTGCACGTTCGAGAACCGTGAGCTTCACGCCCGGTATCGCAGCGCGAATCCGGAACGCGGCCGCCAGTCCACTAATCCCCGCACCGATAACAATCACGCTTGGCATGATGAAATTGTAGGCGACCGACCGGCGAAGTGACCATCGCACTCACGGCACGATATTTTGCCCTTACGATTTCATTCACGGATTCGCTCCGGATAAAGTAATTGCTCGCCCGTAGACTTGCGGTTCTCATCGAGTGCATGGCAAAGATCGTATCCAGTTGGTTCCGTTGGGGAAGCATCGATTAGCGCGAAAAGCTCTTCGAGGGTCTTGGCCGATTTGACTCGAACTGCGAACTCCACCTCTTCAGTCGTCGGTGGTCGGACTGGAGCGGTTGCAGCGCACTCACACTTAGTTCGACAGTCTGACCTTCCGCGAAGGACAAAGGTTCAAACGGTTTCAGGATGCCATCACGCGAATCATGAGTCGCTCCTCCAGATGGAGTGTATCATAAACCAAAAGCCTCAAGAGGAGCAATATGGCCGAAGCAACCATTGCACTCATCGGTTGGGAAAGGGCACTCATGGCCGCCGAAATGGTCAAGGAACGGATGCGCCGGGCGACGCGCGCACTCGATGCCGCAGGCGTTCGGTATGCCGTCGTTGGAGGAAACGCGGTGGCCGAGTGGGTGGCACGGGTCGATGAAGGAGCCGTCCGCAACACCCGCGACGTCGATATTCTCATTCGCCGTGCGGACTTCGATGCGTTGCGAAAAACTCTCTAGATCGCTCCGAATTCGAGGAGCAGTTGCCGGAAACGCGGGTCTTTGTGGATCGCGTTCAAATCGTTGTCTTGAATCATGTAGCGGAAGTCGCGGTAACCGAGTTCGATGGCGTGTCGTAGCGTCGTCAGTGCCAGTTCGCGCTGCTTCAGCACGGCATATCGGCAGGCAAGGTTATACCGTGCCGTTGCGTCTTTCGGTCGCACTTCGACCAACAACCGGTCGACCAATAAGCCTTCCTTCAGTTGACCTTTCGCAGTCAGATTCGACGCTTGCGCGCGTAGTACCTCGGCGAAATCGGGCACTCGTTTCAACAACGATGCGAAGAATTCCATCTCGAAATCGATTTGCGACCGTTCGGCAAGTTGAGTGAGTATCGACGAATTTTGACGTTTACTCGGGCTGGGCATCGGTCTTCTCCTCCGCCAATCCGGCGCATGTGAAGACGAAAGGACTTTAACGGATTATAGCTTCGATTGCGTCGCAAGCAATCGAAAAAGCCACGCGAACTTGCGTGCGCGTGGCTTCGTTCGACAATTACACAGCGGGTTCTTCGTCTTCTTCTTCCTCGTCGTCATCCTCGTCGTCATCGTCGTCGAGGTCGTCGAGATCATCGAGGTCGTCGTCGAGATCGTCGTCGTCGTCGTCGAGATCGTCGTCATCGTCCAAGTCGTCGATGTCGTCGGCAAGGTCATCGTCCTCATCGTCGTCATCATCGTCATCGTCGTCTTCTTCGACATCATCATCCGCATCGGCGGTGGCGCAGCGTGCGCCGTCTGGTGCGGACGCTTCCCAAGGTAGCACTTCGTCTACTGTGGGTTGTGCGAATCGCGTGGCTAAGCGTGCAAACATGGCGACGTTCCATCCTCTCAAAAAAGCTCGAATATCGAGATCGGACCGGTTACTCACACGTATCGGCGTCCGACTCGGGAAACTCCAAAAAACCGCCCGATGGACGATCGGCCGCAGGCGATTTCGCACTGCATAATCGTGCAACGGTCGGTTCGAGGTAGACGTGCTTTAGGAAACCGAGAAAGCGGTGTCAAGCACTCTCTTGCGAATTTCTTTTTGGATGGACAATTGCTAATTTACTCTCGTAAAATATCGCTATAACATGCGGATTCGATGAATCTTATACCGTCGGAATGGTGCCGAGTGCCCGTGCAAAATCCCACAACCTCAGACGGCGAATTCTCGGTACCACCAGCCGACAACTTCTTTTTGAGCAAGCCCCCCGGCCATCTGGCAGACGGCGGGCCGCGATACGTCGAAACCCCTGCCGACCCGTTCGCACCCGATGCACGCACGATTGCCGAGCCTTGGAACACGGTCACCGCGTTCGCGTTCGTCGTTATCGTCGCATATTGGGCCGTGAAATTACGCGGTCGATTCCGGGCGTTTCCGTTCGTGACGGCCTGCCTGCCCGTGCTGTTGGTCGGTGGCGTCGGCGGCACGTTGTACCATGCGTGTCGTACGCAGTTTTCGTACTTCCTCGCCGATGTGTTGCCGATCTCGTTACTGGCGTTAGCGGGGGCAATTTACCTCATCGTAAGGCTCGGTCGCGGGGCGGGTTGGTTGCGAATTATGGCATCGATCGCGGGCGTCATCGTCGCGTATTTGTTCCTAAATGGCGTCGTCTTTCGCGGTATTTTCCGCGAAGCACTCGCGACCCGAGCGAACATGGCGGTGAATCTTTCCTACGCCTCGCTCGCGGCCGTGATTTTACTGCCGCTTTTGATCGTACTCGCACGCATGCGGTTCCGGCACGGCAAGTGGATTCTTGCCGCACTCCTCACCTTCGGCCACGCTTGGTTTTTTCGGCTCATCGACGGCGCGAACGTCGTCGATTGGCCGATGGGTACGCATTGGCTCTGGCACCTCTTCGGCGCGGCCACAACCGCGTTTCTTTTCGAGTACTTCTACCGAATCGAACGCGAAACGATTTAATCCGTAACGCCCGCTCGAATCACCTCGGTGAGCAGTGGCGGAGCCTTCCCAAACTTGGCGACGTATTCGTCCCGGGTGGGCACCAATCGCACCTGGATTTTGCTTTGATGATGCAGCGCGATGTCGGCAAATTTGTGATCGATGAACGGGTTCCGAAATCGGTCGAGCGTCTGTTCGGCAAACCACTGCGCACGATCGACGCGGGCATCGATCGTGGGAACGATTTCCTCGAAAAGCAGTTCCCGTAGCCACGCATTCAGTTCCGGATTGTCGATCGCATCGCGAACGATCGTGAACCCTCGCGGTACGGCACGAATGAGCAATGCGGTATGGGCCGCATTTAAGATTCGGACTTTCCGCAAGAAGAACGGCAGCACGTCGTCGGTTCGCACGATTGCCGGATGTTGTAACAAAAACTGCGAACGCGGATGATCTTCGAGTGCGAACAGAGCAAACGGCTCGGCAACAATCACCATCGGGTCGGTCGCCAACAGCGGATGATCTTTCGGCGTGCCCGTCACGATGCGATCGACCAACGTGTGCAACCAAACGCACTCTTCGGTGACGTACGAAAGGAATTTCGTAGGCATCGCCCATTCGGTTGCGATCTGCGCGAGTAATGCTTTGAGGATCCCCGCATTTCCTTCGATCAATTCGCACGGAACGATCGTAACGCCGGGTTGCTTCGCTTGCCATCGGGCGTGAAGTACGCGAAGGAGTTTCGCCGGGAACGACTTCGGCACGACATCGTCGGCAGAGTCATTTGCATCGCGGGCAAATCCCGCTTCGGTCGTGTTGGAAAGGATCGTCTTCAACTCTGGCGAAGTCGCAACCGTTAGAACTTCGTCCCATTCGGTGCCTGCATGGAGCGCCCGGCTGATACTCGCACAAATTTCGACGCGATCGACCACCGCACCATTTTCGTACCCGCGCACCACGATGTGATACTTACCACCCTGTTCGTTCAAGCCCGTCGCTCGCGCATCGCCGGTCGATTGCACGACGACAACGCGGCCAACCTTTTGACCCTGCGCGTTTCCCTGGTGGATGAACGAGTCCGCGAAGGCGCGTAGGAAGCGTCCCGAGCCAAATTGTAGGATCGTTTCCGGAAGGTTCGTCATAAATCGCTTTCGGCAAAGGAACAATAGTTCGCTCTTCGATCTATCGAATCCTCCTTCGTTTTCCACAATTTCGAGGCGGTGCGATGAGCCATTCAATCGCCGCCTTCGGTGTCCGTTGCGACCAAGAATTTTTCGACTTCACCATCGCCAGCCGGAATCGGTTCTTTCCCATCCAATGTTGGCGACGGAATTGTCGTCGGTTCGACCGTGATCGGTTCGGGGACTTTCTCATCCTTTTTCGGCTTCGCCTCGATCTCTTTCTCAATCATCATTCGACTCCTCTTCAGTATGTTTAACAATTACAAATCCCAGACGATGAAGTTTAACACACTCATGCTTTGCGATCAATCGTTATCGGAATTAGCCGCGACGCGAAGGCTTTGCGGAGCGGAGCGCGTGGACGGAATCTGGCGGGTGACATGGCAAGCGGGTGACTCGCACGCTCCGCTACGAAGATTGCGCGTAACGGCTAATTCTTTCACGCAGATGCCGGCACGGTTCAAATAGTCGTGGTTTGGGTAGCAGGTAAGTCCTTCGTTCTTTGCTCTTCGGTAGCCACAGGTCTTTCAACGACTAGAGACCTGCGGCTATCGAAGAATCCGTCGCTCATGCGACGAGCCAATTTTGACCTCACACGGAATTCCTCTGTAGAACAGACTGCGTTGAAGGTTTTCCCTTTCCCGGAGTATCCATGCGTCGAATCTTTTTCATTGCGACATTTCTCGCGTTCAGCCTCGTTGCACGTGCGGCCGAACCTGGCCACAAGGTTCTGGCGGCAGATCGCGGCAAACTCGCCATCATCAACGCGAAGGGCGAGGTCGAGTGGGAGTACGCGAACAAGCACGAAGTTCACGACCTACACATGCTGCCGAACGGCAACATCCTCACCCACACGTCATCGACGAATGTCGTCGAGATTTCCCCCGAGAAAAAGATCGTCTGGAAGTACGAAGCCAAGCAGAAGGAAGGCTATAAAGGCCGCATCGAGATTCACTCGTTTCAACGGCTCGCCGATGGCAACACGATGGTTGCGGAGTCCGGAAATTCGCAGATCGTCGAAGTGAATCCGAAAGGCGAGATCGTGAAAACGGTTCCCCTCAAGGTCAAGAAATCCGATGCCCACCGCGACACGCGGATGGTTCGGAAGCTCGAAAACGGGCACTATCTCGTCTGCCACGAGTCTGAGGCTTGCGTCCGCGAGTACGATGTCGATGGCAAAGTCACGTGGGAATACACGCTCGATCTCAACAACCGCCCGCGCTCCGGCGGACACGGCCCCGAAGGCCACGGCGTCGAAGTCTACGGTGCGGTCCGCCTCGCAAACGGCAACACGTTGATCGCGGGCGGCAACAATAACCGCGTCATCGAAGTCACGCCGAAAGGCGAGATTACATGGAGTGTCGACCAAAAAGACCTCCCCGGCATCACGCTCGCCTGGGTGACCACGCTCCAAGTTCTCCCCAACGGCAACATCGTCATCGGCAATTGCCACGCCACCAAAGACAACCCGCAACTCATCGAAGTGACGCGCGAAAAGAAAGTCGTTTGGACGTTCAAAAACTTCCAAACCTTCGGCGACAACATGGCCAGCGCCGTCATCCTCGGCGTCGAAGGCCACGTGATTCGGTAAAACAGCATTGTTCCCAAGCCGCGACGAGGTTCCCGAAATGCGCATCGAAACAGTCTATTTACGAGACTTCCCACCATTCGCAGACGCACAACTCACTTTCCCAAAGGTGGAAACTCAAGAGAAAGGCGAGTTGCATCTGTTGGTCGGACAAAACGGCACAGGCAAAACAAGGCTGCTGAGTCTGTTAGCAGCCGCGCTGGGCAACCGCACCGAACTCGATTTTCGATCCGAAGGTGATGGAAAAAACTGTAGCATTGTGGTTGGAGATTTTGGGCGTGCGGCAGGTGCCTGGTGGGCACAGACAAATAATTTGACCTGGTCTGAAAAAGAGCATTTCCAAGGACATTTAAATCTCATTCAAAATAATGACACAAAAAATATACCTCGGCATTCTCCTTCATTTCAAAATGCACATAATCGTCCTGCCTACGCGGATCCATGCACGGCCTTAGCATTTCGAGGAACGAGCCGCGTTTCTGACGCAGAGATTGAGGCGATGAAACCGGTGAAGGTAGGTGAACAGGCAAATTGGTTATTTTTCGAGCATACTTTTGAGTCGGATCGCATCATTGGTCAAAGCATGGCCAACCTCAAAATGGGCGCTGCGATGGAGTCGATGAGTGCCCCGATTAGCCAACCGGGTCGCGCTACGAAAATTGCTACTCAGTTAGAAGCTGCCATATCAAAGGTAACCGGACGTCCATTCTATTTTGTGGTCGAAGCAAGAACGAAAACCGTGCTCAAGGTCTATTGGGGTGGTGTGCCGATGTTGTTGAAGCAGCTACCCGATGGTTTACGATCGATCATCGGATGGTTGGTGTCGTGCGTGGCGAAGGTGAGTGCGATTCATGCGGATCACGAAGACCCGTTGAGTTTGCCGCTTATCCTGTTGCTAGATGAACCCGAATCGCACTTGCACCCGGCTTGGCAGCGACGGGTGATACCCGCCGCCCAAGCACTTTTTCCGCAGGCGCAGATGTTCGTGGCGACGCACTCGCCGTTTGTGATTTCCTCGGCCAACGACGGTTGGATACACGTACTTCGTGCGAATGAAGCCGGTGCGGTGACGTTCGATGAACCCAAACCATGCAGCAAGGGCGACACGTGGATCGACGCGGTCGAAGACAGTCTCGGCATTACCGAATGGTACGATCCCGAAACCGAAGCGTTACTCAAACAGTTTCGCGAGTTGAAAGCAGCGGCACTCTCCGACACACCCGATGGCGTGCAAAAATATCGTGAACTGGCAGCGACGATTGCGGCCCGCAGCGACTCGCTGAGCGACTTGATGGGACGCGAACTTCGTCAGTTCGAGCGACAAATCGGACAAAAGAGGGCCAGCGCGTGAGAAAGCAAAAGCGTCTGGCTGCCCCGGAAATATGGAGCGATAACCAGGAGAAATGGAAACGGCGGTGGCTTGAGTTGCGGAGCAAAAACCCATCGGCAAAGTTCGAATGGTACACCGTGGGCAAACAAAAGGCGAATGACATCGCGTTGCCGACCCTCATGAGCATGTCGCAAGATCATTGCGCATTCTGCGATGCGTTTCCTTGCGAAGGCGTTTCAAATAACACCATCGAGCACCACAAGCCAAAGGGTGACGACCGATTCACCGGTGAAGCTTACACGTGGGAAAACCTCTATTATTGCTGTAATTATTGCCAATCTGCGAAATTGAATCAGTGGGACGATGGCTTATTGCGTCCCGATGACGACGATTATTTGCACCAGACTTACTTTGAGTTCGATTACACCACCGGGCAGATCCAGCCAAACCCAGTTGCGGATGTCCTAGATCAGTACCGAGCCGAAGTGACGATCTGCTTGTACGATCTCGACCATATCGAGAGGCGACGATTTCGAAAACTGGAACTCCGAAAATGGCAAAATGCAAGTGATATGCCAATCGACCTGTACGCTTATCGCGACTATCTTGAGAACGAATAGCGGGTTTTCCTATCGCAGGAATCTTCATTCCTCCACGCACTCTGCATCGCGATTGGCATTCTCACGAATCGCACACTACATTCGCGTGTGACACATTCCACCGTAAGGCGTTTACACACCTTCCGGAATGCGAGACGCGGTGTCGGGACGAGGCGTGCATGATCGGTCGGATATTTCTAGGTCGATACGAAGCCCAAAAACTGCTCGGCGAAGGCGGGATGGGCAAGGTCTACCTGGCCAAACAAATCGATCTCGGGCGGCCTGTGGTGGTGAAGGTCATGCACGACCACATCGCTGCCGACCCGAAATTTCGCGAGCGCTTTCAGCGCGAAACGATCTTGATGGCGCGGTTTTCGCACGCCAATGCCGTCACGTTGTACGATGCTTCGCTGACCGATTCAGTCGGCCCATGCATTGTGATGGAATACGTGAAAGGAGTGAACCTCGAGAGTTTACTCCAGAAGAATGGTCGCCTATCGGCCGGGCGCATCGGCAAAATCCTCACACAACTTTGCGATGTCTTGCAGGCCGCACACGATGAAGGTATCGTCCACCGCGACTTGAAACCGGCGAACATCATGATCTCCGAACCGGAGACGCCGAAAGAGCGCGTCAAGGTGATGGATTTCGGCTTGGCGAAAACGATCGACGAAGCTCATGCGCGGAAGGTGACCGACACGACGGTCGATTTCGCAGTCGGCACGCCGGGTTATATTTGCCCGGAGCAGATTCGCGGCGAAATGATGGACCATCGCGGTGACTTGTACTCCGTCGGCGTGCTGTTATTCGAACTCTTGTGCGGGCGGCTGCCGTTCCAAGGTGCGTCGAGCATGGACGTGCTTTTGGCACATGCGACTGAAGACCCGCCGACGTTCGCGGAACTCGGGCTAGCGGGCGTGATTTCGCGTGCCGTGGAAGATGTCGTCCGCGATTGCATGGCCAAAGACCCCGCGAAGCGCCCACAATCGGCACGCGAATTATCCGCACGATTCGCGGCCGCCACGGGCCAAGTTCAAGGTGACCGCGCGATAGCGGCGAGCATTGCCGCAGTCAGTAAAGGCACCGATAGCAACCCGATTTTGCTGTTACAAACTGCGGACGCGAACCACACGCCGACCGCACACGACATACGCCTCAGTGCGAATTCGCCACTGTCGGTGCCGCACCCCGTGCAAGCGCCGCCCAACACGCCGATGCCGATCTCGAAGCGCGATGGCGATGTGTTGCCGTTCCGGCTCGATGCGTGGATGCCGGAAAGCGTTGCCGTCATGAAGTTACGCGGCTTCGTACACGACACCGCCGGCGATGTCATCGAAAATCTGGCCGGTCTGATTCGCGTGCGGCTCAACAAAACGGGGGCGGGCGGGGCGCTCGGCTGGCTCGGTTTCGGGAAAAAAGCCGACGGTCCGTTGGAAGTGCAACTGTTCATGAAACGCATCGGGACCGGTGCCGACAATCGACTCTGTATCGACGTGCATTTCTTGCCCGGCCACCCGAGTTTGCTCCACGATGAATCGTGGCGAAACCGCTGCACATCGCTGTTCGTGAAGTTACGCGGTTACCTGATGGCGTGAACGAATGTCGTTCAATTCGCGGCGATGAGTAGCTTCTCGAATATCACCAAATTGCTGTTTCTGTCGGCGTCCCAACGCATTCCGACGATGTCGTAGCCGAGTTCGATGGCGAGGTGCAACATCGGCCGTTGCTGGTTGTAACACTCGAGGCGGATCGATTCGTATTGCTGTTTGGCAGCCCACGCTTGGGCCGCTTCCATCAGTTGCGAACCGAGGCCCGAACGGCGATGTTGAGGCAATACGCCGTAAAACCACGCATAATACGTGTCGGGTTTCGTCTCGAAACCGAGGAAGAACCCCGCTGGTTCATCGCCCACTTTCGCGAGCATGTACAGCGGGTTGTGTCGCCCCTGGAAGCGACGGCGGAACGAGTCAATCGATCTCGCCGGTCGAAAGATCTGATTGTAAAGGTCGACAATTTGCGGAAGGTCGTCCGCACTGACCACGTCGATTATTGCATTGGCCACAGGATAGACTCCGGCTGCGGAAAGTTAGTGGCCCGGACGATACAAGCCCGTCACGATCTGTTCCCACGATGGCACGTTCCAAGTCGCGACGATGTCCCGCATGACGTTATCGTTCGATTCATCGTGATTCTGCGCGACCGTTGCCACGCGGCCGTACTCCTCGGCTTCTTCTTCGACGTACGCATCCGATTCTTCGCCGCTCTCCGCATCGGTCGCTTCCGCAGCTTCGCCCGGTTGTGCGGTGGCAGCTCCGCCCTTTTTCTTGCGACGGCGACGACGCTTCTTCCGGCGTCCCGCTTCGCCCGGTGCTTCACCGTTCTCGGGGCCGTCGGTTTCGTCGCCTTCTTCGGAATCTTCGCAGACTGGCTCCGCGTGCAACTCCGCGAGAACGACAGTGTCTTCCATGTCGTGATCGTGCTCGTCCACCGCAACCCATTCGCCATCGAGGTTTGCGGGTGGTGATTTCGCCGGGGTGGAGTCGAGACCGAGTTCCTCGGCGAGAGATGACCAAGGAGAATCGTCGTCGGGCGTGTTCATGGTGCGTTTCGTTCGAGTGTCCCATTCGGGGTCGTGTGCTAAATGTGATTCTATCGCGCCGCACGGGCGGTGGTAACGAATGCCGGGATGATCGACTCGCGCACGCTCGCAACCGACAGCGTTCGCGGTGGCCCCACCTCGATGATTCGGTCGCCACTTTCGCCGCCAAACGCTTCGCACAGAATGCTCGCCAAGTTGTCGCCGTCCGGCAGATCTTCGCGATGCACCGCGTACGTGTCGTCCGACTGAACGGGCAAAATCCGTTCGAGAAATTCTTCGGTAACGTCCGCCGGGATTGTTACGCCAGGCAGTACGCGGTTCGCGAATTCGCGGAACGCATGTTCGAGCAACTCGCGGGGAGGCAGAATTAAAAACGTGGCCATTTCGCGGCTCCGCGTGGGTCGAATGGGCTGGTGCGAAATGAGTATCGGCCCGCGAACGAACGCGAAACGGGCCGGAAATGAATACGAGGCATCACGCGGGGCAACGAAATGCGGCATGAGCCGCAAGGCCGTCACAGGCGGTCGCATACCGGAAATATCAGCTCGAAACTGCTAGTTTTTTCACAAGGACTTGCGAGCGGCGGTTGTTCCGGTCGTACAACTCGCGACGGGTGGGTGGTAGGTCGTTGGGCGTGCCGAGCCGAAACCCGCCCTTTTGAATGAAGTAATTGATCGCCTGCGTGGACAGACAAAATAGCTCCGCGAACCCTTTCGCACGGGCCGTGTTCTCGATGAACGCGATGAGCTTCCCGCCGATACCTTTGTTTTCGTAGCGATTATCGACGTAAACGGAAGCGAGTTCGGCTTTGCCGACTTCGGGGTACGTGTGCAGGGCCGCACACGCGACGGGGTTGCGGTCGACCTCGAACACGTAGTAATCGCCGATTTGCCGTTCGATATCGACCCGAGATCGTTTCACGAGTTCCGCCGCTTGAATGCCTTGCTGAATCAGCGCGTAAACGGCACGCACGTCTTTCTTTTGTGCGGGTCGGATCGCCTGATACTCGTTCGTGTAAATGAGCGTGCCGATGCCCTCGTTGGAAAAGACCTCGCTCAGCAACCCCGCTTCTTCGCGACCGTCGATGATGTGGATACGCTCGATCCCTTCCTTGCCCGCACGGATCGCGTACGTCATTTTGGTGATTGCTCCCGATGACAATTCCGCCTTAGACTTCTTCAAATACGCGTCGGCTTCCTCGACGGTCATCTGCCGGATGACGCCTTTCGGCCCGCGAATGCCGCCTTCCGTCGTCAGGTAAATCAGTTTCACCGCACGCAGCGTTTTGGCGATTTCCACGGCCACTGCGTCGGAGTTCAGGCGATACGAATGTCCGAGGCCATCGCATCCGAGCGGCGGAATGACGGGAACGATGTCGTGTTCCATCAAACTGTGCAGCAAGCCGGAATCGACCCGCTCGACGCGCCCCGTGAACCGGTGATCGACGCCGCCGAGAATGCCAGCCGGGTGCGCGACGAGCGCATTCGGGCAGGCCCCGCGCAGATCGTTCGCGCACAATCCTTCGAGAATTTCATGCGTGACGCGGTTCGCCGAAGTGATCGCGATTTGTAACGTTTCCGTGTCAGTCACGCCCGTTCCGTCGGTATCCGATGGCGTGATATTCAGTTGCTTTGCGTAGCGTTGAATCTGATGCGCCGCACCGTGGACGAGTGCCACGCGCACGCTCAGGCTGCGTAATAACGCGATGTCCAGCAAGATGTTCGGGAAGTTATCGTCTTCGACCACAGCGCCGTCTATGGCGATTACGAAGACTTTATCGCGAAACCGCGGGACGTAGCGTAGAATTTCGCGGAGGTCGGTGAGCCGAAGCATGGCGGTGCGGGGTCGGAGGATTCGGTGTCGTCCCGACGTTCGGGCTACTATCCTTACAATAGTGCGATTCGCCGCGAACTGCGAACCAGAATTTGAACCGCGAACAGAGTCTTCCCTACCGTTACGGAGTGTTTCATGCCCGAGAATGTTGTCATCATCGGTTCTGGACCGGCCGCGTGGACGGCGGCGATTTATGCCGCACGGGCCAACCTCACGCCGCTCGTCTTTCAAGGCAACCCCTACGACGAACGCAACAACCAGAACGGCACACTGCCACTCGGTCAACTGGCACTGACGACCGAAGTCGAAAACTTCCCCGGCTGGCCGACCGGCGACACCCGCGAGTATCTGCGAACCGCACTTTCGCCCGACGATACGCACTTTCCCTATTGGGTGTCCGCGAACAAACCGCAACCGAATCATGGCATTCAAGGCCCGGAACTGATGGCGCTCATGCGGAAGCAGGCCGTGAATGTTGGCACGCGGATCGAATCGAAAGATGTTGTCTCAGTCGATCTCCAAAAGCAGCCATTCACGCTGACGATGCACGATGGCAGCACCGTTGAAACTCGCACAATCATCCTCTCTACCGGCGCGCGCGCGAACTATCTCGGCCTGCCGAGCGAAGAGCGTTTCAAGAACAACGGCGTCTCGGCGTGTGCGGTGTGCGACGGGGCATTACCGCGATTTCGCAACAAGCCGATCGTCGTAGTCGGTGCGGGCGACTCCGCCTGCGAGGAAGCGAGCTACTTGTCGAAATTTGCAACGAAGGTGTACATGGTCGTGCGTCGCGATGTCATGCGGGCGAGCAAGATCATGGCCGACCGCGCACGCGCGAACCCGAAGATCGAGATTCGCTGGAACTCCGTCGTGGAAGAAGTTCTCGGCGAAGACAAGCTCGGCGTCACCGGCGTTCGGCTAAAGAATACCGCAAAAGGAACGAGTGAAGACATCGCATGTTCGGGTATGTTCTGCGCGATCGGCCACACGCCGAACGTCGGATTCTTGAACGACCAAGTGAAGCTGAACGAAGGCGGCTACATCCAGTGGACGACCGTTGCACGCAGCTACACCAGCGTCGACGGCGTCTTCGCAGCCGGCGATGTCGCCGACGATTACTACCGCCAGGCGATCTCCGCCGCCGGCACCGGTTGCATGGCTGCACTCGACGCCGAACGTTGGCTCGGCCATCACGGCTTCGCGTAAAAATGCGTTAAAACGGATGCTGCACGCCGAACCAGAACTGAAATGGCGTATTATCGTTGACCGTTTTCGCGACATCGAAGCGTAATGTCACCCGTTCGATGAAACTAAAGAGTGCGGTATCCATACGGATGCCCGCACCGAGCGCGTGCGAGATCCCCCACACACTACGCCCATTCGTGTAGACATCGCCGACGTCGTAAAAGAGCGCCAGCCAGAGGTTCCGCGCACCGGCCGTGTGATCAAGCACATCCCATTCGACATCGCGTGCGAGTGGCAAACGCAGTTCCGCATTCGCCACCCAGAGTGCGCTACCTTGACGTTGACCGAGGTCGTAGCCGCGGAACAGCGTGCCACCGCCGAGTGCGAAAAACTCGCCGCGTTGCGGGAACGCGCCTTGCGCCACGAACCGCCCCGCCACGCGCGTTCCCGTCAATGGGCCGAGGTTCCACGGCAACTTCTTCACGGCGGCAAGTTCCCCACGCAACTGATGTAAGCCCGCTTTCTGTTCCAGTTGTGACACGCCGGAACCGTACGTCGCATCGACCCAGACACCGCACTCCGGATCCCAGTATGGCGTGTACAAGTTCAACCGATAATGCAACCCGCTGAGGTATGTCCAGTCGGGGCGAACTGCGCCCGCGGTTCGTACTCGTGCGAACGGCAGGAAGTTATCTTGGTAGGTCGAAAAGACTTCCGCATAGTGCAACGGTGGCAGGTAAAAGCTCGAGCCGTATTGGAAAACGTAACGACTAAACAGACCAGCACGGGTGGCAGTGTCGCGGCCCGAGTTTCCGCTGAACGGGCCAGCCACACGCTGTTCGACGCTGAACCCGAGTTGCGTTTTCGGCAGTGGCCAATGGTCCCACAGGCCATCCGCACCGATCACGACATCGCGCACATCCGAGCGATACGCCGAATACAGGCCGCCACTATAAATCTGCGTGCGATAGACACCGGCACGTGCCCCGAGCATCGTCGATCGCGTGTACCACGGGTCGGGGTAAAGCGCGCCGCCGATCCACGGGCCGAGGCCGAAATTCCACCGGTCGTAATCGGTCGTTAAGTCGTTTTCGTTCAGCGTTGTGTACAGCGGCACGACCGAGAAACGCGGTTCCGGCTTCCAAACATTGTTTGCCGGGTTCTTGTCTAACAACACCCGATCCGGGTCGATTGAAATCTGTTCTGGCTTTGCAGGAAGAGTAATATCGACGCGGATCGAACCATCTCGCAAGGTTTCGATGACGGTTTCGTGTACATCTAGCTTCAGCGGTTGACCCTGATGCACCACCGGCACGCGGATCGAGTATTCCTGGTCGCCGGGCATCCGAAAGCCGAGCGTCGTCGGCTCGTTGTAGTCGGCCGTTTGGCGAACGATCACCGATACCCGCTGGCGCGTATCCATCGCGGGTGAGCGAGAAAATGCCTTCGGTTGTTGCGCTGATTCAAACTTAACGGATTCGACTTGCCAGTCGGTGATGCCTTTGCCGTACACCCAGCGCTCGAAGAATTCGTCCCACTTTTGGCCGGTGTAGGCTTCGAGTTCCGCTTTTAGGTTCGAGGCTTGAAAGACCTTCCACGAATACTTCCGAACCAGCCCCTGTGTGAAGTCCAAGAAGGCATCTTCGCCGAGGCGATCTTCGATCATTCCGAAGATCTTTGAACCGCGATCGTACGCCCCACTGAACAAGCCGACGAGGTGGTTGAACCCCGGCAGGTCGCCAGCGGCCGCAGGCATTTCGTTGCGGCGAATCGTACCGTACAGGCTCGAGTTCCGGTAGTTCTCACGCTTGATGTTTGGCAACCACCCTGCCCCGCTGGGCCAGTTCAGCATCTTGTTATTTTTGCCGTGTTTGCGGTCGAGCAAGCGGTGCGTGAAGTACGTTGCTACGCCTTCGTCCATGAACGTTTCGCCGTAGCCGTTCGTGCCGATGAGGTTGTACCACCACTGATGGCACGTCTCGTGCGAGACGAGATATTCGACGTAACCCGTAGCCAAATGCGGCATCCCGAACACGCGCTCGTCGATCATGACGAGGCCCGCGCACTCGTTGCCATTCCAGCCGAAAAACGATTCTGCGTACGTGATTTGCGCGTTCGGCACCGCGCCGAACCACTTCACATACACCGGTATCGCCTCCGATGCGATCCGCAAAATTTCCTTCGCGTAGAACTCGTGTTTCGGAAACGCGAGGCACTTCAGCTTCACGTCTTGCCCGTTCGGAAGCGGCACCGCGAGCGTGTGTTCGACGTAATCGGCACTCGCCAGAATCGCGAAATCCCGACCGATGAACGGCTCCGTCGTGATCTGTTTCCAGTTATTTGCGAGCCGGATTTCACTCTGGATCGGTGCGGAGCACGCGAGCTTTTGCTCGGCCGGTAGGCGGATGTTCGCTTTGAAATGCCCCGCCTCATTCCACCACGGTTGATGCCACGGAACGAACGGCACCGCGTGCCAGCCGACCTCGTCGTAATAGGCCACAACCGGCAGGGCATTCGTCAGGAAGCTGACGCCTTCCCAGTGGCCCCAACGGCCTTGTTTGTTCGGCAACCGGATCGTCGCTTCGACATCGACCGTGATCGACTCACCTGGTCCCACTTCCACGGGAAGATCGACGATGATGGCCGTCGGGTTGTCGTTGGCAAAGCGATACGAAAGCGGCATGGATACGGGCAGCGTTTTGCCGTTCGTTGCCACGTGCGAAACGCGGTCGAGCGTGCCGTGGCGACCGTGGAGGTCGATCCCGTCGGAGGGGTTCAGTCGCAATAATTCCAATGTTTTTGCGAGGTGGAGTAGGTCGCCCTTCGGTATCCGGTAGTGCGGATAGAAGTTGAAAACGAGTTCCTTCGTCGGCCGCGCGTGCGTGTTCGTCCAGGTGACGAGCAGCCGAATATCGGCTTTGTGTTTCGCGGTGTCGAGCGTTAAATTCAGGTCGTATTGCGGTAATTTCGACGTATCTGCTCGCACGCGAGTTCCCGTGAACAAGATCGCGAAACAGGCAAACAGCAGTAACAAACCTCGCCGCATCTTCGCGGAAACCCTCATCGAAAGTATGCCGGACAAAGGGGGAAATATCCGCGAACGCGATAAATTGCTAGAGCGATTTCGACCAAAACGATACCCACTCGGCACGATCGAGGGTGTCCGGTTTCGCAACCGCAGCGAATGCGAACGCACCGTGAATTCCAATTTCGAGCGAGTGCATCGCGGTGGTCGAAAGCGATTTTGCCCAACCGTATTCTGACACGGAACCGACGATCTGTTCGTCGTGTATCGCGATGAGGATCTGCAACGGTGGGTCACCCGTCGCGGCGGATAACCTGATGGTTGCCGACTGACAACCAAGTGTCACTGATGCGACCGCGATTCGGCTTTCTCGCAATTCTGGGTTCTCGTCCCACAGCGGGAGAATCTCACGCGAGATCATCTCGGCAATCGCGCGTTGGTAATGCTCCAACGCATGATGCTCTCGATCGAGGAATCGCGGTTCGGGCGTTGCGGCTTCGTGATACTTGCGTAGCTTGCGAAAGAGTTTCGGCACTGTGCCGGAATGGAAGCCGACGCGGAACAATCCACGCATTGTTTCGCCGTGGTGGCCGATCGTTTGCGGTTCGAGATGTTGCGAGCGATTCGCGCGGTAGAGCTTCCAGTTCGCCATCAGTTCCCATGCCATGAACCCAAAAATTCCCGGCACGCCGTTGACGAACATGCCGACGGTCCAAGGCGAGATACCGGTCCACGCGCTGATTTGCGGAACCATCGGCCAGATGACTTTGTGCGACACCGTGACCACGGGAAAATGCTTGACGGGGTTCACTTGCGGTTCGATGAGCAAGTAAAATGCGAAGCGGAACAGGTACGCAACCGGGAACCAGATCAGGCCGAAAATCACCTTGAAAATCAGCGATTCTCGCGACTGTCCTTCGCGATAGCGGAACCATTCATCGACGGCGTACAGCCCGCGCTCAAACAAACCCATGAGTTCGCGGAACGCCCAGACGATCCAGGTGAACGTGCCGGGTAGCAGGTTCCACCAGAAGTTTCGCCACGAATCCGCAGTGACTTCACCGAAGTGGTCGGCCTGCCGTTGGCCGTACGGCGTGGCCCATATCGCCGTTACGAGCACGAACAGGACGCCGCAAAATTCGAGTGCATCGTCGAGCGAAAAATCCCAGTTGATGAGCGCGAATAACACGATTGCGGACACGGCAAATGGCACCATCAGCCATCGACTAAACGCACGGCTGATGCGATTATTCAAAGCAAAACGCACCGGCGGCGACGACCATATCGCGAGCGGAATTTCGACGAATAGCCTGCTGAAAATACTCCGAATACGAGACACGACCGCCATCGCGATCGATCGTCCGAGCCGCGAGTACACGATGAATATCGCGAGCAACCCGACGATCAAAACGCTCGGTGCCGTCACGAGGTGAATGTGTGAGTGATGGCCGTGCGGCGTCTTCGCGATGATGCGAATGATGCCTTGCACACCGTGGACGATATGCTGCAAAAATTCGAGGCCGAGAAACGCGCCACCGAACGGAATCGCAACAAAACGAGTCAGAAATCGACCCACTTTCGTGCCGAACGAAACCGCACTCACTCGTTGAATCGCACGCAGATAGACTTCGCCTTTGTGGTAGATACCCGGCAATTCGTCGCTGAGTCGGGCGTCCATTTTTAGCAGTGTATCGCCCTGAAACAACTCGATCGGTCCGCGCACATCGGCGAGCTTCAGGGCATTCTGGGCGATGGCATCGCGGAGGTCGGACATCCGCAGGAACCCGCGCTCGCAGAGGCGGCCGATCAGTTCGGCAACGAGTTTTTGTAGCGCGACTCGTTCGGTGATATTCGCCGTTTGGAAACCGACATCCTCAGCCACCTGATGAAAAACCGGGCCGAGCGATGCTCGAATCCGCACCTCCGCTTCGTGCATTTCCTCGTGAAATAGTGTCAGCAATTCTTCGCGTTCGTTCGCGCCCAATGCCGCGCGTTGCACGTGCGATTCGGCACTAGCGAGGCGACGCAACAGGATGACATCGCGTGCGCGATCGAGCGGTTGCTTCAGTGGGCGACGCCCGAACGATACCAGCCAATCGACGGCGGCGACGCGATAGAGCGGTTGGCCGAGGTCGGCAGCCAATTTTTGCAGGTCGTAAAGTGCCCGCGTCGCGTGTGGCCAACGGCCGTCTTGCGTGTGTGCTAAGAGTGCGAACAGCGCTTGCGTCCAACGGTCGGCCCGTTTCTTTTTCCAGCCGAAGACGCGATCGAGCTTGGGAATCAGGCCATCGCGGAGTTCGCGCCGCGCCGCGGCCACGTACCACGTGCGGTTCTTTTCGGGGCCACTTTCCGCCTGTCGCATGTACATCACGGCTGCGCGTACGCGGTTCCCGAGCTTGGCAATATGTGCGGTGTCTTTCGAGTCTGGCTTTTTGATCCGTTGCAGTAAAGGAGTACCCAAGGCACCCACAAGGGGTTCCCCTACAACGAACGGGTACTTGGTAAGCAGTGCATTCGCATCGAGTACCCGCGAGTATTCGGCGAGCGTTTCCCGATGCTGCGACGCGAGCGGAAACCAATCGGCGAGTGCATGCGGAGCGTAAACCAAGGCATCGAGCCAGAGCGGCGCGAACGCATGTGACAGTTCAGTGTCAGTTGCACGATTCGGCAACTGCGATTCCGCTTCGAGAACGAAGCAGACATCCTCTCGCACCAGTTTTGGCAACTTCAGAAAACAATCGACAACGACTTGCGCAACGATTGAGTCGGCATCGATCCTCGCTCGAATCTCGGCGCGACAAAGTAGCCGCACGTACGACGTGAGAATCGCGTTATCGCTGAAATCGTAGAGCAATCGGTCGTCGGGTGGCGTCAATAACAGTACGCGCGAAAGAGCGGAATCGAGAGTGAATTCGCTCGGCAACTGTTCGCGATTCACCCAGACGGGGAGTAGCGGATTCGACGACACACGAACGCCTTGCTCGATGAGGCGATCGAGGATTTGCACGAGATGTCGCTCGGAAATCAAGCAAAGGGCAGGCTGTGCTACGCGTAAAATCCGTTCGAGATCAGCAGGGTTATCGCGTAGGAGAAGTGTCAAATGTCGCTCCGACATCGTTAGCCAATACCCTTCGTCGGCACGCCGACGAAGGTGGAATTCGCGTAATCCTCTCGCCCGAGGTACGCATCAGCGTTTCAACGAGTACAGTACGGCGGCTGTGCCCAATTGCAATGCGCTCTCCGGGTTGTACCCGAGGCAATCGGTCGACTTGTGCCGCTCGAGCGCACAACCGATGTCGAACGGGCTGTAAATGACCACCCAGCGCCCGTCGATCTTGATGCCTTCAAGCAGTGGTGGCAGTTCGAGGTAGCCGCCGTCCGGCCCGGCCCCGTCGGCTTTCTCTCGCCGTTTCACCGTGCGGATTTCGGTGCCGTTGAGCTTCTTCGAGTAAAGGAAATCGTCGGTGGGGATCCGCTCGAGTTTGCTATCGGGGAAGAGTTTCTTCGCGTACGTACGGAACGAATCGTCGAACTCTTTCTTCCCGCAACAGGCATCCGCGAATAGCAAACCGCCCGTTTCGAGCGTCATTTTCACGTTTTCCAACTCGGCTTCGGTCATGTCGAATCGCTTGCGGCCGTGCATGTATACGAACTTGAACTTGCCGAGTTCCGCATCGGCGGGGCCGATTGATTGTTTATCTTGAATCACTTGCAACCCCGTGGCTTCCTGAACGTGTGCCATCAGGTTTCGCATCGCCGCCGGGGCAGGAGCGGCCTCGTCGCGGAGTCGGAGTTGTGCGGGCTTGAACGCCCCACGCGGCGGGTTGAGTTCGAGTTTGCCATCCGCGATTTTCACCTTCGAGCCACGCTGTTCGGGTGGCTGCATCCCCGTCGCGTAAGCGATCACATTCCCCGCGAGTTGGTACGCTCGCTCGCCCCGATTCCCGGCGACCTTGCCCTTCGCGATCATGTATTTGTTTTCTTCCCAGTAGCCCGCCACGGGCTTCGTACAAAGCACGACGACGGTTTTACAACCGCGATCGAGGCACTCGATACCGGGGAAATCGGCAGGTGAGACGTTGTAGAACGATCGCCAAATCGAGTGCTCGGGCGGCATCCGTTCGAGCTTGTTTTCGGGAAACAACTCGCGCATCAGATCGCGAAAACCGTCCGTAAATTCCGTGTTGCCGCAACACGCTTCGGCAAACAGGAAGCCGCCTTCGTCGACGTATTTCTTCAGAATTTCCTTCTGCTTCCCGGTGAGTACGGGTCGATCGTGCCCGTTGAAATAGACGATTGGGCTTGCGAGTAGCGTCTCGACTTCGGCCTTAGTTTCTTCGGGTGTGAAGTCGAGTTTCCGCGTGTCGTAGATTTGCCACGCCATCGGCAAGCCGTTGAAGAGTTCGCGGCTCGCGAACTCGGTGAGATGTCGCACATCGCTCTGTTTGCGGTTCCAGCCGACGATGCCATTCTCGCCATCGCGGCCTTGCCCGTAAGCGAGCTTCGTGAGTAACACCGGCGTTTTGCCCTTCGACAAAAACAGCAGTGCAAAACTCGTCGCGACGTTGCTGATGCGGTCCGCGAGCTTGTCTTGCCGGGACCACGTGCCATCGTCGTTTTGCACGCGAACGAGGTACTCGCAACCTTCACGGTACCAATCATACTTGCCGATGAAACGCTGGCCCGAAAGGCGGCCCAGACGCTCGATGCCGTAGATGTTGTAGTAGGTCGATTTCAAGCCGGGCACGGAGTCGAACGAGAAGCGGCTGGCGATCCAGTTCATACCTTTGGCGACGTGCCCGTTCGTTTCGTAAAGGCCGCACTTCGCGGCGACACCGGTGGCGACGTCGAGTTGTTGTTGGCTTTCATTCAAGCCCATTCCCGCTATCAGTAGGCCACTCACGCCTGCCGTGGTCATCGTGAAACTCGGCCCGCTCAGGCTGCCGCCGCCGCCACCGATTCGCGTGTAGTCGTACGTCCAAAATCCGCCGTTCGGTTTCTCGTCGCGCTGTGTGGACGTGTAAAGGTCGCGGATGCCTTGCCAGTGCTTGTCTTCGATCTTCACTCCCGCCTGTTTCGCGGCGTAAAGTCCGAGAAGTGCGTACTGCGTGTTCGACCCGTCGGGGATCGGGTTCATCGGGTAGCTCCACCCGCGAATCGCGCCCTTTTCGTACACCGCATTGGCAATCAGCCAGTCGGCGTTTCGCTTGATTCGCTGGAGATCTTTGTCTTGCCGCGCCTCGGCAAAGACCATCGTCGATAGCCCGACAACGTAGGTTTTCTTCGGTTCCAATCCGCGGAGAAATTCGAGTGCGCGCTGCACGACTTTATCGTCGGCGGAGACGCCGCAATTCAGGAGCGCGAGCGTGGCGAGTGCCGTCTGCCCGCCGACTTGATCGCTCAGCGATTCGAGCACGACACCTTCCCAATTGCCCCGCCCCGCCTCTCGTTGTTTGAGCAGTGCGACGCCACGCTCGATCGAGCGATTGACGCGCGTCACGAACTCTTGGTCCGACCCCGGTGGCGCGGAACGGGCTACTGCGACAGTCCAAATCAGTGCGAAGGCCGCGAAAAGGATCACTCGATAGGCCATGATACTTCCTCCGTAACGGTCGCGAGCCACTGCCCCATCGTACCAGAATAGAAACCGATGATGTCGCGTGGCGTTGGCGATGTTGCGTGACTGCCATTCGCCACGGGGCCGGAATTCTTTACCAACGTAACGGTTTTTGCCACGATTCCTTTAGTTCCGAAAGTTTCGCCCAGACGATCCACTCGCCGGATGCCCCCGCGATGCGTAACCGTTGCTCGTTCGTTGTCGTGCCGATTTTCGCGAACGGCAGGTTACCGAGTATAGCCGCGAGTGCGTTTGCATCGCCTGGCTTCACTTCCAGTAAGAACCGCGTTGTCGATTCGCTGAACAACCGGACTTCGTCGCTGAAACCAGTATTTGACAGCCCGTTGATATCGACGCCGACGCCGCCCGCGAACGCCATCTCGGCAATCGCCACGGCCAGGCCGCCCTCGCTGAGATCGTGGCACGAACGTACGAGGCCCGATGAGATTGCGAGGTGCATCGCGGCAAAAATCTTCGGTGCGAGTTCGAGGTTCGGCCGCGGTGCGTTCCCGCCATCGCGACCCGTTACCAGGTGATAATGCGAACCGCCGAGTTCGTCGTGCGTCTCGCCCACAAGGTAAATATCGTTACCCGCAGCCTTCAGGTCCATCGTCACGCACATTGAAATATCGGGCACGCGGCCGAGTGCGGAAATCAGCAGCGTGTGCGGAATCGTGATACGTTGCGTCGGCGAACGATACTCGTTGTTGAGGCTGTCCTTACCGCTAATGAACGGTGTGCCATAAGCGAGCGCGACATCGCGGCACGCCTCGGCGGTGCGAACGAGCGCGCCGAGCATTTGCGGGTCGTTGACGTTCCCCCAACAAAAATTATCGAGGATGGCAGTGTGTGCCGGGTCCGCGCCGACAGCCACGACGTTCCGCATTGCTTCGTCGATGGCCGCCGCGGCACCGGCCCACGGGTCGATGTCGGCATATCGCGGGTTAATCCCATTGCCGATGGCCGCACCGATATTCGAGCCGAGTACGGGCATTATGACAGCGGCATCTGACGGGCCATCGTTCTTGACGCCGACGAGCGGCTTGATGACGCTGCCACCTTGTACCTCGTGATCGTACTGCCGAATCACCCATTCCTTCGAGCAAACCGTGTAGCTGGCGAGGATCTGCATCAGCGCGTCTTGCACGCTGATTGACGATGCGGTGTCAGTTGCGGTCGATGCTTTCGGCGCGGACCATTCGGCGATGCGTACGACTTGCGGGCGGCCATCGTGAAGGAACGCCATCGCGATGTCGGCCACCCGCTGACCGTGGTATGTCAGTTCGAGTTTGCCCGTATCGGTAAATTCGCCGAGGTCAAATGCTTCGACGCCCTCAGACTCGCACAGTGCTTGTAAGTCAGGCCAGTTCGCGGGCGGCACCGAGAGTACGATCCGTTCTTGCGATTCGCTGATCCAGATTTCGGTGTAACTCAGGCCGTCGTATTTCAACAGTGCCTTATCGAGTTCGACGCGGGCACCGCACTCGGCCCCCATCTCGCCGACAGCGGAACTAAAGCCCCCCGCACCGCAATCGGTAATCGCTGTGTACAGCCGCCGATCGCGGGCTTGCAAGATCACGTCGAGGACTTTTTTCTCCTCGATCGCGTTGCCAATCTGCACCGCCCCGCCACTGACTTTCTCCGATTGATCGGTGAGTTGTTCCGACGAAAACGTCGCGCCGTGAATGCCATCGCGACCGGTGCGGCCACCGACGGCGATGATGCGCTCGCCGGGCGAAACGAGCTTCCATTCCATGCCAACCGGGATGAGGCCGACGGTGCCGCAGAACACGAGCGGGTTGGCTAAATATCGATCGTCGAACAGGATCGCGCCGTTGACGGTGGGGATACCCATGCGATTGCCGTAGTCGCGTACCCCGGCCACGACGCCGTTCATGATGCGTCGTGGATGGATGACGCCGGGCGGTAATTGCTCCGACGGAAAATCCGGGTTTGCGAAACAAAAAATGTCGGTGTTGCAGATCGGCTGCCCGCCGAGGCCGGTGCCGAGAATATCGCGAATCACGCCACCGAGGCCGGTGTTCGCGCCGCCGTACGGTTCGATGGCACTCGGCCGATTGTGCGTTTCGACCTTGAAACAAAGGTGAAATTGGTCGTCGAATGTGACGATGCCCGCGTTGTCGGAGAACACGCTAACGCACCAATCGTTCGTGCCGAGGTTCTTGCGGATCGCCTGCGTCGCGCCGAAGATCGTCTCTTTCAGCAAGTTTTCGTAGCGCCGCGTCGTCGTGCCGGTGGCGGTCGTTTCGGTGTACTCGATCGTCCCTTTGAGCGTTTTGTGCGAACAATGCTCGGACCACGTTTGTGCGATCGACTCGAGTTCGATATCGGTCGGGTCGCGGTCGAGTTCGAGAAAATGCTGCTTAATCGTCCGCATTTCATCGAGCGACAGTGCGAGTTGGCCATCCTTGCTGACTTGTAACAGCGCGGCATCATCGAGGTTACGCAGCGGCACGATGGTGATTTTGAAATCGTAGCGTTTGCCGCGTGTGAAGTGTTCGGGTTGCAGCGTGCCGGTGATGATGCGTTCGATGGCATCGTTCGCCAGCACGCGGCGAAACAGCGTTTCGCGGTCACTGGCAACGAGTTCTCGCGTGCTGAAGTATCGCCGGAACGTGTGGATTTGCGTGAGGGGAATGCCGATGTCGCGCGATGCGGCCAGCACGCTTTCGGAGACGGGGTCCATGACGCCGGGCTTCAGGAGCACCGTGTACGAATGCCCGTCGGTAATCGTGCCAACCGGCGAAACGGTGACGGTTTCGACGAGGGAATCGACGAGCAATTGGCGAGCGAGCATCGCCGCTTCGGCATCGTCGAACTCGCCCTCGAACAGGAACCCGCGTGCGGCGGCGGAAATCAAATCGCTGCCCCGTTTACCGTGGGTCAGGAGATCGAATTCCTCGCACACGCGGTCGCGCTCGGCATCGCGGCCCACCGGTCGAATTTCAGCTTCCCACAGCATCGCGCACCCGTTTCCCTTCGTTGAGCCATCGAATCAAACCCGCACCATCGTCGGCGGCGAGCAGTTTGCGGAACGTATCGAACTGCTCGGCGAAGCGGTCGCACGCGGCCAACACTTCTTCGCGATTCGTGCGAAAAATCGGTTCCCAGATCGTCGGTTCGGCTGCCGCAATTCGCGTCGTGTCTTTGAACCCACCTGCCGCAATCGCGAGATGCACCGGATCGACGGCACCCGCGAGCGCCGCCGCCACTGCGTGCGGTAAATGGCTGATATACGCCACCGCACGGTCGTGTTGTTCGGGCGACATCTCGACGACGCGACTGCCGAGCGCTTCCCAAAATTGCGCAATGCGTCGAACCGATGTTCGGTCGCTGTTTATGTGCGGCGTGACGATACAAACGCGATTCTGGAATAAGTCGGCACGGGCGAAACTAGCCCCTTTTTTCTCGGAACCGGCCATCGGGTGACTACCGACGAAACTGGCGGTTTCGCGCAGGTTCTCGACGATGTCGCGTTTGGTGCTA
This sequence comes from Limnoglobus sp., assembly GCA_043785305.1. Classification (GTDB taxonomy): domain Bacteria; phylum Planctomycetota; class Planctomycetia; order Gemmatales; family Gemmataceae; genus Limnoglobus. The sequence goes on along the minus strand of JAYVXI010000147.1, from coordinate 10,969 downwards.
CCGACATCGGTGATGAGGCAACCGCGCGGGCAGTGCGGGGCGATTTCGCGAATTTGCCGCACGATGTCGTCCACAGGCGTGCAGACGATCACGAGGTCGGCGTAGGTAACGCCTGCAATCGGGTCGGTCGTGTAGTCGTCGAGAATGCCCGCGTGTTTGGCTTCTTGCAACCGCGATTCGCTGCGTCCGACGCCGATCACGTGGCGTGCCACACGCTTGGCTTTCGCAGCAAGTCCGAGCGACCCGCCGAGCAAACCGACGCCGAAGATCGCGAGCGTATCGAAAAGCATATGGTGACTTCGTGCGTGAATTTCGTTCGTTGGTGTTATACCGAAACGCACGCCGATTCCGCGTGTTCCGCAGTGAATTCCACTCAATTTGTCGTTCAGTTTGGGATGCAGATTGCAGGAGAAAACGGAACGCACGGATCGACATACGCGATTTTTCACAGACTGATCACATCGAGTTCCTGGGTGGCCACTCGACCAATTTCTCGACAACACCGGAGATTTCGAGGAATACGTCCGACACCCACCGAGGCACCTCGGGGAAGTGCTGCCCCGGATCGCACCGCACCGTACACACCAATTCCCTCGCTGCCTGCCTTGCGCAGTCTACGTCTGTGGTCCAAGGGCTGCGATTGGTATTGAACCAGACTCCCACGAACGGGCCATCCTCGATACACGGCGTGACCACGACTGCGCCGATCGCGCTGGGATAAACAATGGCAGCACCGGCCTCCACCGGGTCTTCCAGAGGCCCGATGACGGCTCGCAGCCAAGCGACCAGTCGCTCCGTCGGGCAATCGCGGAGATAGACTTCAATCTCAGGCTGTCGTTTCAACGTTGCCTCCTAACTCAGACCAGCGGCCAATGCGAGTTCGATGGCTTTCTCCATCGAAACCGGGCCTCCTCTAAGATTTGAAGGGCTGAAAACCTGAATCTCATTCACACCTTCATTGTTGCGCAAATACTCTTTGGATTGTCGAAAAAACCGTCTGGAAATTCTCTACGATCGAGGATACCTGCATTCCTGATGGATTTCCATAGTGGTGCGGATCGGATCGAAAATTATTTCACCGCCTCGAAACGAAATCGGCCATCTCGACTCTTTAGTTTTAGCTCGATCTGAGCATTAATACCAGCAAATTTTGCCTCTTCGATATCCCCGCTGCCCGAACCTCGCGGCTCCAATTTTCCTTTGCCGTCGATGTGCAGTTCCAAGTTTGCATTGCCGCGAAGTTTCCCTTCCACTTTTTTCGGTAGTCCCCAACTTTGTGGAAGTCGAGTCACGTCGACACCACTCGTCGTAAGCGTCATTGCAATGACTCGGTCGGACTTTTTGAAGTCGCAAAACCCTTTCAATGTTATTGTGCCATCGGCCAGTTTCATGACACCCCCTTCAACGTTCACACGGCCATCTTCCACCAGGATTTGGCCAACGAAATCGGAAACGGTTATCTCTGCGGATGGGAAACTGAGCGTAGCCTTTTTCGGATGAAGATCGACGCGGTATCCGAGATCGCGACCCGGTTGTAGTGTCAACGTGATCGTGGCAACGGTTTGTCCGGATGCTGTGAACTCGTCCCAGACTTCCGATGGAACATACGGAATACTCCGCAACAGCGCGTCGCTCAGCGGCGCTCCTTCCGCTTGGAGGACAATTTGTCCATCGGACGCGGCCGCGTTCAGTCGACCGCTAATCCCCCACTTTCCCCACTTCTGGTCATCGAGATTCCCGGTCAAGATATATGCTTCGCCATCGCGTTTGAGTCGACCGCTGATGCCACCGAGGTCGAATTCGGGATGGCCGGCTTGCTGAATACGGAAACGCAGGTTATTGAGGAGAATTGCGGGCAGAAAGGCCATCGAGCCCGTTTGAGCAAACTTCGGGAATGCTGTGAGACGGTTACCATCGGCGTCGAGTCGCAACAAAATTTCGACGTCATTAATCGTCACGTTCGACGGCGATACTTGTCTCGTGAGTAATTGCAGAAGCGATACATCGGCCTGAAGTGAACCGATCTTCACCAGATCGCCTTGCGGAACCGGCGAGGGATCGGGTACCCGAAGACTAATCGATGTGGTAGTTGTGCCGATGCCGAGGCTCTCGACCTCAACGGTCGTCCCGACAAGTTGGCTCAGTTGCTGGCTCGCCATACGTTGGCCATACGAACTGTTCAGGTAACCGCTGATCGCGATCCACCCGAGTCCGAGAACGCCGAACGTGATACCGATCACCCATAACAAAATTCTTACGACTCGTTTCACATGGCACCCCACATTGCGTTCACTCACACGATGAAAGTGTGCAATTCACGCGCCGGACTCGATTTTATTTCGCAACGAGAGCCGGTGCGCAACCGCCACCCGTTGCACAGGGTACGTGCGTCTTGCAGCACGGTGCGGAGGTTTTCACGCGGCTCGGGAACAGACTTTCGAGCGTACTTTGGCTCGGCACGTAGATGCGATCGCCGGGGCGGAGCTGATAATTCGTCGTGGTGTCGCCGAGTTGCACGATCTGCGGGTAGCAAACAGGGAGAACTTCCTGGCAGCCATCGGGTTGCGAGGGCCGCACGAGAATCAGCTTGCGTTCCTGGGCTTTATGCGTCAATCCACCGGCGGCCATTAGGCCATCGAGAACGGTTTCCCGCCCACTCAGCGGGTACGAACCGGGCGAGTTGACTTCGCCCAGAACGTAAAAGACTTTGCTCTGCCGACCGATCAGCCGTACCGTGATGACGACGTCTTTCTTCTCTTTCGCCTTTACGAGCTGCCGGACTTCGAGTTCGATAACTGCGGGAGTTTTACCGAAAACTATCAGGCGGCCGTACTCGCCGAGTTCGATGTTTCCATCGGGCAGCACGGGTTGATCGGCAGGGATGCGGATCGGCGAATCGAGGTCGGCGGTTTGAATGAGAAGCACATCGCCGGGTTCGACGAGATACTCGACAAGTGGCGTTTTCGCGAGTTCGCGTGGGAGGCTCGGCGGTGGCACGTTCCGGTCGCGGAACGCCTCGGCTTCCGGTATTAGCTTGTAAGCCGGCGAAGATAGTCCGAATGTCTGCCCGATGCTTCCGCAACCGGTTTGCATCAGCATCACAAGCGTAAAACCGACGAAACCGATCCACGACATCTTGCCACGCATAACCGAACTCCGTGCGGAACCTTTCCGGTTTTATCGGTCGTTCGGATTGTCGGAGAATAGCCGAACTTACCGAGTTTGCCGTAGTGCCGTCGGTTCCAGTGGCGCGACGGTGCCGAAAATCGATTGTCGCAAAAAGTACCGAATCGTTTCTTCGGTGAACAGCGCCGCCGCGTTCACACGGGTTTGCGGTGACGACACCGTTCCCGTCACGGCAAGTCGAATCGTGCGGTTCGAGAGTATGCTGCTGATTTGGCCGATAACCTGGATCGGTAACGGTGTCGCCAACCGTGCCAGTTGTAGCCCGGTTTGCCGTAAGACGGTGTCGTTCACGCCAATCTGCCCCGTGCGAACGATCACGTTCAGCGCAAGCCGCCCATCGATTCCCACGGTGCCATCGGCATAAAGGTCCGCCGTCGCATTCGCGAGTGTCAGCCGTTCGATACGGAAGATGCCACGCGACAATCGCCCGCGAATTTCGCCCGCATCGAACGGCTTGAGCAAAGCCGCGGGGGTAACGAACGGCGTGATCCGATCGAGAACCGGCAGTTCGCGCACCGATGCCTGTGCGATGTTCGCCAGCAATGTCGCCGACACATCCTCCGCAGAAAGCACATTCTCGCCGCGAATATCGATGCGCCCGGTCACTCGCGCGTTGCCGAAGTAGTTCGATTGTTTGAGTTCGGCGAACACGTTGCCGAGTTGCACGTTCGTGAAGAGGATCTGCCCGTTGAGATGCCCGCTCGCGCCCCATTGCGACTCGAGATGCGCCGTCACACGGCCGTTACCGATCATCCCGTTCGCATCGCGAATCACCAACTGGCCGCCGCTCGTACTCGTTGTGAACGTGAACGGTACGCGCACATCAGTGGCCGTCAGCCCGGCTACACGGCCGCGATTCAAGCCGAGCGAACCCGTCGCGCGGAACTCCGGCCAGAACTTCCCGCGTACCGTCAGCGACGCACCGCCTTCGATGAGATCGGGCCGATCGGTGAATGCTTTTAACAAACGTCCGAGATCGGCGCGTTCGATGTCGAGCCGGAAAAAGTTTCGCGACGGGTCTTCTAGACTCGCGCGGACCTTTGCGCGAATCGTTCCGCCTGCGATGGGGCCAACTGCATCGGAGGCTTCAAACAAGCCGTTTCTCAACACGATTCGCCCTTGGATTTCCGAGATCAAACGGCTACGGCCCCAGCCTAACCCGCGAAACGAGTAACGCCCCGTACCGTTGTTGAAGTCCGATGTAAAATCGAACGAGAGATCGACTCGCCCTCTCAATGGCACGGCCCGGAGCCGTAACGCCTCGGTCAATCGCGCGAGGTCGATCCCGCGTAACCGCAGCGAACCATTTTCTTCTTTTTGTGCTTTCTGCTCCGGATATTGCCCGTTGACTTCAAACGAACCGCCGAGCGTTTTGCCTTCCAGTTCGTACTTCACAACGCCGTCGATCAGCGACAGTTTGCCCGTCAGCTTCGATGCCGGTATCCCTTGCACGGTGAGTTTGTCTGCCGTCACGTTCACATCGGCGATGGTCGCACGGGCTTCGTTCGGCTTCGCCGCAGGAATCGCGCCCTTAACCTGGCCAGAAAGTTGGCCCGTCACTCGCACCGGCAGTTTGGGAAATGATTTGGCAATCGCGGTCGCATCGACATCGCTGAACGTCAAATTCAGGTCGCCCTTCGCACTCGGAACCAGCGGCAGATCGGCAGTCCCGTTGAATTTTCCGCCGAACAACCTCGCCGAAAGTTCGCTGACTGTCACACGTTCGGGGCTGACTTTCCACTTCGCGTACAGCGTGCCGGGTGGCGAATCGCCGGTCGTTAAATCGCTTGCAGAAATCGTCCCCGAAGCCGAAATGGCGACGGGGTTCAGCGTGCCGAGGATCGTCGCGTCGGTCGTCAACTTCCCCCGAATTGCGATCGGCAGCGACAGTTCTGGCACGAGCTTTTGCAGTTCGCTGACATCTTGCGGCAACGTCCGCAACGCCGCTCGAAATGCGTACTTTTCGACGATCGCAAGTGTCGCATCGCCCGTGACCGGGATGCCTTCCACGATGGCCGATACATCGGATAGTGTCGCGCTGCCGTCCTTCAAAGTCAGTTTCAATTTGGCATCGCGAACGGAACGTTGGAAGATCGTCAATTGTTCGGCATCGAGGTTCGCGTTGGCGGTCCACTTCCGTTGGTCGCGCAGATCGTTCACCGCACTGCGAAATTCGATCTTGCCACTCACGGCCCCGGTAACAGGCACGCCACCCGGCATCGCTTTGAACAGTTCGCCGAGTGGCAAGCTCGTCAATTCCAGATCGGCTTTCAGATCGCCACGCGGTTCGATGGCGGCCGTGGCCGTCCCCTTAAACTCACCGCGTTTCTTCGTGGCATCGTCCGATACGACTGCCCCTTTTAGCTCGGTGAGTGTCAGTTTGCCATCGACATAAAGCACATTGGCCGAAAGATCGCGGACTTGCAAACCCTCGAAACGCATCGCCGCCGATGTGAGTTGGCCGCGAAAGGTGTAACCTTTCGAGCTCGTCGCGTTACCGATTTCGACCGACATACTCGCAACGATCGTCACTTGGCCTTCGAGCCGATAATCGAGTTTGACGTTCAGCTTTTCGAGCAATTCGCCGACATCGACATCTTTGAGCGTGATTTTAGCCGACGCAGTCGTTGATTCCGCATTCGGTTGCGTCGCGAACAGCGGAGCGGACGTCAGGAGGACGAATAATGCGTAATTCATCGGTGAGCCTAAAATAGACAACGGTTCGTCTATTCAGTTCATCGGCAATTTTGCTGCCAATTACCCCGATTTCCTTGCAGAACTTCGTTTGCGAAGCAATTCGTCGACGGTCGTACCCAACAAAAGTGTCGTGCCGATGACGACGGGTTCGAGGGCACTCGGAATTTCGAGGAAGTTAATTAAGTTCTTCAACAATGGCAACACGGCGGCACCGAGGACGATGCCGAGCGCGGTTCCCGATCCGCCACGCAAACTGACGCCACCGAGAACGGCACCCGTGATCGCTTCGAGTTCGTATGCCATGCCCGCGTTATCCGGCTTCACGGAACTGTCTTTCAACAGCAACAAGATCCCGGCCAGTGCCGCGAGTGTCGAGCCGATCATGAAGGTGACAATCCGCTGTCGGTCCACGTTCACCCCGGCATATCGCGCTGCTTGCTCGCTGTAACCGACCGCGTACCAGTAACGGCCGTACGAGGTTTTTTGCAAGATCAGACCAACCACGATCGCGATGACGCCGAGCAACACGAGCATCGCCGGGAACGCGAGTTTGCCATCGGCTTCGTGGCCCGTCAGGTAGAATCGCAGCCAGTCGACGCTCGGCACGAAGCTCGGTTTTTCGCGCAGAATCGCGTTCATTCCCACTTGCAGATCGTTCGTTAGAAGCCGTGCGAGGCCGCGATAAACGAACAGCCCGCACAGCGTGATCAGGAACGCCTGTAGCCGAAGTTTCGTAACGAGAATGCCGTGCAGGAAACCGATCGATGTCCCGCCCATCAAGGTGATGACGAACGCACTGTACGGATGTACGCCATTCTTGAGCAAGACGCCGAAAGACGTGGCGGCAAGTGCCACGACCGCACCGATACTGAGGTCGATTCCACCCGCGATCATGACGACGCCCACGCCGATGGCCATGATGCCGTAGAAGCCCTGGCGGTTGCCGACATCGATGAGGTTCGACGAATCGAGCGCGGAGGGCCGCGTGGCGTAAAGGGCCGCATACAACCCGACGAGCAACACTAAAACGCCTGCAATCCGATTCATTCGCTGCCTCCCGTTGCGAGTCGCATCACGGCTTCTTCGTTCAATTCTTCGCGTGTCAGTTCGCCCGCAATACGGCCTTCGTGCATGACGACTGCACGGTCCGACATGCCGAGGAGTTCTTCGAGATCGCTGGTAATCATCCAGATCGCAACGCCCTGCCCCGCGAGTTCGTCGATTAGCCCGTAAATCTCCGCCTTCGCGCCGACATCGACCCCGCGCGTCGGCTCGTCGAGGATTAACAGCTTCGGCCCGCGTGCCAGCCATTTGCCAAACACGACTTTTTGCTGGTTGCCCCCGGACAGCAAACCGACGGTCTGCCTCGCGTTCGGCGTCTTTACTCGCAGCCGTTGAATCGACTCTCGATGGAGTTCGGTTTCCCCCGAACGACTGAGCCAAGAATATCGCGAGATGCGGCCGATGTTCGGCAAACTCAGGTTTTCGCCGACGGTGGCATCGACGATCAACCCGTTGAGTTTGCGGTCTTCGGGAACGAGGTAAATGCCTGCATCGATGGCATCGCGTGGCGTGCGAATTGGCACCGATTGTCCGGCGAGTTGGATCGTTCCACCGGTGATCGTGCGAATGCCGAAGATCGCCTCCGAGAGTTCCGTTCGACCCGCACCGACCAGCCCTGCCATGCCGAGGATTTCGCCCGCACGCACATCGAGCGAGATGCCGGAACCCGGCCCGCCCGCAAAACGCAAGTCGCGAATTTGCAGCACCGTGTCCCCCGCACCTTTGCGGTGGTCGCGCGGGAAAAACTGCTTCAGGTCGCGACCGACCATGTACCGCACGAGGTTCGCGTGGTTGATCTCGGCCTTCGGCAACTCCGCCGTCAGTTTGCCATCGCGCAACACGATGGCACGGTCGGCACATCGCTTGATTTCCGCGAGTCGATGCGAGATGTACAAGATCGACACGCCCGAGCTTTTCAGCGCATCGATCACGCCGTAAAGCGTATCCGTTTCTTTCTGCGTGAGGCTCGAAGTCGGCTCGTCCATGATGATCGCCTTCGCATCATTGATGAGCGCACGAGCGATTTCGACGAGCTGCTTCTGCCCCGGTGGCAACGCCCCGACTTCGACGTGCAATAATTCTTTCGGCAAGCCGACGCGAACGAGAACGTCTCGCCCCGTGGCCGCCATCGACGTGCGATCGAGCAGACGCAGGAAGCCGAACTTCGTGCGTTCGCGGCCGAGGAACAAGTTATCGAGGACCGACAAATTCTCCGCGAGGCTGAGTTCCTGGTGGATCAAGAAAATGCCCGCTTCCATCGCACCGGCGGGTCCGTCGAAACGAACCGGCTGCCCGTTCATTCGCAGTTCGCCGGCATCGGGTGTGTAAATGCCCGCGATGACTTTCATCAGCGTCGATTTGCCCGCACCGTTCTCGCCGACGATCGCAAGCACTTCGCCGGGCACGATCGCGCACGACACACCATCGAGGGCCAGAACCCCCGGAAACTGTTTGCGGATCGCCATCGCTTCGATGAGTGGAATGGGCATATTACAGTCACTACCAACGATCGACTTTTCACTCGGAACTAAGGGTTTTGTTAGCCCGACGCGCAAGCGAGGGATGGACTGAATCCCTCGCTTGCGCGTCGGGCTAACAAGAACGACTGTTGTCAGTTCGGAACCTTACTTCTTGCCGCTGGCGATGTCGGCTTCGAGCTTCGCTTTGAAGTCCGCTACTTTCAGGTTCACGACCTTCGTGCCGTTGATGGTCTCTTCGGGGCCGCCATCCTTCGTCACCTTACGGTAAGGAATCGGTGAGGTCGTCGCTTTCGATTTGTCGCCCTTCGCTAAGGCCGCGAGAACTTCGACCGATTTGTAGCCGTACATGAATGGGTCTTGCACAACGGTGCCGACGATCTCGCCCTTCGCGATACCTTCGAGCGTCACCCAGTCTTCATCGAAGCCGACGATCTTGACTTTACCAACGACACCCTTGGCGCGGGCCGCCTGAAGGATCGCCTTCGGGTTATACGCATACAAGCCGACCATCACAACATTCTGTGCATCCTTGAGCTTTTCGAGAACGTCCTTCGCGTTTTCCTGGGCTTTGTCTTCCTTGGTTTCGTCGATGAGCGGGGCGTTCGAGTACAGCGTGAACTGGCCGTATTTCGGGCCTTTTGCCCCTTTCTGGCCAGCGAGTTCATCGAGTACGCCTCCCACGCGGTTTGCGGCATTGTCCGACGACATCGAGCCGATGAACATGACGAGCGTACCCCCGTTCGGCATCGCTTCCTTGACCATTCGCCCGACCGCTTTGCCCGCTTCGTAGTTATCGATGCCGATGTAACACAGGCGTCCGCTATCGGGTGCGTCGTTGTCCATCGCGAGGAAGTGCTTCTCGGCCGCGATCCGCTTGAGGTTCGGCGTCTGCTCTTTGGGGTCGATCACACTGACGGCAATCCCGGTCACGCCCAGTTTCAGCACGTCGTTGATCTTCTCGGTTTGATCGCTAACGGTGTTGCTGTTCGGCTGAATGAACACGACATCGACGCCGAAGTCGGCACTGCCCTTCTTGGCACCCGCTTCGCAGATCGACCAGAACTCGGCAATGCAGTTCGTGATGATCGCCACTTTAGGCTTGCCCGAACCGGAGTTGCAGCCAGGGGCCATCCCAACGACCAACGCAACGAGGGAAAGAGCGCAGAATCGGAGTCCGAATCGCATCAGGCACCCGCTTTCGTAACGGAGAGAATTACTGAGGGTTGTTGATATACATCTATACCGGCGTGCGTCACGGTCAAGCACCACCACGTGCGAGAATATATCGCCAACGATTGTTGGATGAATTAGCGAAGTGAGAGCGAAACGGCAATCGTTCGATTAGTTCGACCAGGTCGGCTTCGTGCCTTTGCCACCGAGTTGACGGGAAATGGCGCTGTCTTTGTTCGCCGATTTCAACAGGGACTCGACCGAACTCATTGCCGATTCTTCAAAACCTGTCGTCTTGAGCAAATCGGCTGCAATCTTTTGCGGATCGATCGTCAGCAATCGCATTCGGTCCGCTTCCTTTTTCGGAAATCGCTTCTCGAGCATCGCGAGTTCCGCGAGGCGAAACTGATCCGCCGGGATGCCGTTCATCTCCGAGCTATTCGGTATCGAAATGTTCGGCAACGGATCGGGGTATCCCATACGGATCGCGTTGCGGTGTTCGGACACCATCTTACCGAGTTCGCTACATAGCACCGCAGCGAGCTGCGCATCGGTTTTGCACGAACTAACGAGCGAATCCGAGATAATCATCCCATGTTGGTCGAGGTGAAATAGTAATGATTCCGGACTGCCAATGGTTTGAAACGTCGGCTCAATCCCAATGAACGGATTCGCGGCCGCAATCTGTCGCCCGATCTGATCGACCCGCGACGCAGCCCCTAGGTTCGGTTCCGCGCCCTTCGGAATGGTAATTTCCTTGCCAACGATGCTTCGTGCCGTGCGTGCGAATTGCGTATCGGCACAGCCGATGAAGCCGAGTGTGAGAACGAGCAAGATTCCGCGCACGATAACGCCCTCCGATGCAGCTAACCAAACGAAGGCGAATAGCCGGGATTTGCGTTTGTGTCGAGGTCAAGAACTAGAAATTAAAAAAAACTAGGCTCATCTTGGAAGTGCGTACTTCTCGCTGGCAAAAAGGAGGAACATGCCGTTTCTTGAAGGGTAACGAAACCTTCTTCAGGAGCACGGCATGTTCTCGAATAGACTTTATCGCACCGTGCCGATCGGCGGCAAGCCGGTCGAATTGCAACTGCCCGTGTCCCGGCTCGGATGTCGTAATTGCAGCCTCATCCGTCAGGTGGCGATCAAGGGCAAAAGGGATGGCCGAAACCTTCGGTTCGTAGGTTGGAATGGCGAAAACAAATCGATCAGCCCCGAGCAAGTGAAGGAAGTCGTCGATGCGGACAAGATGAACGAGATGGCCAAATAATTTGGGGTTCATCCGACAAGTGCGTACTCGGCCAGGTGGATCGCGTAAATGCGTAGCTGGAAGAATTCCTGGTCGCGGTAGCCGTAGGCTTGGCGTTGGAGCG
>JAYVXI010000146.1:0-16453 GCA_043785305.1 Limnoglobus sp. | reverse complement strand
CGAAAAGCCGGTTCGCCCCGATGAGATCGAGATATTTCCAACGTTAAATCCGAACAGAAGCGGTCTGTTGGGCAATGAACGGAGGCCCCTGTCGCACGACAGGGGCGGCGGCTAACTGCGGGAACGCAGCGGGACGTTTTGTTTGAATGACGAGCGTTCGCCGCGTAAGTAACTTCGGCCAGCGTGCGGGAAAGCGCAACTTCAAAACATTCGCGACCGGGTTCACAGACCCCAGCTACAAAAATGTCGCTGCCACAGCCTGCGGTTGAACGTCTATACTGACGTTGTCACCGAGACGAGGTTTCCACCGCCATGCCACGTTCGATTTTCGCTTGTATCGCTCTTGTTCTCGTTTGCTCGTTCGCCATCGGTGTCGAACCGACGGAGGTCGAGCGCGGCAAACGTGCTCTTGAACAGAAGGCATTTATCCCTGCGTTCTGGCCGAAGTCCGCGTACGATCTCGCTTGGAAACGCTGGGGCGTGGCCGAGAAACCGAAGAACTATGACGTGGCATTCCGCGAACGGTATGGCTTGCACGACGCGCCGTATCCGAACGACGGCCTGCCGATGGGACTGCGAAACGCACCGTATTTACCGTTCACGAAAGGCATCGGTATCGACTGCCTCGCGTGCCACGGTGGCTCGATTGCGGGGAAGGGCATCGTCGGACTCGGGAACAGTACGCTCGACGTTCATGCCTTGTTCGAGGACATGGCCGCCGCTGGGAACATGCCGGTGAATTTGCCGTTTCATTTCAGCAACGTGCGAGGCACCAACGAAGCCGGCGCGTTCAGCGTCTACCTGCTCGGCTTCCGCGATGACGACCTCAACCCGACCGCAAACAAGCGCAACCTCGGTTTGCACGACGACAGTTGCGAAGATGTGCCCGCATGGTGGCTACTCAAAAAGAAATCGACGATGTATCACGTCGGTGCGACCGATGCCCGTTCGGTGCGTTCGATCATGCAGTTCATGATGCACCCACTGACACTCCCCGCCGACTTCGCGAAAGCCGAACCCGCCTTCCGCGATATTCAACAATACCTGCTCAGCCTGGAAGCGCCGAAGTACCCGTACGCCATCGATGCGAAACTCGCAGACAACGGGCGCGCGATTTTCCACGAGAATTGCGCGAAGTGCCACGGCACCTACGGCGACCAGCCGAAGTACCCGAACAAGATCGTCCCGCTCGACGAAATCGGCACGGATCGCAGGCGATTCGACAACATCGGCACCGCGTTCGGCGAAGCGTATAGTACGAGTTGGTTCGCCAAGGAAGGCAACAAAGTGATGCCGATCAAACCGACCGTCGGCTATCAAGCGCCGCCGCTCGATGGCATCTGGGCGACGGCACCGTACTTCCACAACGGCAGTTCGCCGACGCTGAAAAGCGTGCTGAACTCGAAGGATCGCCCCAAGCGATTCACCCGCAGTTTCGGCACATCCGAAGTCGACTACGACAAACGAAACGTCGGCTGGATTTTCCAAGAAGTGTCAACACCCGCAAAGAACCGATCTCCGTTCGAAATGCGAAAGATCTACGACACATCGTTACCCGGCCGGGGCAATGGCGGCCATACTTATGGCGACGACCTGACCGACGCCGAGCGAACGGCGTTGATCGAGTATCTCAAAACTCTGTAAAACAAGCAATTATTGTAACCGCAGGTCTTTTGCCAGCTCCAGACCTGCGGCTACCAAAATAAGAGATTCGTGCCTTCGTACGAAATGTCAATTTACGTGGGGTACGTTAAAAACGTGCCCCACTTTCAGTTACACGATTACGCGTGCGTTTCCATTTCTTCTTGCAGTTCGCACCATCGCTCTTCGATCTTCGTCAGTTGCTCGGCCATCGTCGTCACTTCGTTGTGCAGTCGCATCGCCTCTTTGGAATTACTCGTCGATAGCAGTTGTGCGTTGAGTGTCCGCTTCTGCTCGTCGAGTTGGGCGATCGTTTTCTCCACGGTCTTGAGCTCTTTGCGAACATCTTTTTCGCTTCGCGATGCGCGATGCGTGGACTGAGTTCGCTTCAACACCTCGGGTGGCAATTTCGCGCGTTCGTTGGCTTGTTCGCGCTCGCCGGCGTCGATTTCTTCGTTGACCTTGTTGAGGTACGCATCGTACTGGCCGCTGTAGTGGATCACGCGGCCATCGCGAACTTCGACGATACACGTGGCGACGCGACGGGCGAAGGTCCGGTCGTGGCTGGTGAAGATCACCGTGCCTTCGTAATCGGTGAGCGCATCGGCAAGAGCATCGACGGTATCGACGTCCAAGTGGTTACCCGGTTCGTCGAGAATCAAGACGTTGTGTTCGCTGAGGAGCAAGCCCGCGAGGCAGAGCCGGGCGCGTTCGCCCCCGGAAAGCATCGACACCGTTTTTTCGACGTTCGGGCCGCGGAACAACATCGAACCGGCCACGTCGAGGATTTCCTGATCCTTCTTGCTCATCGCGGCCTGGCTATGCAGGTAATCGATGACCGTCTGATTTTCCGCAAGGCTCGTGTAAACGTGTTGAGCGTAAACGCCGACATCGCACCCGTAACCCCAGCGAACATCGCCAGAGAGCGGTTTGAGCGAATCGACGATCGTACGGAGGAAGGTCGTTTTGCCTTGGCCGTTATCGCCGACAATCGCGACGCGGGCACCGTGATCGAGTTCCCACTGGATGTCGGACGCGATTTGACGCTCGGGGTAGCCGATGGCCAGATCGCGGCACCGCAGTGCCAACCCCTTTCGTGGGGAAATGCGCGGCGGGCGGATGCGAGCCATCGGTTCGTCCGAACCGACCGCGATGAACTCGAGTTTCTCGAGCGCCTTCGCTTTCGATTGGGCGAGCTTGGCGGTCGAGGCCCGCGCTTTGTTCCTCGCGATGAAGTCTTCGAGATGGCGCTTCTTGACCATCGTCGCTTCGTTCGTGCGTTCGTCCTGCGTGCGTTTTTCCTTCTGATATTCCAGGTACGCATCGATCTTGCCGGGGAACGACGTGAGTTTCCCGCGCGAGATGTCGAGCGTGTGGTTACACGTTGCGCCGAGGAACGCGCGATCGTGCGAGACGATCAGGCAGGCGGCACGGAAACCCTTGAGGAAGTGCTCGAGGAGAATCTGCGTGCGCAAGTCCAAGAAGTTCGTCGGTTCGTCGAGCATCAGCAGGTTCGGTTCGTGCAGCAGCAGCGCCGCCAGTTTCACGCGGGTCTGCCAACCGCCGGAGAGTTTGTCGATGGGGCCATCGAGGTACGCGCCTTTTAGCTCGAACTGCCCCGCGACTTCGCCGCACTTCCAATCGGGCTGGTCGCTGTCGCGCATCAGAAACTGGAGTGCCGTTTCGTTCGGCAGGAACGGATCGTGCTGCCGCAGGTAGCCGAGGCGAAGGTTCGGGTGGCGAATGACTTCGCCGCTATCGAGTTCTTCTTCACCGAGTAAAATGCGTAACAGGGTGCTCTTCCCCGCACCGTTCCGACCGACGAAACCGACTTTGGTATTGTCGCCGATGACGGCGTCGGCGTTGTCCAACAACATTTGAGAGCCGTAACTCTTGCACGCTTTTGAGATTTGAAACAGAGTCGCCATCGTGACGCTTACCCTCGAAACAGCGGAGGCTGATGCAGAAACGGGCGATGGACGCCCAGTGTCTCGGCAGTGCGCACTGTCGAGAGTATTCAATGATTATGCTAGAAATCCGCCGAAAGCCAACATGGATTGATGAAGTTTTTGTTAATGAGCCATCCGACGTCGATAGATCCGCAACCGAGCCGCGCGAGTGCGGGACGAGTTTTCGAACCACTTTATTTCCGACTTACGTCGATTTTCGATGAATCGGAGCGAGTGGAATTGGCGGAAGGACATCGAACCGGCTCGCGAACGTGGCAAGGGAATCCATGATACCGGGATACAGAACGACGCCCTCCGCGAGTGCCGAGCGTTTGCGCGCAAGGCCCTGTTGTCCCGGTAAACGCACGGCTTCGACACCCGGTATCGGTGGGGTTTCGCGACAGGTTTTCGCCAGCCAACCGGTTTCTTGGCAAAAGGCTTGGGAACCGCCAAACGCGGCGGGGTCGGTCACTTGCACGTACACGGAAGCCCCCCAACCGTTTGGTGTTTTCGATCGCCCGAACCCACCCAGCCCTTGCGTGAGGGCTTCGACCATGAGCGCCAACCCATAGCCTTTGTGGCCGTGGTCGATACCGCCGGTTGGCAACAGCGTGCCGGGTGGGTCGTCGAATATCACCGCCGGGTCATCGGTCGCCACACCGGTCGCATCGAGTGCCCACGCGCCAGGGAACCGCTTGCCTTCGCGTTTCAGCCTCCCCGCCAAGCCGTTCGTGGTAATCGACGCACTGATGTCGATCCAGATCGGATCGCCATCGGTCGGGATGCCGACGGCAAATGGGTCGGGGGTGAACACCGCTTTTCGCCCACCGAACGGGGCCACACTCGCCACCGCTGGGTCGGAACAGGCAATGATTATCATCAAGCCACGATCCGTAGCCCTTTGCAGAAATGCCGCAAGGCAGCCGATGTGATGGCTACGACGAATGACGACCGTTGCGACGCCATACGTGGCAACCCGCTCGACCGCCAGATCGACCGCTCGCGCCGTCAGCCAAACGCCGGGCAGCGTTCGTCCATCCCAGGTGATTGTCGCCCCGCGATCCGCAATCACCGTCGGTTCGCCGTGCGACAACATCCCGCCATTTTTCAACTCGGCAAGGTACGCAGGGGCCAATTGCAACCCGTGCGTAGTGTGCCCGAGCAAGTCCGCTTCGACCAAACCCGCCGCGATAATCGCTGGCTTATCGCCATCGCAGCCCGCCGCCGCAAACAACGCAGATGCATACGCGATCAAGTCCGCTGCCCGATAACGAATGTCTGCATTGATCACCGGATTGCGTCTCCCAGTTATGGCATCGCGATGCTTTTCACGTTCATGTCGCCGTTGTCGGCTTTGACCAGAATCAGCGCGCGGCCTTCGTCGAGTTTGTCGAGTTGTTGTACGCCTTTCCACTCGGCTACGGTTTCATATTTCACGCCGGCGGTATCGCCTTTCGGTCGTGAAGTGATCGATTCGGCCGTGCCGAATTGATCGGCAGGAATCTTCATGATACCTCGCGCGTTGTTGGCCATCAGCACGAAGTCCTTACCATCCTTTTTGTAGACGATGATGTCCAATGGTCGATTGCGGTTACCGAGTTCCGCGATAGTCGTACCGGTCACTTGTGCACCGGCCTTCAAGTCTTCGACGGGGATCGTGACGAGTGGCGTACAAGTATAGGCCGCGAGTACCTGTTCCTTGTCGCCGACCTTGTAAATGGTGAAAGTGCGGACGGGGGCTTGCGTCTCGAATTTGCCGTGGGCACCGTGGAAAATCTTGACCCCGGCTCCCTTGTTGGCGTCGACGAATGGGTAATCGATCGAGCGAAGCGTCGAGGAAAACTCTTCATTCGACAGCCCTGCCACAATCAGTTTGCCGCTGGCGAAGCCGAGGCTGGTGATCGCTTCCATCCGTTGTTTGTCGGTCGCATTCGACAATACCACCGAGGAGAACGAGACGTCTTTCATCGGGAATTCGGCGAGTTTCCCGTCGCGCGTGATGCGCACGATCAGCACGGCGGCGTCCATCGCTTTACCGCGCGTCACGCCGAGGTAAACGTTGCCCGAAGCGGGGTTCACTTTCATATCGTTGATCGCGACTTGTGCAGCGGGAACGCCGATCATCGAACCGATTTGTTCGGTGATTTTCTCAACCTTCACATCTTCTTTGCTCGTCGGTTTCGTGTCGCCGGTGGCAATCGCGAAGATCGTCGCCGAAGCGGGATCGCCGATGAACAACACGCCATCCGGCCCGAACGCCATTGCCGTAATCGACTTGATTGCCGGCGTACCTTTTTGCGTTCCCTTGGCCGATTCGGCGAACGACGTCGAAGCCGCCACCGCGACCGCAACGAGTGTGAGAAGCCTGCGCATGATTGCCCCCATTAACGAACAGCGTGAGTTGGAACAGAGTAGATGTTGACCGAACCGCACGCAAGATGCAAATGAGAAAACGAAGAGAATTGCTAAACCGAGTAATCGAACGTCCCAACAGAACATTTACGGCATGGTTCATATCCAGGTCGCAGTTTTGCCAAAAAGGAACGCCGAAAAGTGGTTCCGGCGGGATTGGAATTGGCCAAATTCGGACGTAAGTTGTTGGTGAGTTAGCTACATTCCGCAATTCGGGAGTGAGTTCGCGGAGGGGTGGGTGGAAAGTGCCGAAACCACTTTCCTGCGACCCAACGCCGCCACGATTGGAACCATGCCACATTTACTGTGTCTGCCACTTTTCGGACTGTTGCGTTCCGAATACCATTTCTGTTCGTATCACCATTCGCTACTTTCCCCGAGTTTGCACATGGCCAAGCCGCTGACCGTGATATTTCAGGGTGTCACCGTCAACCTCGAACTCGAAAAGGTCGAGCGTTCTAAGCTCTACGGGTACGTCGATAACGAAGTCGTCGATGAATCGGGCAAGGCGTGCGAACTCGCCACGTTGATTTCCGATGGGCATTCGATCGTCGGCAAAGGCGGCACGGCGTTGGCCTACTTGACCCCCGAAGGCATGTGGCGAAAGAAGGCCGACCTCAAAGCCGTGGACATCCAAGGCAACACGATCGTGCCCGTGAAGTCGACGTTCGATTCAGCGGTGTCGTTGGGTGATACGGTCAGCATCGACGATTACCTCTCGCACAACGTCCACCTCATTTATCGATTGACGGCACAAGATGAAAGCCCGGCACTGACGGCGGAACTTAAAAAAGGCACGATCTTCCAGTTCCCGTTCAGCTATCGCGGTGGCCTGGAAGCCTCCGCTGGGTTCCTATTGCTCGGCTCGGACGGCAACACATTCCTCTGCGTCGGGACACCGACCGCCGCCGAGTTCGTCGGCCTGAAAGCCACAGCCGCCATCGTCCCCGAAACCGATGAAGCCACTACTGTGGATGATGATTCGCTGGACTTTAATTTGGTTTAATTCAGATTGATTACCACAGAGTCACAGAGAACACAGAGATAAGAATTGATCTTTCTCGCAAGGAGGATGGAATGGAGGATAAAGATCCTCTTACTTTTGCTCTGATCGGTGCAGCGATCGAAGTGCATCGCGTTTTGGGGCCAGGTTTGTTGGAATGCCTTTATCACCGGGCATTGCGGTTTGAACTTTCATCGCGCGGCATCGACTTCCGCTCAGAAGTGCCTGTACCCGTGAATTACAAAGGCGAGAACTTGGGAGACGATCTCCGAATCGATTTGATCGTTCAGGATCGTCTTGTTGTGGAAATTAAGGCCGTCGATCAACTACACCCCATACACGAAGCACAACTCATCACGTATTTGAAGTTGACAGGCATTCACACGGGCTTACTCATTAACTTCAACGTTCGCCTACTGAAGGATGGCGTGAAACGAATGGTTCTATAATGAATTAGTCTGCTTGATTTCTCTGTGCACTCTGTGTTCTTTCTGGTTATTCATTCTTTACTCCTGAGATTTCTCATGCCGCAAATTGCGATTTCTAACAGTAAAGGCCGCGACGCTTCGGTTGTCGCTGAGAGTGTTCGCGTGCCGATGCGGATGTGGTGGATCGACGTCGAAGATCGCATTGCCACGTCTGCGAAAATTCTGAAAGGCACCATCGACCGCGACTACGATGCACTGCTTCAGAAGTTTGGCACGCCGGAAAAGGTGGCGGAAGCGATGCTGGATGCCGACCCCGAGATCGACCTCGAAAGTGTGGGGCGTTATTTGCGGGAAACCTCGCGGGTGTACGTGAATTCGGATCGCCAAGTTGTGTACGGCGTCAACCAAGTCGAAGTCGTTCGCAACCCGGACGGCACCGAGAAACTCCGCCGCCCGAAGAAGTTACCGTTGCCGAACGTGTCGCCGGAACAGCCGCTGTTATGGAGCGGGAAACTGCTGGCGAAGAAAGAGGTTTTCAACAAATTCGTAATGGTCAGTAAGTTGCAACTCGTTCACATCAACGGCCTGACTTACGACTTCCTTTACGACATCGCCAAAGAACTCGAAGCGAAGCAAAGCCTGCTACTGTTAGGTGCGGGGCCAAAATCGAATCTACCCCTTATCCTGCGACGCGGGGCGACGGCGTATCGCGGCTTCCTCGAAGGTCGCACGCGCGGCAACGAATATCTGCTCCTTTTGCACCTCTCGAACATCGAACTCAAGGCACCCGAACCGGCAGCCCCTGTCGGCTGAAATCGCACCGCGACAGAGAGAATCCGAAGCATCCCATAGGGTGCTTCGATTGAGATTACGACCCCGTCGCGGCGCTTTCCCGTTCGCCTTGACCCCCGGCACGACCCCGTTTATCATCCCGACCCGTACCAGGATGGTGCGGAACCCAGAGTGCGTGCCCAGGATGGGAAGCGATGGCGGCCTTCCGCACGTGGTCGATACGATTGCTCATTCTCACGATGTTGGCCGGTATCGGCTACGGCATCTGGTGGATGCAGTCGTACGTTAGCCCCGATGCCGTGCGCACGGCGCTACTCAGCACGTTCTCCGAGCAGTTTCCCGATGCCGAAGTGAAGGTATCCTCGGCACACATTCGCGTGTTCGGCGGAATCTCGATTCGCGATCTCACGCTCACGAAGCGCGGCGAAACCGAACCGTTCTTCATCGCGCCGACGAGCATCATTTACCACGACAAAGAGCAAATTAACAGTGGGCGGTTGGTCATTCGCAAGATCGATCTCGACGCACCGACGTTCCGCATCGAACGCGGCACCGATGGCAAATGGGCGTTCGATGGCTTGCTGAAACCGGGTAGCGCATTGTCGCCACTACCGACGTTCGTGGTTACGAAGGCAACGATCGTTATCGTGGATCGTTCGCCCAATGCTTTGCCACGGATCACGCTCAGCGATGCCAACTTTACGATCGTCAACGACCCAGCCCCCGTGTTCCTGAACATTAAGGCAAACGGCTTCGCGTCGGTGGGGGACAACCCGCTAGGCAAGTGTTCGCTGATGGCGCGAATCAACCGCAGCACGGGTCAGAGTTCGCTACGTGCGGAAGTGCCCGAGCTTGCGATTGGCCCATCACTGATCGCCCTCGTCGCGCGGTGGGTACCTGAAGCCGCCACTTACGAACGAGCATTGACGGGGAAAGCGGCGATCAAAGCGGAACTCAGTGCCGAGCCGAACGGCCCACTGGTTTACGATATTCGTTTGCAACTGAAGGACGGGCGGTTCCAGGACGCACTGTTGCCGAGCGCACTCGAGAAAATCGAGACAACGATTCACGCCAAGGATGGCGTCGTCATCGTCGAAAAAGCGACGGGGCAACTCGGAAATGCCACACTCGAACTGAGCCTGGAAACCAAGTCGCTTTCGAGCACGCCGATCGCCCCCATCCCGCCATCGACTCCCGGTGTGGTGCCCGCACAACTCGCTTCGAGCGTCCGCCGAGGAGCGGGAACGCCCGTCGAAATGTGGGATCGCATCGAAGACAAACTCATGCGAATCGAGGTCGCGCTCCGCGACCTCGTCGTCGACGATGCACTGTTCGAGCGACTGCCAACGGATGCGGCCATTTTGCGAGCGAAGTTTCAGCCAACAGGCATTGTCACGCTCGGTTACAAATTTCAACGACTGAAGTTGAATGCGTGGCAACGCGACTTCGAGGTTCGCCCGGTCAAGATGGGACTCGCCTACGAGAAGTTCCGCTACCCCCTGAGCGATGTCGCAGGGTTAATCAAAAAAACGACGACGAATACTGGCTCCGGCGAAACGAAGATCGACCTCGCGGGCACCGGTAGCGGACAGCGAATCGAGGTGAAAGGGACGGTATCGGGAGATGGGCCAGACCCGTTCATTTCGTTGAAGATCAGCGGGAACAATATCCCCGTCAACGAGCAACTATTCGCGGCACTGCCGAGCGAGAAGTACGCGAAAGCGTTGCGGAAACTGCGAGCATCGGGTCGCGGCGATTTCGTTGCCGAGGTTCGCCAACTCGCGAACGTGAACAAGCTCGAAAACGTCATTCGCATTCAGGTCTACGATAGCGCACTCGATTACACGTTGTTCCCATATCCGATCGAAAAAGCGAGCGGCAAGATTGCGGTGTTCGTGACCTCGACCGACCCCGAGCGCCCGATTCAGCCGGGTGGTATGCGGACCGAACTGCCCGATACGGACCACATCGAACTGCGCGAATTCACCGGTCGCCACGCGGGGGGGAACATCTGGCTGAAGGGCGACATCGACCCGATTCCCGGCAGTTTTGACCGTAAACTCGCGTTCTCGATCTGGGGGAGAAACTGCCCGATCGACGATCACCTGCGTGCGGCGCTCACAGCAATTAAGCTCGATAATGTCTGGCGGACTTTTTCGCCGCGCGGCCAACTGACGTTTGCCGTCGACGTCGATATTACCGACCGCGTTGCGGTTGCGGGGAATCCGACGCGACCGACACTTGGCCCCGTATTGCCGCCGAATGTGCCAACGCCATACGGCCGGTTAATGGGTCGAGATCGATCCGGAGCCAAGATGCCGACCGTGCCGTTCAACCCGGCGACCGACCTAAAACTCGCGTTTCATTTCGAGGGGCCGAGCGTCACGCCGGACTTCTTCCCCATTGCGATCGACCGCCTTGCGGGGCGATTAAAGTACGATGGCACGCAAGTGAAGCTCGAGCATTTTAGCGGGATGCACGGCGACGCGAAACTGAAGCTGAACGCCGCCGACGTGCGGTTCTACGATGGTGGGCAAGTCTGGGCGAACATCGGGAAACTCGAGATCGCGCCACTGATTATCGACGACGAAATCCTGAATGCATTGCCGTCGGGGCTACGCCGGGGCGTCAAGGAAATGAACCTGCATGGCCCGGCCGAACTCATGCTGAACCACCTCGTTGTGCTGACGGCAAAGGACGGCACGCCGGGCGACGAGCCGCGCGCGTTACCGAAACTGCCACCGATGGCGATGCGGAATGCGTCGCCCATCGCACGCGGGCAAGCACCGGGTTCGTTCAGTCCAACTTTTGAACCGGCGGACCCCGATGTCTTCTGGAACGGCGAGTTGCGCCTGATGGGTGCATCGTTCGACATCGGCGTGCCGTGCGAACAGGCTGCGGGCAAACTTGCGATCAGCGGACGCTATCACGGCACGCACCTCGGCAAAGTCGCGGGCAACTTGTGGTTGGATCGCGCGATACTCGCGCAGCACCCCGTTACGGCGGTGAAGGCAACATTCGATGCCGACCCGCAAACGATGAACCCCAGCAAGCCCGGCGAACTCTTGCCCGTCGCGTTCAAATTCACCGATCTTACGGGTGCGCTGTTTCGCGGCACCGTGGGCGGCACGGGTCGGGTTGTGCTGTCGGACCCCGTCCGTTATAGGCTCGCTCTGACGGCCACCGACGTTCGCCTCGAGGACATCGCCCAACACCACAACTTGGGCAACGGTGTGAAACTCGAAGGCGCGGCGCAAGGAAACATCCTGATCGAAACAGTGCCCGATCCGCGGACCGGCGCGATGACGATCGAAGGTTACGGCAAGGCCGATGTGGACCGCGGACACATCCTGAATTTGCCGGTGCTGATGCCGTTGTTGAAGACGTTGAAATTGCAGGCACCCGACAAAACGGCTTTCGAGGAAGCCCACGCGACGTTTACGATTCGCGGCGATCGCATCCGCGTGGAACATCTCGACTTGCTCGGCTCCGCCATCAGCCTCGGCGGTTCCGGGGAAATCGACATGGCGGGCGACTACGTGAAGTTCGACTTTTACACGATATTGTCGCAGACATTACAACGATGGCTGACCACGCCGTTCGGCGATGTGACGGCGGCTGTCAGCGAGAAATTGTTCAAGATCGAGGTCGTGCGGAAAGACGGCGAACTGAAATACGAACCGCGGATCGTCCCGTTCGTGACGGCCCCGTTCCGGGCGATTGCGGACCGGATGAAGGTACGAAAGTAAACGGGAGAACCATCGTGTTCCTGCTCGGCGGCATCTTGCATCGAATGATCTTTTGGGAACTGCTGCGGGTCTTCGCGCTCACGCTCACCGGCCTGACCGGGCTGTTCCTGATCGGCCTCGTCATCCAGCAAGCGAGCCAACTCGGGCTTTCGATCGGGCAGACACTCGCGATCATTCCGCTACTGATTCCGTACACGCTGCCGTACACGATTCCCACGACGACGCTGTTCGCATCGTGCGTCGTCTACGGTCGAATCTCGCACGACAACGAAGCCGTCGCGATGAAGGCCGCCGGCGTAAACTTGCACTCGATACTTCGCCCTGCCGCGCTGCTCGGCATACTGATGAGCCTCGTCACGTTCGGACTCGCATATACGGTGATACCGCACGCAAATGCGACGCTCCAGCAGCAGATTTTGAAGGATCCCGAAGAGGTTCTCTACAGCCTGCTCAAACGCGAACGCACCTTCCGTGCGAACAATTTCCCGTACGTCATCCACGTCAAAGATGTGCAGGGTCGTCGGCTAATCGATGTCATCTTCAAGCGAAAGAAGATGGAAAAGGACAACGTCGGCAAGGACATCTGGCTCGGGGTGTACGACTACGTCATTCGTGCAAGGGAAGCGCGATTGCGGGTGGTAATGCCGACGCCAGACAAACCGAATGAGCCAATGATGTTGTTTATCGATCCGGATCGCTGGGTCGGTGCGGACGGCACGATGTCGATCGAAACGGGGAGTTCGCGGCCTGTCGGCGTGCCATTGCCAGATGTGTTCTCGCCGAAGGATGTGAAGGATCGGCCGATGAACTTGCGGTGGGACGAACTACCACCGAAGGCGCACGAATTTGAACTCGAATACCTGAAAGCCGTCAGCCAGCAAATCGCCACGGCGCAGATTATCGCGCAAACGACGGATCTCGTTTTGAAGGAGCGCAACGAGAAGCATGCGGTCGGATTGCAGTATCTGGCCGAGCACTGGATGCGGCAAATTCGCAACACGCAAAATGAATATTACATGCGGCCCGCGCTCGCACTGAGCTGCCTCGTGTTTGCGCTGATCGGCTGCCCCGTCGGCATCTGGGCCAACCGTGCGGACTACCTCAGTTCGTTCGTTATCTGCTTCTTGCCAACGGTGTTTGCATACTACCCGATCTTGCTCGCCGGCTCGAACATGGCCCGCGATGGCAAAGTCCCGATGCCCGTGGGCATCTTCGCCGCCGACGCTATTGTTGCCGTCCTTGCCGGCCTGCTAACGATCCGCCTGGTCAAGCGCTAGACAATTTTCGTAACAGAAGTCGAGAGACATCTGACGCGCGATGTTCAATCGGCTATGCTGTCAGTACACACCACCAGCTCCCCGCCTTGGTCGCGTATGTACCGATTGCTATTTCCCGTGCTATTTCTGGCATCGATCCCTGCTGCGGCTGCGCCACCTGACTTCGACCGCACTGTTGCACCGCTCATCATCAAGCGATGCATCGAGTGCCATGGCCCGACGGAACCGAAGGGCGGCCTCGACCTGACGACGAAGAAAACCGTCGTGGGATTCGACGAGGAATCGGTCGTCGTACCGAGTAAGCTCGCGATGAGCCGCCTTTGGGAGCAAATCCACACCGATGAGATGCCACCCAAACATCCGCTGAGTGTTGCCGAAAAAGCGATCTTCAAAAACTGGATCGAGAGCGGGGCGAACTGGGGCCGCGATCCGATCGACCCGCTGGCGCTTTCGACGAGCGAACGCGGTGGCCGCGACTGGTGGGCACTGCAACCGCTGAAGCCACACGCGGTGCCTGCGGGTATCCATCCCGTCGATCATTTCGTTGCGATTTCACGTACTGCCAAGGGGCTGTCAGCTTCCGCGCCCGCAGACCCGCGCACGCTCGTTCGTCGCCTGTACTTCGATCTCATCGGCTTGCCACCATCGCCAGAAACGATCGAAGCCTACGCGAATAATCCTTCTGACGAAGCCTATTTCGCACTCGTCGACAAGCTCCTCGCCTCCCCGCAGTACGGCGAACACTGGGCACGGCACTGGCTCGATCTGGTGCGCTACGGCGAAAGCGATGGCTTCGAGCGGAACGCGCCGCGGCCGAATGCGTGGCACTATCGCGACTTCGTGATCGCCGCGTTCAACGCCGATATGCCGTTCGATCAGTTCGCGAAATGGCAGATCGCCGGGGACATCCTGCAACCGGACGAACCGGCGGCGATCAAGGCAACCGGCTTCCTGGTGGCGGGCATTCACAACACCGTGCTCGGCTCGAATGCCATATCGAACGCAACCGCACGGCAAGATGAAATCGAAGATATTCTCGCCGCCGTCGGGCAGACGTTCCTCGGCCTCACGGTGCAATGTGCGCGGTGCCACGATCATAAATTCGATGCGATCACGCAGGTCGATTATTACCGTTTCGCGGCCGCGCTCGGCGGGGTCAATCACGGAGAACGGCCCGCGAAAAAAGCGGAGCCGACGCTAGTGTATGCGATTTCGCCGAAGCCCGCACCGCCGACGCACGTGCTTTCTCGCGGTAACGTCGAGAAGCCGAAAGCGGTCGTCAGTGCGGGTGGCGTCGCGAGCATTCCGGGCATGGCGAATTTCGGTTTGCCAGACGATGCACCCGAAGGATTGCGACGCCAAAAGCTCGCCGAATGGATCGCGCGCCCGGACAACCCGGCGTTCACGCGCACAATCGTTAACCGGCTTTGGCACCATCACTTCGGCACGGGCCTCGTCGATTCGCCGAGCGATCTCGGCTTCAACGGCGGGCGGCCATCGCACCCCGAATTGCTCGACTGGCTCGCGTCGGAACTCGTGCGCCAGAAATTTCATTTAAAGCCGCTACACCGATTGATGGTGACTTCGACAACCTACCGTCAGTCGTCTACGAAGTTGGCCAGTGCGTTCGCGAAAGACGCGGACAATCGGCTGCTTTGGCGAATGTCTCCGCGGCGGCTCGAAGGCGAAGCGATACGCGACGCGATGCTCGTTGTGGCCGGGAAACTGAACCCGAAAGCGGGCGGGCCGGGCTACCACGATGTCCGCACTTACGGCGATAGCGGCACCCTTTACTACGAACCGATCGACCCGATCGGCGACGAGTTTCAACGCCGGACGATCTACCGTTTCTCGCCGCGTGGCGAACGCAGCGCGCTACTGGAAACGTTCGATTGCCCCGATCCCTCCGCACTGACACCCCGCCGTCAAATGACGACGACGCCACTCCAGGCGCTCGCACTGTGGAACGATAGTTTCGTGTTGCGCACGTCGCAGTCGTTCGCCGAGCGAATCATTGCAGAAGGGAAGGGGACTCCCGCTCAGATCGATCGTGCGTATCGACTGTCACTGGGCCGTCAGCCGAGCGATGAGGAACGGAAACG
Source organism: Limnoglobus sp. (assembly GCA_043785305.1). Taxonomy (GTDB): domain Bacteria; phylum Planctomycetota; class Planctomycetia; order Gemmatales; family Gemmataceae; genus Limnoglobus. Next base: position 1,100 of record JAYVXI010000146.1, on the reverse strand, counting down.
AGCCACCGCTGTCGTGGAGAAACACGGGCTGGCGGCGTTGTGTCGCGTGCTGTTTAACTGCAACGAATTCGTGGTGATGGAATGAACGAAGTCAGCCGTCGCGATTGTTTTTCGTGGTCCGCCCGCGGCCTCGGTGTCGCGGCGTTCGCGCATTTACTTTCGCGCGATGTCAGCGGCGCGACGCCGAAACCGCACTTCGCCGCGAAGGCGAAACGGGTCGTTCACATCTCGCTGATCGGCGGGTTGAGCCACCTCGATTCGTTCGACTATAAGCCGACGCTGAAGAAGTTTCACGGAAAACCGCTGCCATCGAAGGAGATTCCCGACATTTTCTTCGGGCAAGTCGGGTTGCTTCGGCAGCCGGACTGGGCGTTCAAGCCGCGCGGGAAGTCGGGGCTGATGATCTCCGATCTCTTCCCACACATCGCGGAAATGGCGGACGAACTAACGATCATCCGGTCGATGACGGCGGACTCGGCGAACCACACACCGGCGTTGTACATCGAAAATAGCGGCTTCCAATTCGGCGGGTTTCCATCGGCGGGTAGCTGGGTAAGTTATGGCCTCGGCAGCGAATCCGAGGAGCTGCCCGCGTACGTGATCTTGCCCGATCCGCGCGGGCTGCCGAACGGCGGGTCGTCGATCTGGTCGAGCGGGTTCCTGCCTGCGGAGCATCAGGGTGTGCTGTTTCAGACGGGGGCCACGCCAGTTCGCGATCTCTTCCCGGCGGTCAAACGCTCGGCGGCATCGGAGGCCGATAGTCTCGAATTGCTCCACGCGATGAACGCACAACACCAGCAACGTTCTGGCGACGAAGGGCTGTTGGCCGCACGGATGCGGAGTTACGAGCTTGCGGCAAAGATGCAATTGTCCGTGCCATCGCTCGTCGACTTGAGCAAAGAGACGGCGGCGACGCAATCGCTGTACGGCCTCGATCGACCGCAGACCGCACCGTTTGGCCGCAACTGCTTGCTCGCACGTCGACTGCTCGAACGCGGCGTGCGGTTCGTGCAACTGTTTTCCGGTGGGCCGATTGCGGGCAACCCGCGTCTCAGTTGGGACGCGCACGAGAACGTCAAAGACAACCACACCATCGAAGC
>JAYVXI010000145.1:0-41859 GCA_043785305.1 Limnoglobus sp. | reverse complement strand
GGTTCATCCGACAAGTGCGTACTCGGCCAGGTGGATCGCGTAAATGCGTAGCTGGAAGAATTCCTGGTCGCGGTAGCCGTAGGCTTGGCGTTGGAGCGTCTTGATCTTGTTGTTCAGACCCTCGAGTGGACCGGTCGAGATGGGGCAGCGGTGGTAGTTCAACAGGCCGGTGCGGTGCATCCGGAAGGTGCTCGCCATCTTCTTCAACACCGACAATGTCGATGCCTCGGCGCGGAGGCACCCGTCGTCGAGAAACCGCGTCGCGGCCTCGACGTTTTCCTGGGTCCAGAAGTGCCGGAATTCTTCCTTCATGTAGTAGGCGGTGGCCAGCGGTTGGTTGATGCGCAACGCCTCCTCGAGACGGGCGCGTTCGCCCTTCGTCTCGTCGAGGTTTTCGGAGTTCTTGAGGATCAGCCAGCGAGTGCCTTTGAGGACTTTCTTGCCGAGCGGTCCCTCGGCTTCGCGGAAGAGTTCGCGACGGAAGTCGGAGAGCCGGTCGTTGAAGAGCTTGACGACGTGGAAGTGGTCGAAGACGTGGATTGCCTTCGGCAGGTTCTCGCGGACGGCGAGGATGTAGGCCGGCGACATGTCGGTGGCGACCGCTTCGATTTTGGCGTGCGACGCTTTCAGGCGTTTCCAGAAGGGAATCAAGGCGTCTGCGCCTTTTCCCTTGCCGATGAACACGACCGCTCCGCTCTGGAGATCGAGCACGACGGTGAGGTAGCGATGGCCGTGGCCGATCGAGATTTCATCGATGGCGAGGCGTTTGAGCGTCTTGAGTTTGGGCTCGGCGAAGCGACTTTTGAGGTTGCGTTTGAACAGGTCTTTGATGGTGTCCCAGCCGACCTGGAGGTGGTCGGCGACGGCCTGGATCGTCATGTGCGACAGCAAGTGGAGGGCGTAGCGTTCGAAGGCGTGCGAGAAGCGGCGGTGGGGCTTGGCGAAGGCGATGGCCGCCTGACGGACGAGGCCGCAATTGCGACATCCGAGCCGAGGCACGGGCAGCCGCAACGCGACGGATTGACTGCCGATCGGCACGGTGCGAATGGTGCGTTCTTCGGCCCCGTGGCGAATGACGTCGGGCGACTGGCAGTGCGAGCAACGGTCGTGCTTGGGATCCTGCTGGAGGTGGAGCGTAATGACGCCGTCCTCGGTAGTCGTTCGCAGGCAATCGTACTGGCGAAACCCGAACGCGCGATACAGTATATTCGAGAACATGCCGTGCTCCTGAAGAAGGTTTGGTTACCCTTCAAGAAACGGCATGTTCCTCCTTTTGGCCAGCAGGAAGTACGCACTTCCCGGATGAGCCCGAATCCAAATGTAAGGCACGGTTCAAATCGCGGCAGTTATGGGTCGCAGGTGCTCGATTCCCTACCTTAGCTACAGGGGTTGAATCGATCGACCTCCACCCACCGGCGGTGAGCTATGGCATCGGAAACCGATTACTTCCTGTCGCTTCGCCCGGTTTACCCGTGGTCGGTCTACCCGTTCGGGTTGCCGGCGCTGTGCATCGTGGCGGCGATCATCGTTGGGCTGACACTCTGGGCGTATCTGCGTCACCCGTCGGCATCGCGGCCCCGCATCGCGGTCGTTCTGGCTCTTCGCTTGCTCGCATTAGCCATCGCGCTGCTCACGACACTGCGGCCAAGTCTCGGAATTCAGGAAGACCCTAAGCTGCCCTCGACGCTACTCATCGGTATCGACCTGTCCGAAAGCATGAGCATCAAGGACGAGTTCAACAGCCAGACACGCATCGCGGCGGTGCATACGATCCTGGAAAAGTGCGTGCCATTGTTCGAGGAACTGCGTGTCGAGCAAAACGTGAACGTGTCGATGTACGCCGTCGGTCGCCCGGACTTCAACGAAGCGCTTCACAAATACGAAACGGCGGCCGCTGCGGATATCAAACGCTCGGATTACGGTAGTTACTTCAACCGCACGTTCGACAAATGGCAGGCCGAACGGTTCGTGCGTGGGCACTTGCTCATCGGCGACGGCGCGGAGAATGGCACGACGTACGCAGCCATTGCGGAGGCCGCACGTTGGCGTGCGATCTGCCCGATTCACACTTTCAGCGTCGGTTCGACGACGACCCCACCGAACGCCCGCGACATCGCCATCACCGCCGTGGCTGCCGACCCGACGCCCGTTCCCGTCAAAAACGATGTGACGATCAAAGTGCTGGTAAACGCCTTCGGCTTCCAGAACGCCCGCGTGCCCGTTCGCGTGTTATTCGACGACAAACAGGTCGCACTCGAAGAGTTTACGTTGACGAAAGTCGTCGGGAACGAAGTCTCGATTACGGTAAAAGCACCGGAGAAGCCCGGCGAAGTGAAGGTCCGCGTCGAGATCCCCATCGACAAAGTTCCCGGCGATGTCGCACCCGCGAACAACGTCGTCGAAACGTACATGACCGTGACGAAAGAAGGCGTGCGCGTGTTGCTCGTCGATCGGCTACGGATCGAGAACACACTGCTACGAGACGTATTGCGCTCCGAGAAACGCTTCGATGTCGCAGAAGTCTTGCGGCAGGGCGACGACCCCGGAACTGCCGAGGAACGCGAGTTCTTCGACTTTGACACGCGCAGTTACGACGTAATTATTCTCGGGAACATCTCCGCGAAGCAGTTGCAGGCGATCGACCCGAAACTGGCGAAGCGAATTCGCGATCAGGTCGTGAACAAGGGTGCGGGGCTGCTGCTGATGGGCGGCGATGCCTCGTTCGCGGGGAACCCGGATCGCCCGCTCGATGGCGGCTGGAAAGGTTCGCCGATCGAGGAGATTTTACCGGTGTCGCTGGATAAGTTCCCGGCGGGTGTCAACGACGACATTTTCCGCGGCGAGAACAAACGCTTCCAGACGGTACCGACCGATAAGGGCCTCGATTTCCTGATGAAAGTCGCGCCGAACCGCGAGAACGCTCGCGAACTCTGGGATCGCCTCAACGGCTCGACGCCCGGCGTGCCGACGAACCGCATGACCGCGATTGCCAAGCTCGGCGAGCCGCGCGTCGGTTCGACGGTGTACGCTGTCGCCGCCGACGGTCGCGATGCGGTGCCTAGTGGGCTGGTGATTAGCAAGCTGAAACCGCCGTACCTTATGGTCGGCTGGCAGTTCGATGGCGGTAACAAGGGCCGCGTGATGGCGTTCGCGGGGTACGACACGTTCCTCTGGAAGCCGTTCGGGATGCGGAATTTGCCGCGAACCCGCGATGGCATCGAGATCCACGCGCAGTTCTGGCGACGCCTCGTGTTGTGGCTGGCGCACCAGGAAGAGGAAGAAGGCGCAGCATTCGCACGCCCCGCGTATCGCCGCCTGCCGGTGCAGGGGCAGCAGTCGATCAAGCTGGGGTTGCGCGGCGCGGGTGGAGCCGATGCGCTCGACCCGAAGTTCGAGGTCCGCGTGATCGCCCCCGGCCAAAAGCCCGAAGAAGCCCCCGTGCGGCCGATTGTTGCCGATGCAGCGGGTGGCAGCAAAGTGCTGTTCGACCCGCAATTGCCCGGCGAATATATCGTGACGCTGAAAGCGATCGGCAAAGACGGCACGGGCAAGGAAGTCAAAGGCGACGCGACGGCACGGTTCCTGGCGTATGCGGAGACATCCGACGAACTGCTGCGGTCGGCGGCCGATCACGATTACCTCGACAAACTTGCGAAAGCAGGCGGCGGGAAAGCGTTCCGCCTCGAAGACCTGCCAACGTTCCTGAAGGAACTCAAAACGCAGAAACCCGAAGGGGTGAAGCCGAAGCCCCGCTTCCTCCCCGACTGGCGACGCAACCACTCGCACGGCTTCCTCACCGGCTGGCTAATCGCCTTCGCGATCCTCCTCGGCATCGAGTGGGGCCTCCGCCGCATCTGGGGCATGGTGTAGATGATTTTTCGTTGTACGCGAAACACCAATGACACGGCAGGATGGGTGCACGCGTGCCTATTCGCATGTATTACAAGTGCAATTATCACTATGATGTACATTGCAGAAGACCATCTATTTTGTGTTGGCGGGGTTATGATTTTTATATCGGGCCCAATGACCGTGTTCCAGTTTCGCGAAGTGCTTTTCCCCCGCCAACTGGAACTGGTCGTCGACGAAGCTTCGATCCGTTGGTCGCAAATGCATCGCGGTAGCGATCAGAAGACGCTATCATTGTGCGATATCAAAAGTTTGCACGTCAACCGCGCCGAAAGAGAGGTATTCGCAGAAACCGGCAGATGGTTTCTCTGCCCGATCGGTGAATATCTTTTTTATACAGATACGAACTTCATGGCGTTTCTAAAGTTCATGACCGATCAGCATCCGGAAATTCCAATAGTGATCCGAATGTGAATTTTGTTTAGGTTATCGTGCGCGGGTCCGATGGCATTTCCAATCATTCCAGATGCCGTAGCCCTGTTGTCGAAGGAATCGGACATGATCGTCGAACCGCTTGCCCAACAGTATTTCGACCTCGCCGAAACGACGGGTAGCTTCATTCACGACATGAAAAACCACCTCGGCACGGTGCTGTTGAACCTGCAACTGCTTGCCGAAGATTTCGAGGAACCGGAGACGCAAAAGGAACGCCGTGCCCTCGAGCGATTCCGCCTGATGGAAGGCGAGTGCCAGCGACTCGTGTGTTTATCGAACGACTTCCTGCGGTTCGCGCGGGTCGATGAACTGTACCTCGAAACCGTCGAACTCGATACCGTCATCGCGCGGATGGTCGACTTCCTTTCGCCCACGGCACGCCAGTGCAACGTCGAAGTGAACTGGTACCCCTCGCCAGACTTGCCGATGGTGCGGCTCGATCGCGACATGTTTGAAAAAGCCCTGCTAAACCTGATGCTCAACGCCGAAGATGCGATGCCCAACGGCGGCACGCTGACGCTTCAGGCGCGAAGCGAAGGCGCGTACGTCGTGCTCGATATCATCGACACCGGCACCGGAATTTCCCCCGAACTGCTGCGTAAAATCTTCAAGCCATTTCAGACGACAAAACCCGATGGCAACGGACTCGGGTTGGCCACCGCTCGCCGCGTCGTCGTCGCGCACGGCGGCTCGATCGACGTGCAAAGCGAACTCGGCCACGGTACGAAATTCACGATCCGCCTCCCCGCAGTGACACAATCATGACAGTCCCAGTTCTGCTGCTGTTATTGTTCCTGTTGTTCGTCGTGGCCGTGCTGTATTCGTCGGTGGGCCATGCGGGGGCGTCGGGTTACCTTGCGGTGATGGCGCTGTTCGGGTTGCAGCAATCGCTGGCGAAACCGACGGCGTTGTGCCTGAACATTCTGGTGGCGACGATCGCGCTGATTCTGTTCGCGCGATCGCATTACTTTTCGTGGCGGGTGGTGTGGCCGTTCGCACTCGGTTCGGTGCCGTTTGCCTATCTGGGAAGCGTAATCCCGATCTCGGACCAGACGTACAAACTTGCGGTCGGCGTCGTGTTGTGGGTGGCGGCGCTGCGAATGGCGTTCGGAAATGTGCGTACGCCACGCGGGCATACCGTCCATCCGCCGGTCCTGTTGGCGATCGGCATCGGTATTGGCATCGGCATGTTATCGGGGATGACGGGCACGGGTGGCGGCATCTTTCTCACGCCGCTTTTGATCGTGTTTCGCTGGTCGGACCCGAAGCCCGCCGCCGGTGTCTCGGCGGCGTTCATTCTCGTCAACTCGCTCGCCGGCCTTGCCGGGCAGTGGCAAAACGGTCTCGTGCTGCCCCCGGAGATGCCGTATTGCCTCGTCGCGGCCGGCAGTGGCGGGCTGCTCGGCTCGTACCTCGGTGCCACCCGATTCGGTGGCACGCTGCTACTGCGATTGCTGGCCGCCGTGCTAATCGTCGCCGGGGCCAAGTTGATTTTTACCTGAAAATCAGCGTTGGACGCGGGCGGAGCCGCCTTTGGCGAACTCTTCGACTTCGTGGCGTTTGGCCATTGTCACATCGCCGGGGAAGGTCGTCAGCATCGCGCCGTGTGCCCAACCGAGGCGGAGCGCTTCCTCTGGTGGGCGACCCGTAAGTAGCCCGTAAATCAGTCCCGCCGCGAAGCCGTCGCCCCCGCCGATGCGATCGACGACGTCGAGTTTGCACTCGGGGCTGACGTACTTTTTGCCGTTCATCCAGAGCACCGCCGCCCAGTCGTGGCGATTCGTCGAATGCACTTCGCGCAGCGTCGTGGCAACGACTTTCACGTTAGGAAACTGCTTCACGGTGCGGTCGATCATGCCGAAGAACGCATCGGGGTCGAGCTTCGATTGATCTTCCGCCGTCACTTCGGGGCCAGCAATTCCGAGGCCCTTTTGTAAGTCTTCCTCGTTGCCGATCAGCGCATCGACGTGGCTGACGATCTTGCGAATAACTTCCTGCCCGCGTGCGGTGCCACCGGCGGACGCCCAGAGTTTGGCTCGGTAATTGAGGTCGAACGAGATCATCGCACCGGCGGCCTTGGCGGCTTGCATCCCTTCGAGAATCACTTCGGATGTCGTCTCCGAGAGTGCCGCAAAGATGCCCCCCGAGTGAAACCAACGCACGCCATCGGCGAAGATTTTCGCCCAGTCGAAGTCGCCCGGTTTCAGCATCGCGCCGGCTTCGTTGGCGCGATTGTAAAAGACGACAGGAGCGCGCACGCCTTGACCGCGATCGCTGTAAACCGTGGCGATATTCGGCCCGCGCACGCCGTCGTGCTCGAACATTTTGTAGAACGGCGTCACGCCCATTTCCCGCACGCGGGTCTGTACGAGATCGCCAATAACGTAGTCCACCATTGCACTTGCGATGGCGGTCCGCATCCCGAAACAGTCGGCGAGGTTCGCCGCCACGTTGTATTCGCCACCCGAAACGTGAACCTCGAGCGTCCGCGCTTTGCGAAACGGGATGATGCCCGGATCGAGCCGATGCACGAGCGCACCGAGCGACAGAAAATCGAACCGCGACGATTCCGCACTGCGAACGGACAACCCAGACATGGCGATTCCCCTTGCCAACGATAGTTTTCGTAACGATGAGTCAGTTTATAGCCACACGCCGAAATGTCGTGCAGGAATCGACGTGCGACGTCGCCGAGGCGTGTGTTGGGTCACAAACTCCGGTTTTCGCTCGAAATGGGTTTTGAAGAGCGATGCGAACTGCCGTATACTCGGACTTGCGATATGGCCCGTTACTCTCCACAACTTGCGTAGCACACATGAAATTGCGTTATCTCTCGGTTCTGATTGCAATGGCGATCGTGAGTCAATCCACGCTGGCCGCCGATCCGTGGATCGTGTTGCCGGGCGGCGAGGGGCCGGGCAAGGGCAAGCACATTGTGCTGATTAGCGGCGATGAAGAATATCGCTCCGAAGAGGCACTCCCGCAACTCGCGAAGATCTTGTCCACGCATCATGGCTTCCGCTGCACTGTGCTATTCGCGATCGACAAGGATGGCGAGACGATCAACCCGATGCGCAACGACAATATCCCCGGCCTCGAAGCGTTGAAGACCGCCGACCTAATGGTGCTGTTCACGCGGTTCCGCAACTTGCCGACCGAGCAACTCGAACATTTTGCCGCATACCTGAAGGCCGGGAAACCGATCATCGGCCTGCGGACGGCCACCCATGCGTTCAACCTTACGAAAGACACGAAGTTCCCGGAGTATCACTGGCAGAGCAAGGTTGAAGGCTGGGAAGGTGGCTTCGGGCGCAAGATTCTCGGCGAAACGTGGGTGAACCACCACGGTTCGCACGGCAAAGAAGGCGCACGCGGAATTTTGGCGAAGGACCAAGCGAAGCACCTGATCCTGACGGGCATTGCCGACGGCGACATCTTCGGCACCAGCGATGTTTACACCGTGAAACTGCCTTTGCCCGGCGATAGTCTGCCGCTCGTGATGGGCGAAGTCACCGAGACGTTGAAGTCCGATTCGCCAGCAGTAAAGGGTAAGAAAAACGACCCGATGATGCCGGTCGCCTGGACGAAAACCTACACCATCGACGACGGCAAACCGGCTCGCGTGTTCACAACGACGATGGGGGCATCGCAAGATTTTGCTTTCGAGGGTACACGCAGAATGGTCGTGAATGCCTGCTTCTGGGCGGTCGGCCTCGAAGACAAAATCGCGAGCAAATCGAACGTCGAAATCGTCGGCGAGTACAAGCCGACCGCGTTCAAGTCCGGCGGCCACAAGACGGGCGTCAAACCGGCGGATTTGGTTAGCCCGACGCGCTAGCGAGGGATGTTGTCTTTTATGCGAAGGCATTGATTTTCATGGGTTCCCTCGCTTGCGCGTCGGGCTAACAATTACTCTGAGGATTTTCACCGTGCTTCCCCGATACTTGCTCAGTTTCTCGCTCGTTTTCGCTTCGCTCGCGGCGTATGGCCAGACGCCGGTTATTCGCGACCGGATGCAGCGGTTCGTCGACGAAGGCGAAATCTCCGGTGCCGTCACCGTGGTGGGCCACGCGAGTGGCATCGTCCACCACGAGGCCGTTGGCCTCGCGAAGATCGAAGGCAATGTGCCGATGCTGAAAGACACGATGTTCCGCATCGCATCGATGACGAAACCGATCACCGCGATGGGCATCATGATGCTCGTCGAAGATGGTAAACTTGCAGTCGATGACCCCGTCGAAAAACACCTGCCGGAGTTTAGGGGTCAGATGCTGGTGTCTGCACGCGACAAGGACACGATCACGCTGAAGAAACCCGCGCGGCCAATTACGATCAAAGATTTGCTCACGCACACATCCGGCCTGCCCGGTGGTTACCCGAGTGGCATTGCGGATGTTTACACGAAGCGAAACCGCACGCTCAACGACACGACGCTAATGATCTCGCAGCAACCGCTTAACTTCGAGCCGGGCACGAAATGGTCGTACTGCAACGCGGGGATCGACACGTTGGGCCGCATTATCGAAGTCGTTTCAGGCGAGCCATACGAGAAGTTTCTGCAAGATCGCATCTTCGATCCACTCGCGATGAAAGACACGACGTTCTACCCGAACGCGGAGCAAGTCACCCGCACGGCGACTAACTACGGCAAGAAGGACGGCAAGCTCGTGGCCGCGCCGAACACGTTGCTCGATTACACGAAAGGCGCGAAACATCCCGTGCCCGCTGGCGGCTTGTTCTCGACGGGTGCCGACCTCGCGAAACTCTACGGCGCACTGCTAAACAAGGGCAAATCGGGCACGAAGACGATCCTCAGCGAGAAATCGCTCGCGGAGATGACGAAGATTCACACGGGCGATCTCAAGGCCGGGTTCGTCGATGGCACGGGGTTCGGTTACGGCTTCGCCATCGTTCGCGAGCCGGTCGGCGTGACCGATATGCTTTCGTACGGCACGTACGGGCACGGCGGCGCGTTCGGCACCCAAGGCTGGATCGATCCGAAGCACGATCTCTTCATCATCTTGCTGATTCAACGCAACGGCCTTGCGAACGGCGATGCCTCGCCGATGCGGAAAGAACTCCAACGTCTCGCAGTCGCAACGATCGCCAAATAACTCTCCCCGAAGGATACTATGACCACTCCCAACCGTCGGCATTTCTTGATCGCCTCGGCCACCGCCGTGGCGGCATCGCGCAAGGCCATCGGCGCGAACGACACGATTTCCGTCGGCATCATCGGCAGCGGCGGACGCGCCCGGCACCTGATGAAGTCGCTCGTCAAAATTCCCGGTGTGCGCATCAATGCGGTCTGCGACATTTGGGATCAGGCACTGCTCGAAGGCAAGAAACTCGCGGATGCCAACGCGGCCACGACGAAGCGGTATCAGGAACTCCTCGACATGAAAGGGATCGACGCGGTGCTGATCGGCTCGCCCGATCACTGGCACGTTCCCCTGACGATTGCGGCCTGCGAGGCGAAGAAAGACGTCTACGTCGAGAAGCCGCTCACGCACGATCTCGCTGAGGGAAAAGCGGTCATCGCGGCGCAGAACGATCATTCGCGGATCGTGCAAGTCGGGACGCAACAGCGGAGTATGCCGCACATCCAGGCGGCCCGCGAACTCGTGCAAACGGGCAAGATCGGCAAGGTTCTGAAGGTGAAAATGAGTTGGAACCGCAACGCCGACCGCGTCAAGCGCTTCCCGCTCGGCGTCGATCCGAAGGCGGTCGATTGGACGGCGTTCCTCGGCACCGCGAAGAAGCAGCCGTACGACGAATATCGCTTCCGCAACTGGCGCTGGTTCTGGGACTTCGGCGGCGGCATCTTCACCGATCTTATGGTTCACTGGATCGACGTCGCACACTGGGTTCTCGACGTCGATCACCCGCTGAAGGCCGTCAGCCTCGGCGAGTTCGTGAACGCTAAAGACGTTTGGGAAACCCCCGACACCGTGCAAACCGTACTCGCTTACCCCGGCAATGTGCAGATGCACTTTGAAGGCACGTTCAGCAACGCCCGCAACGCCGCCCGCATCGAGTTCCTCGGCACCGATGCGACGCTGTACGTCGATCGCGGACGATACGAACTGATCCCCGAAAAGAATCGCAAGATCGAACCGCAACAGATGATCCTCGGCAGCGGGCCGATCGGTGCGGACTTCTACGACAAGCCCGATGGCGAACTGTTGCACCTGACGAACTGGATCGACTGCATCCGCAGCCGCAAGAAACCGGCCTCGCCCGCCGAGTCCGGCGTATCGGGTGCAGGTGCCGCGCATCTGGCGAATATCGCGTTGCGAACGGGGCAAACCGCCGAGTGGAAGTAGGTGAGCAGCGTTGTCGTTTTGCAGAAAGGGACCACCGAAACTTTGATTCCGGCGTGATTCCAGATGGTCAAAATCGGACGTAAGTCGTTGGTGTGTTAGGTTGGTTCCGAAATTCGGGAATGAGTCCAGGGATGGGTGGGTGGGTAGAGCGTGGAGTCAATGGCACCCGCTACCCAAAATCGCCGCGATTGGAACCGTGCCAATCATTCTTTTGCTGCCCAATCACTCTTCGATGCGGAGTTGCTCGATCTTGCGATAGAGCGAACTGATGCCGATGCCGAGGCGGTTGGCGGCCTCGCGCTTGTCGGGGGACTGTCGCAGGATCCGTTCGATGTGGAGTTTTTCGAAGCGATCGACGGCTTCGTTCAGGCTGTCGATGGTGAACGGGTCGTCGAGTTGCGGCGTCATGTCGGGTGGCAGATCGCCGACGCCGATGAGCGGGCCATCGCTGAAAATCACGGCGCGTTGCAAGGCGTTATCGAGTTCGCGAATGTTGCCCTTCCACGAACACCCGAGCAAAATCCGCATCGCGTCGCGGTCGATCCCCGTGATGCGTTTGTTCGTGGCGCGGGCGTGTTTTGCTAACAGATAATCGGCGAGTTCGGGGATGTCTTCGCGGCGGTCGCGGAGCGGTGGTAGTTTCAGCGTCACCACATTGAGCCTGTAAAACAAGTCGTTTCGGAACCGCCCCGCATCGACCTCCTTCGTTAAATCCTTGTTCGTGGCCGCGATGATTCGCGCGCGGATCGGCTGCGGTTGTTTCGCCCCGGTGGGGAAAATTTCCTTTTGCTCGATCGTTCGCAATAGCTTCGTCTGCGTGCTCAGGGGCAGTTCGCCGATCTCATCGAGGAACACGGTGCCGCTACCGGCGTGCAAGAAAACATCGGTGCGATCCGCGTTGGCATCGGCGCAGTTAATCGCAAGAAACGGGTGATCGTTCGTGCCGCTGGCGAAGCGGTGAACGGCGCGGGCGAGTAGCTCTTTCCCCGTACCGCTCTCGCCGAGAATGAGCACCGTCGATGGCGTCGGGCCGACTTTGCGGGCGAGGTCGTACGTGGCTCGCATTGCGGGGCTGGTGCCGACGATCATCTCGCGCGTTTCGGTTTCGCGGTGGAGTTCGCGGCGCAGTAATTGGTTTTCCTGCATGAGCGCACGTTGCCGCATGAGCCGACGAATTTTCTCCAGGACTTCGTGCAGGATGATCGGCTTCATGAGGTAATCGGACGCGCCTTTGTGGAACGCTTCGATCGCGGTTTCCACGGTGGCGTAAGCCGTTATGAGCAACAGGAACGTTTCCGGGCTGATTTTCGAGATGCGTTCGAGCACTTCCAGGCCATCGATTCCTGGCAGGTTGACATCGCACAACACGACATCGAACGGCGATTGCCGAATCGCCGCAACGGCTTCTTCGCCGCTGCCGCACGTGCGAACCGCGTAGTGTTCTTGTTCGAGAAACTCCGCGAGTGTCTCGCGGATCAGCGGTTCGTCGTCAACGACGAGGATTTGCGCGAGTGCCATTCGGTTACGCCTCGACGGGGACGAGTGGTGCCGGTTGCGGAACGGGCAGCAGAATCCGGAAGGTCGTGCCGCGGCCCAACTCGGAGTCGAAGGCCACGGTACCACCATGTTCGACGACGATTTTTTGCGTGACGAACAACCCGAGTCCGGTGCCGTGTTTCTTGGTGGTAAAGTACGGGCGAAACAGCCGCGATTGCGAATCGGGCGGGATGCCGCAACCGTCGTCGGCGATGCAAAGCTGTATGCCATCGCTGCCGATTTCGGCACGCACATCGATGCGCCCGCCTTTCCCCGTGGCATCGATGGCGTTCAGCACGAGGTTGAACACGACTTGCACGAGTTGATCGCGAACGCCGACGATCAGCGGCAGTTGCGGCGCGAGATCGGAGGCGATGGTGCGCGTCTTGCCGCCGCGATAATATTTCGCGATGCCGAGCGCTTCGTCGATGATTTCGGCAACGGAGACTTTCCCACGCTGCCCGCTGGCGGGTCGGCTGAACAAAACGAGTTCGCGAAGGATCGCTTGAATCCGTACGAGTTGTCCGCCGACTTGCCCGAGTTTTTCCCGCGTGTACGGGTCTTGATCGCGGCGTTCGAGCATCTGCACCAGCGAGCTAATCGACGTGAGCGGATTGCCGACTTCGTGCGCGATGCCGGCGGCCAACAACCCGAACGCGGCCATTTTTTCCTGGTGCAGAACCTGCGCCTGGATCTCTTGCAGATCCCGCGTCCGTTCGGCAATCCGGCTTTCCAACTGCCCCTGATTATCGCGAAGCTCCGCGTTCAACATCCGCAACCGTTCCCCGGCAATTTTCAGTAATCGTGCCATCGCACTGGCGGCCCACGACACCCAGACCAGCACGATAATCGTTAGCGCCAGCAGTGGCACGTTGCGTCGTTCTTCGGGCTGCGCGAGGTACAACATGCCGTAACTGAGGCAGTGCAGGCCGCACGCCGCGAACGTCGTAATCTGCGAAAAGCGGATGGCACAACAGATGACCGAGAGCAAGTAATAGAAGCGAAACGGGCTATCGAGGCCGGTTTCAAAATGGCACAGCAACGAGATGAACAAGCTCTCCATGGCCGCGATGACGAGCGGATAATCGCGAAGGAACACGCGGCCCCGCGCGAAGAAATACGTGTCCAACGTCGTGTACCCGAGGCCCAACAGCAAGATGGCATACAGCGGCGACTGCCCGTTCGCGGGATAGCCAACGAGCGCGATGACGACGCCGGCGACGAGGCCGAACCAGCGGATTTTCACCGCGATCGATTCCGCCGCCAAGTCCCAATCGGGGTCCGACGGTCGCGGTGCCAAGTGAGATAAAAACACATAAACCTCGTGTGGGATACTCCCAGATATGATAGTACCGTTTGCGGCGAACCGGATCGTTACGTAAACTCTGTGAATGAACCAACGGATACCCACCAACGTCATCACGGGGTTTCTCGGCGTCGGCAAGACGACCGCGATTCTCAACCTGCTAGCAAACAAACCGAACGACGAACGCTGGGCGGTGCTCGTCAACGAGTACGGCGAAGTGTCGATCGATGCGGCGATCCTCGAAGGCGGCGCGGCATCCGATGGCATCACCATTCGCGAAGTCGCCGGCGGCTGCGTTTGCTGTGCGACCGCACCGTATTTGCAAGTCGCACTGCACCTTTTGCTGACCGAATCGAAGCCGCACCGGTTGATCGTGGAGACGACGGGACTCGGCCATCCGGGGCAACTTCTGGAGAAACTGCGTGGGCCGACGTATGCGGATCGGCTCGATGTGCGGGCGACGCTCGCGATCGTTTCGCCCGACGATTTCACCACGCCGGGGATGCTGCATAATCCGGTATTCCGCGAACAAGTCGATATGGCCGATGTGCTCGTTTTGAACAAACTCGATCGCGCGGACTCGACGCTCATCGAGAATTTTCGGCAATGGGCGGAGCAACTTTACCCGCGTAAAGAGTGGATCGCCGCCACGCAAAGCGGGCGGCTCGAAGCCGAGTGGCTGGACTTCGCAATCGTGCCCCACGCGGTCGATCCGTTTGTGCTGGCGGCCGCGACAGAAGCCGCAGCCATCGTCGAATCGACGGAGATTCCAGCGAAACCCGGACAACCGACGCGGCACGTCAGCCCCGGTTCGACCTCCGCCGCCGGGTGGATTTTTCACCCATCCGACACGTTCGACGAGATGCGATTACTGAGGTGCCTCTCGTCGTGGCCGCAAATCACACGGCTCAAAGGCATCTTCCACACGCCCGACGATTGGTTCGTCGTTCAGCGCGTGTCCGGTTCGACGACGATCGAGCCGACGACGTACCGGCGCGATAGCCGCATCGAGCTATTCGGTAACGCACCGGACATCGACTGGAACGCCGTGGAAGCCGATCTCATCGGGTGTTTGGAGGGTACGCGATGCGATGTCTGATGCTGCTTTTGTTGTCGCCCGCATTCGCTTCGGCCGCACCCGTTGCATTCGAGAAAGACATTCGGCCGATCTTGGAATCGCGTTGCGTGTCGTGCCACGGCCCGGTCAAACAGCGCGGCGGACTACGGCTGGACCGCAAGGCGGATGCGCAGAAAGGCGGCGATTCGGGCCTCGCGATTTCGCCGGGCAAAGCGAAAGACAGCCTGATGCTGCATCGTGTGACCTCGGCCATCGGCACCGAGCGGATGCCCCCGAAAGGCGACCCACTGTCGGCCACGCAAATCGCATCATTGAAGGAATGGATCGACGCCGGGGCGGTTTGGCCCGATGCGATCGCAACGAGTGACAAGCCACCGCACTGGAGCTTTCAACCGCTCGTGCGCCCTGCCGGAAATGGCATCGATGCGTTCATCGCGGCTCGTCTAAAGTCGGCCGGTTTGACACCGTCGCTGCTTGCCGACAAGCGGACGCTGATTCGGCGACTGTCGTTCGACCTGTGCGGTTTGCCGCCATCACCGGAGCGAATCGAGCGGTTTTTGCACGACGATTCCGTCGGCGCGTACGATGCGCTAGTCGAGGAATTTCTCGCGTCGCCGCAGTTCGGCGAACGCTGGGCACGCCACTGGCTCGACGTCGTTCGCTTCGCCGACAGCCACGGCTTCGAGATGAACCAAGTCCGCCCGAACGCCTATCATTACCGCGATTACGTCATTCGCAGTTTCAACGACGACAAACCATATGACCGCTTTGTGCGCGAACAAATCGCCGGTGACAGCCTAATGTCACCAGCCGCGATGGGCTTCCTCGTTGCGGGTGCGTGGGACCAAGTCAAAAGCCCCGACCTCGTGTTGACGGCACAGCAACGGGCGGACGAATTGCACGACATGGCCGCCACCACTGGCTCGACATTCCTCGGGCTGACGGTCGGTTGCGCGCGTTGTCACGCACACAAGTTCGACCCGATTTCGCAATCCGATTACTACGCGATCAAGGCCGTATTCTCCGGCGTCAAGCACGGCGAAAGCGCGATCGACACACTCCGCACCGCCGCCGACGATGTCGCCACACTGGCCACACTACCCGGCAAACTCCTGCCGAAACAATTGCGCAGGGCCGTGTCGACGGGCAAAAATACCGACCGCATTGCACCCACCGATGCGAAGGCGATTCGCTTCACGATTCGCAAAACGACCGACCTGCAACCGTGCATCGACGAACTCGAAGCGTACACCGTCGGCGCGAACCCGAAGAATGTCGCACTCGCCAGCGAAGGCGCAAAAGCGAAGGCGTCCGGCTCGATGACCGGCAACCCGATCCACCAATTGTCGAACATCCACGACGCGAAGTTCGGCAACAGTTTTAGCTGGATTTCCAACGAAATTGGCAAAGGTTGGGTCGTCATCGAGTTCGCGAAAATCGAACGGATCGATCGCGTCGTCTGGAGCCGCGACCGCACGAACCCGCCGCGATACTTCGACCGCATCGCGAACGATTACCTCATCGAAGTTTCGATCGATGGCAAAGCGTGGCAACCCGTCGCATCGTCGGACGACCGCGATCGTGGCACCGGCGCGACGCTCGCCTACTGCGGTCAGTTCGGCACACCCGAAGAGACGTTCCGCCTGCATCGCGGCGATGTGACGACGCCAAAAGAGAAAGTCGCACCCGGCGTTTTGGCGACATTCGCAAACGGTTTCGCAATACCCGAAGCCGCCACTGATAGCGAACGCCGGGCCGCATTCGCGAACTGGATCGTCGCCGCTGACAACCCACTGACAGCACGCGTGATCGTCAATCGCATCTGGCAGCATCACTTCGGCACGGGACTCGTCGACACGTCGAGCGACTTCGGCATCAACGGCAGTTCGCCCTCGCATCCGGAACTGCTCGACTGGCTGGCGACCGAACTCGTTCGCCAAAAATGGTCGTTGAAAGCGATCCACCGCGCCATCGTGAAATCGGCAACGTACCGACAGCAATCGGTGAATCGCGCGGAGGCGATCGCGAAGGATGCGCAGTCGCGGCTGCTCTGGCGGTACCCACCGCAACGCCTCGAAGCCGAAGCACTGCGCGATAGTATCCTTGCCGTCAGTGGGAAACTCGATGCGAAAATGTACGGCCCTGGCTTCGACTTGTTTCAACCCGATAGCAACTACGTGCGAGTCTACACGCCGAAAAGCGAGTTCGGGCCGGAGACGTTTCGACGCATGATTTATCAGATCAAACCGCGGATGCAACTCGACGATACTTTCGGTGCGTTCGACTGCCCCGACGGTGGGCAGATCGCACCGAAACGCTCGCAATCGACGACGCCCTTGCAGGCATTGAACTTGTTAAACAGCCCGTTCGTGCTGCAACAATCGGCATTTTTCGCGGATCATCTCAAGAAACAATACGCCGACGAACCTGCGCGGGTGGCACTCGCGTTCGCGTTGGCTTTTGGCCGAGCGCCCACAAAAGCCGAGACTGACGCCGCACTGTCACTGATTCAATCGCACGGCCTGCCCGCGTTCTGCCGGGCACTGTTTAACGCGAACGAATTCGCCTTCATTCGATAATCTGGAGCCGAAACGTGAACGCATTCTTGTCGCACGCTGGGCGAAATCTCCTCGATCGCCGTTCTTTTTTGCAACACGGCGGCACCGGGTTGGCGGGCGTGGCACTGGCGGCACTTCTCGCGAACGATGCCGCCGCAAGCACGCCACTGCGGCCCGCCATCGACCCATCGAAGCCGTTCGCGCCGCGGAAGCCACACTTCCCCGCGAAGGCGACCCGCGTGCTCATGGTCTTCTGTTCGGGGGCGATCAGCCACCTCGATACGTTCGACTACAAGCCGGAGTTGGTGAAGCGCGACGGGCAGCCGATGCCGGGCGGTACGCTCGTGACGTTTCAGGGCGAGCAAGGCAACCTCGCGAAGCCGTTGTGGCAATTTCAACCGCGTGGGAAATCGGGCAAGATGGTGTCGGACTTATTGCCGAACCTCGCGGAACTGGCGGACGACATGTGCTTCGTGCATTCGATGACCGCGAAGAGCAACACGCACGGCCCCGCCGAAAATCAGATGAGCACGGGGTTCACGCTCGACGGCTTTCCGGGCATCGGTTGTTGGGCGAGTTACGCGCTCGGTAGCCAGTCCCAAGAACTGCCGTCGTTCGTCGCGATTCCGGACCCGCGCGGCAAGCCACAAGTGGGGCCGAACCACTGGAATAGTGCTTTCCTGCCAGCGGTATTTCAAGGAACGGCATTCACCGCAGACAAGCCGATTCCGCACCTGCAACGCCCCGCGAAAATCACAGCATCCAGCGATGTGGCGACACGAGACTTCTTGCGAATGTTGAACGAAACGCACCTCGAACGACACCCCGATGACAGCGACCTTGCGGCACGAATCGCGAGCTACGAGATGGCCGCGAAGATGCAGTTACGCGCCGCCGAGGTGGCCGATCTTTCCAAGGAAACGAAGCGAGACCACACCGCGTACGGCACCGATTCGCCGAACAAAGTGCGAGCCGGTTTCGCACGGAACTGCCTGCTCGCGCGCAGACTTTTGGAGCAAGGTGTGCGCTTCGTGCAACTGTTCAACGGATCGTACGCGATGGGCGAAGGAGTAGGAAATTGGGACGGGCATAAGTCGCTGAAAACGCAGTACGACATTCACGCGCCGATCCTCGATCGCCCGTGTGCGGCACTCTTGAAAGACCTCAAAGCGCGCGGGTTACTCGCCGATACGCTCGTCGTGTTCGTGACCGAATTCGGCCGAATGCCGACGTTCCAAAAAGGGGCGAGTGGCCGCGACCACAACCCGAAAGGCTTCACCGTGTGGCTGGCGGGGGCGGGCGTGAAGGCACCGTTTTCGTACGGGGCCACCGATGAATTCGGCTACCACGCCGTCGAGAAACCGGCGACGATCTACGATTTGCACGCGACGATTTTGCACATACTCGGGCTGGATCACGAACGATTATCGATCTACCACAACGGCATCGAACGTCGGCTGACGGACGTTCACGGCCACGTGATTCACGACATCTTGCGTTAAGATTTCGGGCGAAATGCTTTCACAATCGCTTTGTGCGTAGTGAGAAATGGCCCGCCGATCAGATCGATACAGTACGGCACCGCGGGCATGACCGCCTGAAGGCAGTCGCGGATCGCACTCGGTTTCCCTGGCAGATTCACGATCAACGATTGCCCGCGAACGCCCGCCGTTTGCCGCGACAAAATGGCGGTGGGCACGATTTTCAACGACACCGCACGCATCAATTCGCCGAACCCCGGCAGCATTTTTTCGCACGTCGCTTCCGTCGCTTCGGGTGTCACATCGCGAATTGCCGGCCCTGTGCCGCCGGTGGTAACGATGAAACAGCATTTGTCCTCATCGCACATCAACCGCAAATGTTGCTCGATAAGGTGGCGTTCGTCGGGGACGATCTGCGCGACGGCTTCCCATTCGCACGAAAGGACTTCCTTCAAATACTCGCGGACCGCGGGGCCGCCTCTATCTTCGTAAACGCCTTGGCTCGCGCGATCCGAGATCGTGAGTATGCCGATTTTAATTGACGCAGTCACGGGGAAGTCTCTGGGATTGACGGTTTTTCGCGGTTGTCGCCGTTCGGGAAAGTATACCAAACTCATCGTTCGTTCCGCCCACCCTTCGGGAGGCGATCATGGTTTGGTCGTTCCATTCTGCGACATCGCTGATCTTCGGTCGCGATGCCGTGCGACAAGTTGGCGACATCGCCAAGCGGCACCGCGCGACGCGGGTGTTCGTCGTCACCGATGCGGTTTTGGTGAAGGCGGGCATCGTCGAGCAAGTCCATCGCCCGCTGTTGGCTGCCGGGCTGACGGTGGAACTTTTCGACGCGATTCAACCCGAACCGGCACTGGAAATTATCCGCACGGCCATCGACGCCGCACGCCGATTCCAGCCCGATCTCATCGTCGGCCTCGGTGGTGGTAGCAACATCGACGCGGCGAAGCTCGTCGCGATCGTCCTCGCACATGGTAACGACCCCACCGATTACACCGGCGATTGTCGCGTTCCCGGCCCCGTCACGCCATTGATCTGTATCCCGACCACCGCCGGTACTGGCTCGGAAGTCTCCGCCGCCGCCGTGTTCACCGACACCGAACGCAAAATAAAGGTGAGTTGTCTCAGCAACTATCTGCGTCCGCTGGTGGCGATTGTCGACCCGCTTCTGACCGTCAGTTGCCCGCCGAAAGTGACGGCGGATTCGGGCATCGACGCGCTGACGCACGCCATCGAAGCGCTGACCGCCGTCGATCAAGTCGAGTTCGAATCGCGGCCGCCCGGCGGCGAAACGGTCTATCAGGGGAACAACCCGATGGCCGACGCGATGGCGAAAGAGTGCATCGCGCTCGTCGGGAAATTCCTTCGCCGTGCGGTTCGCGACGGGAACGATCTCGAAGCACGCGACGGTATGGCACTCGCCGCCACGCTTGGCGGGCTAGCATTTTCGAATGCGGGTGTGGCACTCGTCCACGCGATGGAGTACCCCGTCGGCGGCGCGGTTCACGTTTCGCACGGCGCGGGAAATGGCCTGCTATTGCCGTACGTGATGCGGTTCAACCGCGTCGGCCGCGAACGACAATTTGCAGAAATCGGCCAGCTGCTCGGCAGTGACGATGTCATCGGTACCGTCGAACAACTGCGAATCGACATCGGCATCCCGACGCGGTTGCGCGATCTCGGCGTGACGCCTGAGATGTTACCTGACCTTGCGGACAAGGCGTTTGCGATCAAGCGGCTCATGCGAGTGAACCCGCGAATGCCGACGCGCGACGACATCCTGGACATCTACCGCAACGCCTGGTGAGGATTTTTATGAGCGATGCTCGCAATCAACCGCGTTCGTGGATTGTCCTCGCCGGTATCCCTGCGGTCGTGGTCTCGCTCGTCGTTCTCGGCATCTCGTGGGCGAAGTCGCCGAACCAAATACCAATGCGCGACTTCGTCGAATACTGGTCGGCAGGCGCAGTCAATCTGCGTCAAGGGAACCCGTACGATTCGGATGAATTACTTCCCATTCAGCGGGAAATCACCCGCGACCCGGATTTAACGCAAGCGACGATGATGTGGAATCCGCCGTGGGCACTCGCGATTTTCACGCCGCTCGCGCTGCTACCCGCGAACGTCGCGCACCTCGTTTGGCTGCTCGTGCAACTCACTGCCAGCCTGGTGTCAGCGGAGTGGCTATGGCGAACGTACGGTGGGCATCCGGACAAAAAAATCCTTGCGCACCTACTCGCAATTTCGCTCGCGCCGTTCATCGTGCTGATGTGGTACGGGCAAGTCGGCGCACTCTGTTTACTCGGGCTTTCGGGGTTTCTGTTTTTCCAATCGCGAGCAAGGCCAATCCTGGCGGGTGCGTTCGTAGCGTTGACGGCGCTCAAGCCACACTTGCTGTTCGCGGTGGGGTTGCTGCTGGTACTCGATGGCATCGTTTCGCGACGCGCCCGCATCGTGCTACTGTCGGGTGCGGCCACGGTGGGGTTGGCCGCGTTCGCTGTGTGGTTATGTAACCCGCACGTTTACGAGCATTATCGCAGCGCCGGGTGGGAAACTTCAAGCCACTCGCACACGTCGCCGAAGGATTGGTGCTCGCCGGTGCTCGCCGATTTCTTGCGTCGTGCGATTGCCCCGGATCGATTCTCGCTCCAGTTTTTGCCGACGATTTTCGTGTCGCTGTTCACGATGGCCTACTGGTACGTGCGGCGAAATCATTGGGATTGGCGTGTCGAAATGCCGCGTGCGATTCTCGCTTCAACGATTGCGGCGGCCTACGGCGCGTGGGTTTTTGATCTCGTCGTCTTACTCGTGCCGATCGTGCAAGCCGCCGTCTGGCTGACTTCCGTCCCCATCACCCTGCGGATTCGCATCCTCGCCACGGTGTATATTGCGATGAACTTTATCACCGCGATCGGTCCGATCATCGCCGGGTTTTTCGATTGGGCGTCCTCGATCCCACTACACTGGTTCGTGTATTATTCCCCCGCGATTCTGTTGCTGTACCTCTCCGCAGCACGCGAACGCAATCGCCCGAACGTCGCATTCGTACAACGATAACGGTCGCCTTTTGACACTCGACCGAGGAGATGATTCGACATGGCGAACGAAACGGCACCCGCGAACCGACACCGCGTTGTCATCATCGGCGGCGGCTTTGGCGGACTCTATTGTGCGCGGGCACTGCGGAAGTCGCCGGTCGACGTCACGCTCGTCGACCGCCGGAATTTTCACCTGTTCCAGCCGTTGCTGTATCAAGTCGCGACCGGCGCACTCTCGCCCGCGAATATTGCCTCACCATTGCGAACGATCCTTAAATATCAGCCAAATGCGCGGGTTTTGCTCGTCGAAGTCGAGTCGTTCGACTTCGCGAAAAAGGAAATTACCTTCACTGATGGCGTGAAGCAGCCGTTCGATACGCTCGTTCTCGCGGCCGGTTCTACGCACCACTACTTCGGGAAAGATGACTTGTGGGAGCCGCTCGCGCCGGGCTTAAAAACCATCGAAGACGCGACCGAAATTCGCCGAAATATACTGACGGCATTCGAGCGAGCCGAACGCGAAGTCGATCCCGTCGTTCGTGCGCGGCTGTTGACATTCGTCGTGGTAGGTGGTGGCCCGACGGGTGTGGAGATGGCCGGTGCCATCTCCGAACTCGCACGATCGACGATGCGACGCGACTTCCGCGCAATCGATCCCGCATTGTGCCGCGTGATTCTCGTCGAAGGGCAGCAACGCATATTGCCGACATTCCACGAAAAATCATCGCGTCGTGCCGCCGTCGCACTAATGGCACTGCACGTGGAAATTCTGTTCGATTGCCACGTCACGAACATCGCGAACGATCACGTCGTCGTTTCCGTTGACGGCAGCAAAGACGTTCGCCGGATCGACGCGGAAACTGTGATTTGGGCCGCGGGAGTGAAGGCATCGCCACTCGGTAAAAAGCTCGCCGAGGCGATTGGCGCGGGCGTGGAAATCGATCGCGGTGGGCGCGTCACCGTGAGTGGCGATTGTTCCGTGCCGGGCCATCCGGACGTTTTCGTACTCGGCGACATGGCCGCGATGAAATCCGCCGATGGGAAATTCCTGCCCGGCGTCGCCCCCGTTGCCATGCAACAGGGCCGTTACGCCGCCGACGTGATCGACCGGCGAATACGCGGCACCGCCCCGGCTGCGCCCTTCAAATACTGGGATAAAGGCAGTATGGCGACCATCGGCCGATCCCGTGCCGTCGCCGAAACGAAAGGCTTTCTGCTCAGCGGATTCATCGCCTGGCTGGCCTGGTTGTTCATCCACATCTTGTATCTCGCCCGCTTCGAGAACCGTATGCTCGTGGTGTTCCAATGGTTCTGGAACTATGTCACGCGCAACCGCGCGGCACGGCTCATCACCGGCTCGCCCGGCGAACATCACGTTACGAAAGTGAACTGACATGGCACCGTCACCCCGCCCTCTTGCCCTCGTGACGGGGGCCTCCGCAGGCATCGGTAAAGAACTCGCGGAACGGTTTGCGAAGAATGGTTGCGATCTGATTCTCGTCGCACGCCGAACCGACGAACTGAACGCGCTGGCGGCACGCTTAACCGAGGCACACGCTGCCAAAGTTCACGTGATGTCGGCCGATCTCGGTGATGCAACCGCCCCGCGAAAGCTGTTCGACGATGTTACGGCGAAGGGGCTGAGCGTCGAAATCCTCATCAACAACGCGGGCTTCGGTGCGCTCGGCGAGTTCGCCACGGCGGATCTTGCGCGCATGATCTCGATGATTCAACTCAACGTCGTAGCGCTGACCGAACTCACGCGGTTGTTTTTGCCCGCGATGGTGAAGAATCGCCGAGGGAAAGTCTTGAACGTCGCCAGCACGGCGGCGTTTCAACCGGGTCCGTTAATGGCGGTGTATTACGCCACGAAAGCCTACGTGCTTTCGTTCTCCGAAGCCCTACACGAAGAACTCCGCGACACCGGCGTGACAGTGACATGCCTCTGTCCGGGACCGACGAAAACCGAATTCGGCGACGTGGCTGATATGTCCGGCACATCGCTATTCAGCGGGCCGAACGTCATGGCTGTCGGCCCCGTCGCCGATGCCGCATTCCACGGCCTCATGGCCGGAAGGCGGCTCGTCGTACCCGGCTTTCGCAATCGGCTGTTGATCTTCGCGGTTCGCTTTGCGCCGCGCTCGGTCATTCTGAAGTTAGTGAAAGGCTTTCAAAGCAAGCGGAAAAGCTAATGTCAGTCGAGCCAATCGCGGAAATTCACCGTTACAATTTCGAACGTGGCGAGGCATGCGATCGTCGGGAAATAGTCGTCGACCCAGCCGTTCTTCGCAGCCACATCCCACGATGTGCCTTCGAGAATTTCGAGCGATTTGAGCAGAGCGAGTCGCTGACAGCCGTATGTCATGGCAATGCGGGCGGCGATCGAATCGGTCGTCACTCGCCATGAGTACGGCAGTGTCATCAGGTTGTCATCATCGCTTCGCGCGAACTCTAAACAATCGATAAATTCGAGTCGTTTTGGGATCTCATACTTCGCCAACATCGCTTTCAGAATTGCAGACGGTGCGCTGAGCGAAGCGAGCGCGGCCCAGTGTGCCGCCTCCTCACCGAGCGTATGAATGCAGTCCATCTTGCGCACCGCATCTGCGAATCGACCGCCACCGGCAACGAGAAATATCGTCGTCTCGGACTGAATATTCAGCCATTTCGCCAGCGCTGGCCCGAGTTTCGGATGATCGAACAAACTGCCGCCGACTTTGACGACCATCATGCCGGGTTCTCCGTGGCCAAGACTGCGACCGCGTGTGCGGGGGCACAACCGGAGACCGATTTACCGAGTTTGTGCGAGAGCGAACAGAGCGGGTATCGCACTTTCGCGAACAGACTTTGCAGCAAAAATTCGCCACTCCCAGACAAGATCAGCGTCGTGGGTGTGAACCGCGACAAGATCGCTTTCTGAAACGCCTCGCGCATTCTTCGAATCTGTTCATCGCGGAGTTGCATCGCAAATTGGCGGATCGCGTCGTCGCTCATCGTTTCGCGATCCGCACATCGGGCACGGGCTAATCGCGATAGCGAAAACGCAATCGTAGCCGGTCGGTTGTCGGCGGTGTCCGTGTCGGCATCGTCTTCGAGAATCTCGCCTAACACCGTGTAAACATCGCGCATCGTTGCAAAATATTCGGCCGCGATATTTGGCAGCCCGAACGCGAACACCGGCGTGCGCGATGTGCCGAAGTACAGCAGTTCCCCCGCCTCGAGTCGTTGCCTATCGGTGTGGCCGACGCTGTCGGGCTTACCGTTGCGGATCGCAATTAGGTCGGTCGTCGTCGAGCCGATGTCGATGATCGCGGCATCGGCGTTCGGGCAAAATCGTGCCGCATATGTGGCCAATGCGTGCCAGTTTGCCGCCGCCACTTTCGCCGTGTCTGTACGCGATTTCGCCACTTTCACGAACTGGCCATTGGTCGTCCAAACCCGAACTTTACATTTATCAGCGGCACGCTCGACCGCATCCAGAATCGCCAGAACGCCTTCGCGCAAAGTCGGAAAACAGTCGCAGAGTTCGCCGGTCATCGTGATGGCGAGCGTCGTCGTTTTCGGAAATTGTGCGATCAGCGCGGCGAGACTGTCGCCGAGTTTGTCCGGTTGTTTCCAGAGCGGGAACGGAACGGTGACCGCGCGGCGGTCGATCGTGGCGGCCTTCAAGTTCGCCCCGCCGATGTCGAGTCCTAGAACAGTGTGTGTCATACTTCACGAGACTATAAGGTTTCCGGATGTCCCGCTACCTCATTGGCATCGATCTCGGCACGACGAACTCCGCACTCGCTTACGTCGACTCCGACGAAAAGACGAAAACGGGCCGGCCGAAATTGCGAACGTTCGCGGTGCCGCAACTCGTCGGTAGCGGGCAAGTCGGCGAGTTGCCGTTGCTCCCTTCGTTCGTGTATTTACCCGGCCCACACGAGCTACCACCCGGCGCAATCGCGTTGCCTTGGAACGCGAACGCGAGCGATGCAATCGGCACATTCGCGCGCAATCACGGCGCGAAGGTGCCGGGGCGACAAGTCTCATCGGCGAAGTCGTGGTTGTGCCATCCGGGGGTCGATCGCACCGCGCCGCTGTTGCCGTGGGCATCGCCCCCGGATGTCGTTCGCATTTCCCCGCTCGAAGCCTCGGCCAAGTATCTTCGCCACCTCGTCGATGCATGGAATCATGCGAAAGCGAAGACGCCCGCCGAGCGGCTCGAAGAGCAATTCGTCGCGATCACCGTTCCGGCGTCGTTCGATGATGTCGCGCGAAATTTGACCGCCGATGCCGCAAGGCAGGCGGGGTTGAAGCACGTCGTTTTGCTCGAAGAACCACAAGCAGCGTTCTATGCGTGGCTCGGTACGCACACGGCTAAAGAAGCGAATCGCGTGAAGCCGGGGATGCGTTGCCTCGTCGTCGATGTGGGCGGCGGGACGAGCGACTTCAGCCTGATTCGTGCCGGGGAGGGTCACGGTGACTTGGCCTTTTTGCGCGATGCCGTGGGCGAGCATTTATTGCTCGGTGGCGACAACATGGACCTCGCGTTGGCGAAAGCGATCGAGGCGAAACTGCCCGGCGGCAAGATCGATGCCGCGCAGTTCGGCGGGCTGATTCAAGCGTGCCGGACTGCAAAAGAAGCGTTACTCGTGCCCTCACCGCCAGAATCGTACCCCGTGACGGTCGTCGGTCGCGGTCGGTCGGTAGTCGGCGGCACGGTATCGGTACCGATCTCGCAGGCCGACGTGCGAAGCGTGCTTTTCGATGGCTTCTTCCCGACCGTGTCCCGCGATGCGGAACCCTCGCGCGTGGGGCGTGCAGGGCTTCAGGAGATGGGCCTGCCGTACGTGGCCGATCCCGCAATCACGAAGCACCTCGCCGCGTTCTTGCGGCAACATCGCACGTCACCCGACGCGATCGATGCGATTCTATTCAACGGTGGCGTGTTCCAACCACCGGTATTGCAAGAGCGCTTGATCGACGTGATGCGGCCGTGGTTCGGCGACGATTGGCAGCCGCTCGTGTTGACGAGTCCGTCGCTCGATCTGGCGGTCGCGTGGGGGGCGGCGTACTTCGCGTGGTTGAAGCAAACGGGCGGACAGCGCATCGGCGGGGGCACGCCGCGATCGTACTACATCGGCATCGAGACGACGGAAGCGAGTGCGAATCCGGAGCTGCGATCCGTACTTTGCGTGGTGCCGCGACGGATGCAAGAAGGCGAAGAAATCTCGCTGCCGAAGCCCGAACTGGAGTTGGCTCTCGGCCGCCCCGTGCTGTTTCCGCTGTATACCTCGACCGTGCGTGGCGACGATTCGGCGGGTGATTTGATTCAAGTTTCGCCCGATCAATTGCTGCCGTTACCACCGTTGCACACGATTTTGCGCGGCGGCAAACGCAGCGGCACGAAACAGATTCCGGTCACGCTCGCGGCAAAATGCACCGAGATCGGTACGCTCGAATTGTCGTGCGTGTCGCGGGAAGGCAACCGTTGGAAGCTCGAATTTAACGTCCGCGACTTGATACCGGAACAACGCGGCGATGCCAAAGAGGCCGCAGCCGTGCCGCTCGATGTCTGGCCTGAAGAGAAAGTCCAAGCGGCGCGCGATGCGATTCAGGCGGCGTTCATAGGTGGTGATACCGCACTGACAGTCACTCCGCAAGAACTGCCGAATCGCATCGAAGCGGGCCTCGCATTGACGCGGTCCGAGTGGCCGACGGGGTTGTGCCGACGGATGTGGGATTTCCTCAGCGAGGTGTCCGAACAGCGCACGCGCGGCCCCGCATTTCTCGCGCGTTGGTACAACCTCACCGGCTACTGCCTGCGTCCAGGGTTCGGCGATCCGCTCGACCGGTACCGCGTCGAGGCGGTGTGGAAACTCCTCATCGCGACGGCACCGGGTGTCGGTGCGAAAACCGTCTTGGTTGCCGATGGCGGCGCGGATTATTGGATTATGTGGCGTCGCATGGCGGGCGGGTTGAACACCGCACTGCAACTGGCGTTGTTCGCGAAGCTGAAGCCGATTCTGCTGCCCACAAAGGGCAAAGCGATAAACCGGCCGAGCACGAACGAACTCGCCGAAATGTGGCGCACGGCGGCGAGCCTCGAACGGGTCGATGCGAAAACGAAGGAGAATCTCGGCAACGAACTGCTGCGGCAAATCGCACGAACGCCGGTGCCGACGTTCGCGTTTTGGTCGCTGACGCGGCTCGGTGCGCGCGTGCCACTTTACGGGCCACTCAACGCGATCGTTCACCCATCGACAATCGAAACGTGGCTCGAACGGCTCGTCGATTTCAAGCCGACAAACGAGAGCGAAAAATCGGGCTGGGCGTTCTGCTCGGCGCAACTGGCGCGGCGAAGTGGCGTGCGTGCGATCGAGGTGAGCGAAGACCATCGCGAGCGCGTGGCCGCGCGATTGCGTACGGTTCAAGTACCGCAGAACTGGTTGCGAATGGTCGAGGAAATCGTGCAAACCGGTGGCGACGATCAATCGCAGATGTTCGGCGACTCGTTGCCGATCGGTTTGCGGTTGACGCAATCGGCGGGGTGAAATTACTTTTTCTTTTTCGGCGTCGCGACAGCGGCCGTTGCTGTGGTTGTCAGCCAGATGTCAGTCGTGGCGATCTCGAAATCGGGCATTTTGAACTCGGCGATGCGGTTGGTGATTTTGCCATCCTTCGAGCGGCCGACGAATTGGAACGGCACGGACGCGCCGACTTTCTCCGTCGTTAGCTTCACGACGATTGGCTTCTTCCCGTCGGATGGCACGACTTCGACTTTGACATCGGCTGGCAAACCGACGGCTGACACCTCAATGTCACCCGCGAAGCCACCGGTCTTTGCCACGGTGATTGGGATCTCGGTCGGCTTACCGGGAACGACCGTGAAGTGATCGCCTTCAAGTGCCAGATGGAAGTCGGGTTGTTCGACTAAAACCCTTAATAAAAAGGCGTGCCGAGGGCTGGCGGAGCCGTGCAGGTCGCGCACTTCCAGGGTATACACGCCATCGGCAGGCACGCCAAATTTCAGTGTGATGTCGTTGCTGGGATTGTCTGGCTGTGCATTTTGCAACACTTTGCCCACGGCATCGAGCAAGCGAAACGCGGGCGTGATGGCTAACCCGAGGCTCGGGCCGTGCGTGGTGATCTGAAGCGTCGTGCCCTTTTTCGCGTGGATGCGGTACTTCGCCGGTTGGCCCGCTTCGCTAATCACGCCCGATGCACTGAACGGTGGCGGGATCGGAGTTTCGGCCTTCGGCGCTTCGATCACCGCGTGCGTTTCGCGGCGGATGCGTAATGGATTTCGCGCGAGTGGCGTTAGCACGGTCTGCCACATGTCTTCATTTGTTAGCACGGGAACGGCGGCTAGCGCCGCCTTCGGCACGTTCCAGCCGACGACGGAAACCGACCCGGGCTTCTCGCGGTTGACCGCGAGCGGAAACGCAAAATCGGCGTAGGCTTCGGTTGTGAGTGTCAGCCGGTAGACGGAATTGACGCCACCTGCGAAATGGATGCTGCTATCGGGCGAGGACGGGAACGCGAACAGCCGCACGTAGTACGTGCCATCGTCCGGCGCGGTGAACGCGATCAGCGGATCGAGGCCGCGGTGGTCGTGATTTTGCTCCAACACGAAGCCCGACTTCGAGACAATTTGTAGCACAGCATCCATCGGCGAGCGAAACGGAAAGTGCGCATCGAGCGCCGCCACCAGCGTTTGGCCCTTCTTCAGCGTCACCGCAAACAGGTCGACGTCGCCGTTCTTTTGCAGTTGCCCATTCACCAGGTTCGGCAGCGCGATTGGCTGCGCGTGCGCGGCATCGTCGTTCGGTTCGACTTCGCGACATTCGGGAAACGTGCTGACTGCGAAGGGCCGTAACGCACTCGCGCCGGTCTCGTCGTAAAACCGCAGCCAGTAAATACCGGGCACGGCATCGGCGGCGATGGTGATCGCGAACTGGCCTTTGGTCTTTGAGGCAACGGCGGTGATCGCCTTGTCGCTGCTCCATACCTTCACCGGCCATGTGTCGAATCCACCGAAAACCGTGACTTCGACGGTCTGCCCGCGTGGCCCGCCCGTCGGGAAAATGTGCGTGGCAATTGGGGCCGCGTACGCTGACCCTGCCGACAATGCGAGCAGCCAACCGCAGAGGAAAACGCATCGTGTCATCGCACTGTCACCTCGCGGCGGATTGTCAATTTCAGCCCATCAGTTCTTTGATTGGCATCGGGTCGCTGACGATGTGCGAGGGCCGTCCGTTCGGCGCGTAGATCATTTTATTCGGGTCGATGCCGAGCTTCGTGTAAATCGTCGAAGCGAAGTTTTCCGGCGAAAGCACGCGCTCGATCGCGGCAAATCCCTTCTTGTCGGTCGCCCCCACGACCTGCCCACCGGGTGTGCCACCGCCCGCGAACAGCACGCTCATCGCGTTCGCCCAGTGGTCGCGTCCGGCATCCTTGTTGATCTGCGGGGCACGACCG
The DNA here is from genome assembly GCA_043785305.1 of Limnoglobus sp. Classification (GTDB taxonomy): domain Bacteria; phylum Planctomycetota; class Planctomycetia; order Gemmatales; family Gemmataceae; genus Limnoglobus. The sequence continues at coordinate 11,714 of JAYVXI010000145.1, read as the reverse complement.
AATTCACCGAGCGCGATCACGAGCGTCGTATCGAGTAAGCCGCGCTGATCGAGGTCGGAAATCAGTGCGGAGACGACTTGATCCCACGAAGGTAGTCGCGTTTTTAATGCATCGAAGAGCTTCGAGTGGTGGTCCCAGCCGCCGTCGTTCAGTGTGATGAACGGCACGCCCGCTTCGACCAATCGGCGTGCCAGAAGTGCGCGTTGTCCGAACGCCGTTCGCGTGTAGGCTTGTCGCACTTTCTCCGGTTCGCGGCCGATACTAAATGCCGCCTGCGCTTCCTTCGATTTCATCAACTCGGCGGCTTGCAGGTAATGTTCGTCGAGCGCGACGGCGGGGTCGCCGGAGGTTTTATCGAGGAAGCGGCGGAAGCGATCGACCTCGATGCGGACGTCGCTGCGGTCGGCGAAACGGCCCGCGGTCAGGCCGCTCGGCAATGCGACATCGCGAACGCGGAAGTTGTGTTGATCGGGGTTCTCTTCGACGACGAACGGCGCGTATTTCGCACCGAGGAAGTTCGGCCCGCCCGACCGCGTCATGCTGGGAAAGCTGAAGTACGCGGGCAGCCCGGCCGGCGCACCGACTTCGGCGGCGGTCACCGAACCCATGCTCGGGTGGAAGCTGACGAACGCCCCGCAACCGACGGGGATTCGCGGCGGCGCGCCCGTCATCATGTAGTGATTGCCCGCGCCGTGGTTACCTTGATCGTGGCGAATCGAGCGCACGATCGCGAGCTTGTCGGAGATCGCCGCGAGCCGCTTCATATGCTCGGAAACCATCATCCCGTTCGTCTTCGTGGGGATCGCTTTGAAGTCGCCGCGATACTCCGAGGGGGCATCGGGCTTCGGGTCGAAGGTTTCGTAGTGCGTCGGCCCGCCGTCCATCCAGATGAGGATGCACGACTTCGCCTTCGGCGCGATCTTGTTCGATCCGGACGACGCCCGCATCGCGGTGGCCAGCCCGCCACCGAGCAAGGTTGTGAGGCCGAGTTGCAAGCAGTCGCGGCGCGTAACGCCCAAGCAGTTCGTGTTCACGTTTGTCCCCTTCTATCAATCGTTGAATGCGAATTCGGGCGTGTTCAATAACGCCCACATCAGGTCTTCGGTCGCCTCGCGGCGGATCGCGTTTTTCTTCTCGAATCGTGCCACGCATTTCGCCGTCTCTTCGGCACTCGGTTCGCGGCAATAGATCAGCAAGTAAATCTCGCGGACGATCGCCGCGGGCGTTTTATCGCTCTTCGCGAGTATTGCCGCATTCCCGTTATCGTCGGTTATCTTTCGCTGAATATTCGGAGAATTCATTAGGTGCAGCGCCTGCACCACCGTCGTTTCCGAACTGCGTTCGCACGGTGGATCCTGGTTCGGATCGGGTCGCCCGAAGCTGTCGAGAAACTTGGAATCGAAGCGGACCGTCCACGATTCCATCGCGCGCGAGCCGGGCGACATCGCTTCAAATTTCTCGTTCACGCCCGTAATGTCCGTGACGGCATCGAGCAATACTTCCGCACGGAGTCGTTGCCGATAGTGCCGCGAATAGTTGCGAATATCGCCGATGTTGCGATCGCGAGGCGTCGAGTTCAAACCGTATGCGTGGCTCGTCGCGATTCGGCGAATCAGCGTTTTCATGTTGCAGCCGCCCTTGCGGAAGTCGGCCGCGAGTTCATCGAGGAGCGGGCCGTTCGTCGGCGGGTTCGTGGCACGCAGGTCGTCGACGGGATCGACGATGCCGCGGCCCATCAGGTCCGCCCAAACGCGGTTGGCGATTACCTTTGCGAACGTCGGGTTCTCCGGTGCCGTCACCCACTTGGCCAGCACGACGCGCGGGTCGTCTTCGGGTGGAATCACGAGGTCTGGGCCGAGCAACGTACGCGGTGACATTACCTTGTCAGTAAGCGGGTGCTTGACCGTGCCGGTGGGGTTGACGTAGAAGATTTCCTCGCCGCCGGAGATCGGTGCCGAGATGCCTTGACCGGTGTGGCCGACGCGGGCGAAAAACGCCGCGAAGCTGTAAAAGTCGTCTTGCGAGTAGACCTCGAACGGGTGGTGGTGGCACTTCGCACAGTCGAGGCGAATGCCGAGGAACAGCTGGCTCGCCATCGTCGTCAGTTCGTCGGGTTGGCGACGATTGCGATAAAACACGACGGCCCCGTTACGGAACGAACTGCCTTGTGCGGTGAGGATTTCGCGAACGAACTGGTCGTACGGCTTGTTCTTGCGAAACGATTCGCGGATCCAAGCATCGTAGTTGAACGTCGCCTTAATGCCCGCGTGATACGGGTTCGGCCGCAACAAGTCTGCCCACTTATTCGCCCAGAAATCGCCGTACTCCGGCCGCTCGAGGAGGCGATCGATCAGCGTGTCGCGCTTCTTCGGGTCGGTATCTTTCAGGAAGGCGGTCGTCTCGGTCGGCGTCGGTAATCGGCCGATGACGTCCAGAAACGCGCGGCGGTGAAACGTCGCATCGGGGCACGGGTCGGATGGCGTAATCGCGAGTTGTTTGAGCTTGTTCCAGACGTGGCCATCGATGAAGTTCTTGCGCGGTAAGTTGTCGTAATATTTCGCATCGACTGTGCCCGGAAGCGGGATCAGGATGTTGCACACGGCGAAGGTATTTTGGAATCGCGCCATCACGGCGGCCTCGCCGGGTAGCGGCCCCGCGACGATTTTGCCGAACGCATCGACGGCGGCGTAGGTGCTGTCGTTCGATTGAAACTGCGACATCCGCGTCACATCTTCGGTGCTGCCATCGGAGTACGTGGCGGTGATTTGCAGCGGGACCATCGTGCCGAAAGTCAGGATCCGTTCGCGCGGATTGACCGATATACCAACGAGCTTCGCGGCGGTTGTCGGCGTGCGTGGCGTGCCCAATGCGATCCACTGTTTCAGCGTCGCGTAGTTCGGATCGTCCTTCGGCAGTTTCTTGCCGCCGCCGTGCGGGACTTCGCCGCTCGCTTTGCGCAACAGCAAACTGAACTCGGGGTTCGCGGGGAACAACCGCCGTCCGCGAGCTTCCTCGGTGATGGCCGCGAAGTCCGCATCGGGGTCGTATGCGAGCAGCGAAAGCGAGAAGCCGTTCTGCCCGCGCGCCTTACCGTGACACGCCCCGGCATTGCAGCCGAACCGCGTGAGGATCGGTTGAATGTCGCGCTCGAACGTCGGTTCGCGCGCCAGCGAAAGCGATGGCAGGCCGAGGAGTACGAGTAGTATCAAAATCTTTCGCATGTCTAACCGAGCTTGTAGGTAACGATCTTGTTGTGGCCGACGGCGACGATCGAATCGAAGGCGTCGGTGACGGCGAAATCGTGAACGTGCATCGGCACTTTTTCTTGCTTGATGATTTTCTTCCCCGCGACATCGATCGCGATCAGGAACCCTTCGCCCGCGCCGCCCGCACCGAGTAGCCACGAACCATCGGGTGCAAATGCGAGCTTGTTCACCAGCCCTTGCGACTTATCCGCGACGATCTCGGCGAGTGGCTTCTTCGCCTTCCAGTCGAAGAGTTCGACGCGTGCCTTGGCTTCGAGGTGGTCGATGTTGCCGATCTTCCCGGTGCCGCCGACCGCGAGGATGGCGTTGTCGGGCGAGAACGCCACCGAGCGTACGCCGCCGATCGAGTGCAGACGCTGTGCTTTGTCCCACGTGTACATAATCGGTGCCTCGACCGCCGCAAGTTCCTTGCCGGTGTTCGCATCCCACACGACGACGTGGCCGACTTTGTCGCCCGTCGCGATCAGCGAACCATCGAGGGAAAACGCAACCGCGTACAGCATGGACACATAGTTATTCGGCGTCTTCTCGGCATGGCCGCGCAGTTCGCGAATCAGCGTGCCCGTGGTGGCATCCCAGAGCTTGCAAACCATGTCGTCCGCAATGCTCGCAACGATCTTGCCGTTCGGCGACGCGATGACTTTGCGAATCCACTTCGCGTGGGCATCGTGCGTGCGGATGACAGCTTTTTTGTCGGTGTCCCACCACGTCAGCTTGCCATCGTACCCACCGGAAACGAGCGTCTTTCCGGCGAGTGTCACGCCCGTAACGTAACTGCCGTGCGCGTACAAATCCTTCGGCTCGAACTTCGCCGCCACCAGGTCCGCTTCGCTCACTTTGAAGTCCGACGCGCCGAGGAAGACGCGATCCGAACCGGGCACGCGAATCACGGCAAACGTGATCACGGGCCGCGAATATTCCTTAACGAGCTTCAGCGATTCGGCATTCGGTGTTTTCATTGTGATGCCAATATTTAGAAGGACTTTTACGCCATCAGCCAGTCGATCGAAAGTCGCCAACCGGGGACGGCGGGTTCGGCGTCGGCTTCGGAACCGGCCCGGAACGTCATCGGAACTTCGCTATCGGCCCGATAGCGACGGACGACACCCGCAATCGGATCGACGTCCCACACGACCAGCGTGCCCGCCTCGAAATATTCGGCGCGTTTTGCGGCGATGTCGGCATCGGCTGCGGGACCGTAATCGTTCTCGCTGCGGACTTCGACCGCAAAGTCGGGTGGGCCAGGTACGAATCGCATGAGGTCGGCGGGTAGCGGGCCGGTGTAGTACGACGCATCGGGCGAGAACGACTCTCTGCCAGTGGACAATTCCGGGACTGCGAACCCGACGTTATCATTCAGAGCCACCCCGTGCCCCGTCGCATCGGCGTAGTCGTCCAATCGACGGAAGATGCGCGACGCGACTTGGACGGAAACCGGTAGCCATGTATGTGACGATCCTTCCTCCGATGAGTTCGGCGTTGCCGTCGTATCGCATCAGATCGTCGAGTGTTGCGCGGGCGACCGCGATTGCAATGCTCATGTTTAACTCCAGTCGTTCCTGACATTCTTCATTATGCCAGCACGGCTTCGATTGGCTCGATGCCCGGTTCGACGAGCGGTACGGGCCGCGAGCCGACGTGGTAATCTTTGTCGTGCTTGATGCCGAGCGCACTGTAAATCGTGGCGAACAGCGAACCGGCGTTCACTTCCTCGGCGATGACTTTGTTGCCGAGCGCGTCGGTCTTGCCGTACACCGAACCGCCCTTGATGCCACACCCGGTAATCGAACTGCTCCATGCGCTCGCGAAGTGATCGCGGCCCAAACTCGAGTTGATCCCTGGCGTTCGACCGAACTCGGCGAGCGTGATAATCATCACGTCTTCGAGTAAGCCACGATCTTTCAGGTCGTCGATCAGCGTCGCCATGACGTGATCGAGTTCGGGCACCATCTCCTGGTGCGTCTCGAAGTTCTGCCCGTGGCTATCCCACCAGGCGCGGGCGACGCGAACGAACGGCACGCCGGCTTCGACGAGTCGCCGCGCGATCAGAGCTTGTTCCCCGAACTGCGTGTGGCCGTACTTTTCGCGAACTTTCATCGGCTCCTGCGAAATATCGAACAGCTTTTCGCTCGCCATGATGCCGCGAACCCGCTCGTACGCTTCGTTGTGGCTGCCCATGACTTCGGATTGGCGGCCCTTCATGAACTGCTTGCCGAGCAAGTCGCGAAGTTCCGCACGTTGAACGTGGTCGAGGTCGTTGATGCCGTCGAGCTTGCGGACGAATTCGGGGAAGTTGTTCGTCGTCAGTTCCATCGGCGCGAAGCGGGCACCGAGGAATCCGGAATCGCCGGGGGCGAAACTTCGGCCTTCGGTCTGCGTGTAGAACGTCACGTAGTCGGGGACTTTGCTATCGGCACGCCCCATCTCGCGGGCCACGACCGCACCGAGGTCGGGGAACTTCAGGCTCGCTTCGTCCTTGCGGCCACGCATCATCAGTTTCGCGCCGCTGCCATGGTCGCCGTTGCGGGTGTTCAGGCCGCGAATCAGGCAGGTGTTCTTCATCCGCTTCGCCATCTCGGGCATCAGTTCGGAGATGTGAATGCCCGGCACATCGGTCGAAATTGCACGGAACGGTCCACCCGTGCTGGCACCCGGCTTCGGATCCCACGTTTCGAGTTGGCTGGCACCACCTGCGAGCCAAAACAAGATCACCCGCTTCTGTTTCTTCTTCAATTCGGAGGCAATCGCCGGCGAAGACAGCACGTTGACGCCGGACATATCCGCGCACGCCATCGCACCGAGTGCCGCCGATGTGGCGAGGAATTTGCGCCGGTCGGGAGCCGCATGGTCGTAGAGATTGTTCATGGTTCGTGCGACTCGGTTTAGTGGTTGAAGCGGAATTCGGGGCAAGTCGCGAGCGCCCACAACACCTGCCGTTGGGCCTCGGGAGCACGGTCGGTTCGCGATGATAAATAACCCGTCAGCGTGCGAATCTCGTCGTCGGTGGCCGGTCGGCCGAGTGCTGTGTGGATGAACAGCTTCACCGTTTCTGCCGGTGTCTTTTCGAGTTTCGCACGACCGAGCAGACTGCCACCGCCATCGGTGAGGAGTTCTTTCATCACTCGCTCGCCGTTGCTGAAGAAGAGCGCTTCGGAGACGCCAATCTGGAAGGTGTCCGTCGGTTGCGCGATCATTGCCGCAATGCCACGCCCCGCCGATTCCGCTTGCTCGATCCGCTGCTCGAATTCTTGCGGCTTCAGCGTGTCATAGGTTTTCGGGTCGGTCGTGGCGATTTTCAGCGATGTGCCGAGTTGTTGCGGCGTCAGTGGCCGCAACCGTGCGACGGCGAAGGTGCGGACGTCGGGGTGCGTTTCGCTCGGGTACTGGCTGCTTCGCGAATACGCTTTACTGATCGCGATGCCACGAATGAGCCGCTGCAAATCGTACTTGTGTGCGGCCATATCGCGGGCCAGCCAGTCGAGCAATTCGGGGTGCGTCGGCGGATTTTCCGAGTGCATCTGATCGAGCGGCATCACCATCCCGAGGCCGAACAGCCGGTGCCACAGGCGGTTGACAATCGACTTCGCGAAGAACTCGGATTCCTTCGGTTGCAACGCGGTCTGCACGAGTTTCGCCCGCGCGCTGAACGCGGGTACGCCGGGGGCCAGCTTCGCCGATTTCGCTTTCTCGGTCGCTTCCTTCTCGCGCTTTTGTTCGTCCTTGTTCGGCTCGCGGAGCGTATCCGTCTCGACGACCGCACCCGTTAGGAACATCAACTTCGCAGCACGTTCGGGGCCTTTCGTCGGCTTGAACTTCACCACGCCCGAATCGCGTTCCGCAATGAAACCGCTCGCATCGTAAGTCCGCGTCAGGAACGATTTCATCCCGAAAAAATGGTCCTGCGTCCAATCCTTCACCAGCGGGTGATCGTGACATTGCGCACAACTCACGTTCACGCCGAAGAACGAAACGCTCACTTCATTCGTCAATTTGTCGGCATCGATCAGGCGCGGGCGAAGGAACTCGGTCGAGCCTTTGAGTGCTTCGTCGGGGAGCAACATTTCGCGGAACATGCGGTCCCAGGCGCGGTTCTCTTTCATCGCCACATTCAGGTAATCGCGAAGGCTGCCGTTCTTGCCGCCCGAACCGGGCCGTTCGCTCAGCATCACATCGAACAGGATCGCCTGGTACCGTGCAAATGCGGGCGATGCGATCAAATGATCGACGAGCTTCGTTCGCTTGTCGGCATCCTTCGATGCGAGGTACGCATCGCTTTCACCGACCGTCGGAATGCGGCCCACTAAATCGAGCGTGAGTCGACGAACGATTGTGAGATCGTCGGCTTGAGGTGCGGGTGTAACGTTTTCTTCGAGAAGTTTCGCATCGACAAACGTATCGATGACTTGCGGGATCGGCAAATTCGCTGGTGGTAGTTCGGCCGCCTGAGAACGAAGCGACAACAGGAGTACGAAAGCGGTTACGACAAACCGGAGGGTCATCATCGACGATGCTCCAACCGAGGCAAATGATCCGAAGCAGACGCCGTTCGCGGCGAGCAGGTAGGTAACATTGATAGTAACATCCTGTGTGCGTAAAGCTAGCCAAATTTCCGCTTCGTCAGATTTCATTCCAGGTATGGTGAGTGCCTCTACAATCCTGCGGTCCGCCTATCGCTTGACCTCGCCGTATCATTAGCCGAAAATGCGTCGTTCTGCCAATCATTTCACTTAGGAGAATGCCCGTGCTGATATTCGATGCTCACCTCGATCTCGCGATGAATGGCGTCGATTGGAACCGCGACATGCGCATGGCCGTTGCCGACATTCGCGTACAAGAAAAGCTCCTCGGTTTGACCGATCCCGGTCGGCAGACGAACACGACGTCGTTCCCCGAACTGAAGCGGGCCGAAGTGAAAATCGGCGTCGCGACGCTGATTGCGCGGCTCGAACAACAAATCAATCACCCGCTCGGAATGACTTCGCCCGAAGCCTGTTACGCGATGGCACACGCGCACCTGGCGTACTACCGCGCGATGGAAAAGAGCGGCTACGTGAAGATGCTGCGTACGCGCGAAGCGTTCCGCACACACGCCGATGCGGCACTGAGCGGGGCCGACGTGCCGTTCGGTTTCGTGCTGAGTATGGAGTGCGCCGATGCGGTACTCGACCCCGAAAACATCCGCGAGTGGTTCGACAACGGCCTGCGTGCGATCGGCATCACGCACTACGGCGCGAACCGCTACGGTGGTGGCACGCGCTGCGAAGTCGGGCTGGCGATCGACGCCTTGCCGCTGCTGAAAAACATCGAAGAACTCGGCATGATTCTCGACATGACGCACCTTTCCGATAATGCGTTCTGGCAAGTGGCGGATCGCTTCGGCGGCAAGATCCTCGCGAGCCACCAGAACGCGCGAAAGTTCTGCAACTGGCAGCGTCAGTTCAGCGACGAACAGTTGAAATCGGTGTTCGCACGCGGTGGCGTCGTCGGCATCTCGTTCGATGCGATCATGCTGCAAGAAGGATGGGTTCGCTGCGTCACGAAGCCGATCGTCACGATCGAACGCGCCGTCGATAACATCGACCACATGTGCCAACTCGCCGGAAATGCGAAACAGATCGGGATTGGTAGCGATCTCGACGGCGGTTTCGGTTACGATCAGACACCCGCCGACCTCAACACGATTGCCGACCTGCAAAAAATCCCGGCGATGCTCGAAAAACGCGGCTACCCCGCCGCCGACATCGCGGGCATCATGCACGGGAACTGGATTCGCTACTTCGCCGAAAGCCTACCTGCGTAAGGTTTCAATCAGAAGTTTCAACCGCAGAGTTCGCAGAGAACGCGGAGTAAAAACTCATGATCGCTTCCGACGTAGTCGAAGTCGTGAGACTTCTAGGAAGTGGAAGTCACCGCGTCAGAAGTCTCACGACTTCCGCTACGAATTTCAGGTGCTAACCTCGATGGGACCGCCGATGATTCCGCAACCTTCGCCGCGACGTTTCGCCATTCTCGGTGTCACGTTCGTGGCTGCGCTCTGGATGTACATCGACCGCGTTTGCATCTCGACGCTCGCCGTTTCGATTCAGACCGACCTGAATTTATCGGATCGCGAAAAGGGCGTGATGCTCGGTGCGTTCTTCCTCACGTATGCGATTTTCCAGGTGCCCGTCGGTTCGCTCGCGGATCGCTTCGGCCAACGCAAAGTCCTCGCGTTGTGCATCCTCGGTTGGTCGATCATTACCGCATTGACGGGCTTCGTCGAAGGGTTCATCAGCTTGTTGGTCGTGCGATTATTGCTCGGCGTATCCGAAGCGGGCGCGTACCCGGCGGCGGCGGGGTTGGTGCGTTCGTGGGCGGCTCCGAGCGAACGCGGGCGGTTCAGCAGCGTCGTCGCACTCGGCGGTCGCATCGGTGCCACCATCGCACCGTTTTTGACTGTGTCTCTCGCCGCACTTCTCGTCGGTTCGATATTACTCGGTGCCTCCGCAATCGGCACGCCGTCGGGTGTCAACTGGCGTGGTGTTTTCCTCTTTTACGGCCTGTGCGGCATCGCCGTTGCTGCGATATTCTGGTTTATCGTGACGGATCGGCCCGATTCCGTCGTGAAGGAAGCCATTGTCGAGCGGTCGTTCGCGTCGCAGATCGGGCAACTCGCGAGAAGCAAAAACATGTGGCTATTCGGCGGGGTGCAATTCGGCACGAACATTGGCTGGGTGACGCTCGTCACACTCATGCCATCGTACTTGAAAGAAGTGTTCGCAGTCGCGGACGCCAAAATCGGGCAGATGCAGTCGGCCGCCCTGTTGACCGGATGCGTCGGAATGATCGCGGGGGGAATCATCACCGATTACGCCTTCCGCAAGTACGGTCCGCGTTGGGGGCGTTCAGGGCCGATTGGGTTCGCACTCATCGGCTGTAGCCTCTGTTGCATGGTCGTGCCGAACGTCGTCGAACCGTGGCACGCGGTGATGGCGCTCGGTGCGATGGCGTTGTTCGTCGATATCAGCAATCCCTCGACGTGGGCATTCGCGCAAGACGTCGGCGGCAAGAACGTCGGTGCCGCACTCGGCTGGGGCAACATGTGGGGCAACCTCGGTGCGGCGCTTTCACCGAGCTTATTGACGGAAGTGAAGATCCACTTCGGCTGGAACACGGCCTTTTTCGTCTGCGCCGCCGTGTTCGCATATGCCTCCGCCCTCGGTTTCCTGCTGAATTCGAGCAAAACGATTGCAGATGAGGTGGAAGCGGGTTAGTAATTTCGGTCCGGTTCGGCCCTTCGCACGGTGATGAACGGCCAAATGGAGAAGTGATTAAATCTCGGATCCTCAATCTTCCAAGTAAATAACCATGTCCACCGGCACGCTCGTTTGCATTGCGGGAGATGTTGTCGGCGCGTCGACGCGGATGCCGCGGGTGAGGTGATCGAGCGACTCGAACGCGCTCACCTCATTCGTGCGGGATCGGTTCGGCGGCGCGTCGTTCGTCAATCCGGGTAGTGCAATGCGGTTGGCAAAGTCGGCATCGAAGGCGAGTGCGATGGAAACGATCGGCTCGGCCGTTCGCAATGAAGTGCGTCCAATACCGCCGGTTCCGCCGCCCGCAACGAGCGAGGCACCGGGTGGAGCGTAGTTGTCGGCCGCGCTGTAGTTCACCTGGTAGCCGAGGTCGGCGAGCGAACCGATGGTGATGCGACTGAGCGGGTTCGCTCCCGAGTTGACATATCCCGTCATCACTTCGTTGCCGAGGATGTTTTCGCGCCAGTGGCTGTCGGCGGTGCCGGCACCCCCACTGTTTTCGACGGGCACGCCGTTCTCGTTTCGCCCGAAAATCGCGTTGTATTGCGCGGTGGCTTGCGCCCCGACGAACCGCGGGTTCGACGTCCCGGCCCCGCTGAGCAATCCCAGATTGTCCCAAATCGTGCCGATGCCCAGAATGTGCCCCATTTCGTGCAACACCACCGTTGTCAGTTGGCCGTTGGCTTCGAGTGCCGCGAGATCGGCGGAGTCGAACTGCATCGTCCCGTGGTAAGGAAGCAGCGACCCTGCACGGAAGCGGTCCGGCCCCGCTTGGCCGAGAACACCGCCAGGCCCATCGATCGGGACAGCGGAGGCGTCGATGAGTAAATCGTCGACCACCACGCCGTTGTAAATTTCGTTCGGCAGATCGCCCGTGATGACTTGCGCCCAGCGATTCGCGGCTTGCTGGAAAGCATTTTGCTGTCCCGGCGTCAGCCCGCTGACCCGGACCTGGATACTGAATCCGCTACTCGTCGGGGGAACGGGAGGAACGGGCGGCGGGCTGGTGGAAGGGCCTGCGATAAAGAGCGTGTAAGCGCCGCTCGTCGAGCTATCGTAGTTTGTGACGCCGATGTAATACGTGCCGCTGGGGAGATACGCACTCAGACGGCTATCGGTGTTCGTACTGGAAACGTCGTCGTTATACGCGACC